>JBKJIE010000140.1:0-29133 GCA_046598715.1 Acidimicrobiales bacterium | reverse complement strand
TCCCGTGTCCAGGAGCCCTTGATGTCCGTGTGCCCGCAGTGCCAGACCGACGCCCACCTCCGACTGCAGCGCCGCGACGGAGAACCCGGCTACCAGTGCACGGTGTGCAGCACGTGGATCCAGTTCGGCGCCCTGCCGCCCAAGCCGTCTACAAAGAGCCGGGTGCAGGTGCACAAGGCCAACCCCGGTCGTTGGCCCGAGGACTTCCCCCTCGACGCGGCCGGCAAGGTGGAGGAAGGCCTCGTCGTGTGGTCGAAGTCCGGTGAGCTCCAAGGACGCACCACGGGTGCCCGCCAGCGCTGCACCGTCATCGGTTGCCCCGGCTGGTCGGTGGCGGTCACCTGGGAGACGGGTCAGGCGATGAAGCCGTGCTCCGAGGGCGCGCACTACGAGGCTGACACGAAGGTCATCCGCATCACCGGGGGCGGCGAGCTCACGGCTCGCTTCGTGTCGCCGCCGACCACCGATGTCGAACCCCTAGCCCGCGACGAGTGGCCCACGCGGGCTGCCTTGGCCAAGCGCAAGGGCTGGCGCATCACCGCGTGAGCGGGAGGGCCACCTCGCTCCAGGCCGTCGGGGCGGTTGGGTCGCCGGAGAAGTCGTAGCGAACGCCGCGGGCCGACAGCCCCACCAGGGTGGCCGACGTCGACGCGTAGGTGCGCCCCCCGATCTCGCGGCGCACGAGGAGGGCGCGAGGATCGGCGGGGTCGAGGCCGGCGCCGCCCAGCAGATCGACCCACGGCCCCCACGCGGCAGTGGACGACCGGCCCGGGCTGAGCAGTGGATCGGGCAGTGCCGCGAGCAGGGGCTCGAAGTGGGGGACGAGGGGATCGTCGGGGGTGTCGACGCCGAGGTTGACCATGATGTGGTCGCCCGGGGTCAGCTGGCGGTGTTCGAGCGAGTCACCGTCCCACGACCACACGTCCACGCCGGCCAGCGTCGCAAGGACCAGATGGAACCCGTCGTGGTCCACCACTGCGTGTGGATCGGGCGGGCGCCCGGAGGCGAGCACCTCGAGCGCGAGCGTGCCGCGCGTCGGTCGGGCGCCGTCGGGGAGCGGGGGACGCCGCGCCCCGTTGAGCAGCGCCGCGACCGCTGGTCGACCCGACGATGGATCGACGGCGAGCCAGGTGCCGCCGGCGCTTCGATCGCGCCCGCCGACGAGCCCCGACCCGGCTGCGCCCCAGTGGGCGGCGGGCGGATCCCAGGGCCGATCGGCGAACTCGTCACGGATGGCCCCGACGAGCACCGGCCAGGCGGCCTCCGGCGCGAACCGGAGAAGGACGGTGCACATGCGCGGATCCTACGTGTGTGACATCTGACGCCTTGCGGAGGCGTGGGATCCATGGTGTAGTTACCGGAAGTAACATCTACGGAACTGGGGATCGACATGAGCCTTGCCACCGATGATCGCACTGTGCTGGACGAGGAGCTCGCTGTGGGCACCGATGCTTTCGCCGGGCTGCTCGGCCGGCTCAACGACCAGTCCGTGCGACCCGGAAAGCACTTCGACGCCTACGTCGACGTGCCGTGGGACGAGCACCCGATCGATCCGGCGGACCCCCGCTGGGAGCTCGGCGTCCTCGATCCGCTCGGCGCCACGTCGTGGTATCAGGCGCAGCCGCAGGAGGTCCGAGCGCGCATCGGTCTGCACATGGTCGCCAGCAAGATGCAGGTCGGCTACTTCTTCGAGGGTGTGCTCAAGCGCGGCCTGCTCGAGCACTCCACCACGCTGCCCGCCGGGTCACCCGAGCTGCGCTACGTGTACCACGAGGTCATCGAGGAGGCCCAGCACTCCCTCATGTTCCAGGAGTTCGCGGGCAGGGCCGGGTATGGCACCGTCCCCGACGTGCCCCGCAAGGCACGCACCGGCTCGCGTCGCGTCGTGCGGCTCGCTCGCGTGTTCCCAGAGCTGTTCTTCGTCTTCGTGCTCGGCGGCGAGGATCCCATCGATCACATGCAGCGCGAGACGCTCCGCAACAAGGACGCCAACCTGCACCCGTTGCTCGAGCGGATCATGCGGATCCACGTCACCGAGGAGGCCCGCCACCTCTCCTTCGCCCGTCATTGGCTGAAGCGAAGCGTGCCGGAGCTGGGCCCGGTGCGCCGCATCATCCTCTCGATCGGAGCGCCGATGATCCTCGGCGAGATGGGCGGACTGATGATGCGCCCCTCGAAGGACATCGTGCGCACCTACGGCATCCCGACGGACACGCTGCGCGAGGCCTACGACGACAACCCGGAGTGGCGCCAGAGCGCGGCGGTCGCCATGCGCAAGGTGCGGGTGCTGTGCCGCGACCTCGGGCTCATGAACCCGCTCAGCACCTGGCTCTGGAAGTCGAAGCGGATCTGGGCCGACGACTGATCTGCGCGGAGGTCCCCGCCGGCGATCGTCGCGGGTCACTCGAGCCCGATGGCGCCGGCCCACAGGTCGGTGAGGAGATCCGTGGCCGCGGCGACATCGGGAGGTCCCGCGTGCTGCACGAAGACCTGGAAGCAGTAGCGGTCGACCATCGCTGTGAGGGCGCGGGCGGTCTCCACCGGATCGAGGGTCGGGTGCACCAGGCCGCTTGCTGCTGCCCGCTCGAGCTCGGTCTCGAAGCTGGCGACGTAGACGGCGGTGAGCGACTGGCGCAGGTCGGCGAGGGCGGGCTCCACGTGGCTCACCTCCTCCCACACGGCCTGGAAGTCGGCGTTGGCGGCATAGCCCGTCACGAAGGCATGCAAGATCGTGCGCAAACCGGCCCGCCCCTCGGTGGCATCCCATCGACGGATGTCGGCGAGCGCGAGCAGGACGCCCTCACCAACCAGCGCGGCGAGCACGTCGCTGCGGTCTCGGAAGTACTGGTAGAAGGTGCCCGCCCCCACCTCGGCGCGTTCGGTGATGGTGCCGACGGCGGATGCCTGGTAGCCCCGCTCGGCGAACACGTCGCGCGCCGCCCTGAGGATGCGGGCTCGGGTGCGGGCGGCCTTGGCGCCCAGGGGCCGCTCCTCGCCGCCTTCCCGGCGCACGAGGCCAGAGGCCACCGCCTCCACAGCGTCGCGAACGGCCCGGATCGCGGGGTCCTCGATGATCTGGTCCCCGCCTGCCATGCCCGGACCGTACCGGTCGGGACGGCCGTCGACTAGACCTGAGATCAATGTCAGGTTGGTGCAGGAGATCCCTCACGGGGTAGCGAAGCACCCGCAGGGAACACCATCCATCTGGGGGAGAGACGTGCGCGACGTTGGTCAGACGTGGGCGAGGGATGGGCTTCGTCCATGGCGAGGCCATCTGGTCGCCGCTCTCGCGCTCCTGCTCGCGGTGTCAGCGGCAGCCGCCGGTGGGATCACCCCGGCTGGCCCGCGCCTCACCTCGGCCGCCGGGCGACCGTCCTCCGCTCACGCGGCCAGGTCGGATGTCGCTGACGGTGCTGTGCCAACCGACCCGGCCGCAACCGCCGGAGGCGGGCCCGCCACCGGAAGCGCCGGGTCGACCGGCGCCGGAGGCTCAGGTGTGCCAGCCCGTCCCGCCGGCGGCGCGCAGAAGGTGTACGACCAGGGCGTCTCCGACACCGAGATCAAGATCGGCGGCTCGACGTTCACCTCTGGTCCGGCCGCCGTGTACGGCGAGCAGATCGCCGTCGGCTTCACGGCGGGCGTGCAGTACATCAACGATCACGGCGGCGTGAACGGTCGCCGCATCTCGCTCAAGCTCTACGACGACGGCGCCGACCCCGCGAAGCAGCTGGCCAACACCAAGCGACTCGTCGAGGTGGACAAGGTGTTCGCCCTGTCGATGGTCTACGCAGCCTCGGTTGGCCCGTACGTGGCACAGAACAAGGTGCCGGTGTACCACCTCGGCCAGTTCGACGATGAGTTCACCAACCCCTACTGGTTCTCGGTGGGTGGCCCGCAGCGGCTAGCCAGCTACCAGCTGTCGAACTTCGGGGTGAAGAAGCTCGGCGTGAAGTCGGTGGCGATCTTCTACCTTGATGCGGGGTCCAACAACTTCTCCCGTGCCTACGCCGAAGATGTCGCCACCGACTGGAAGGCGTACGGCGTGGACGTGCCCGTCCTCGCCCCCTTCGCTGTCGACCAGACATCGTGCTCCGACGCCATCGGCAAGGCCTCCGCGGCGAAGGTCGACTTCATCCAGTTCGAGATCGATGCCGGCAAGGTCATCAACTGCGGGGTCGAGGCGCAGATCCAGGGCTACAAGCCGCCCAAGGGCTGGGGCGGCTACCTCATCGGGGTGCCCGTGATCCACGAGGCCCTCGGTGACTTCAGTGAGGGGATGTACGCCTTCGACGCCTTCGGTGCCCTCTACGACAACCCCGACTACAAGGCCTACGTGGCCAAGGTGTCCTCCAAGACGGAGTCGTACTCCTCGGTGACGATGAGCTACTTCGTGGCTGCTTTGTTGATGCGCGACTCGCTGGCCCAGCTCGGCGACAACATCACCCGTGAGCGTCTGGTGCAGGTGCTCAACGGGTTCACCAACTGGCGGCCAGGGCTCTCCAACGATCCGAACCAGCCCATCTGGAGCTGGTCGCCGAGCTGCCATGTCGCCCTCAAGGGTGGCTACGTGATCCAGATCCAGAAGCACGACGACAAGCTGAAGTGGACGCAGATCACCCCGCAGCTGCTGACCACGCCCGTGCCCCCCGGCCAAACGCCCCCAGCCCGCTTCGGCGGCTGCAACATCTTCGAGCGATGACGATGCCCCGACTGCGACGTACCCAGCCCACCGCCGACGCGCCCGCGGCCGACAGGGGCACTCCGGCCGCCTCGTACCTTGCGTCGAAGCGAACGGCTGGCGCCCTCACCCAGCTCGTGGTGTTCCTCGTGGTGGCGGGTCTGGCCATCTCCCGCGCCCGCAACGGCGCGCTGCCGCCGACCGAGCTCGTGCTGATCGTGGCCGGTGCCGCGCTCGCGTCGGCCCTCGTCGGGTGGCCGATGGCGCTCTACGACGGCGCCACTGACCGGCTCCTCGGTCGCGTCGCTCCAACCGACGCGGGCTCCACCGATGGCGTCGAGGATCCGTTTCACGGCCGGCGCCTGTGGGGTCAGGCCGCTCGGTGGGCGCTCGGTGCCGCCGCATGGGCGGGGTGTGGCGCCGTGGTGCTCGCGGCCGTCCTCGGTCAGAGCTCCGCTCCATACCTCGTCGTGGCCGTGGCGTTGGTGCTCCTTGCCGGCGCGGTGGCGGTCGCCGTCGACACCGCTGGTCGTGCGGCCGGCATCCGCTCAGCTGAGGGCTTCCTGCGGGCCCGGCCGGATCCGGTCGACAGCCGTCGCCGGGGGTGGCGCGACATCGCGCTGCCGATCGCCCTCAGCCAGATGCTCGTCAACGCCGCTTTCGCGTGGGTGCTCTTCGCCGGGCATGCCCTGTGCTCGCCCGGGGCGCCACCCCTGCTCGAGGGTCAAGTGCTCGCCGATGCGCTCATCGTCGTCAGCATCCTCACCGCTGTCTTCGGTGCGGTCGCGGCGCGGTGGGGTCAGCTCGATGCGGCCGTCGGCCGGGTGGTGGTTGCTCCTGAGGCGGCCCGCGGTGTTTCGGCCAAGGCGCCGATCGGTGGCCAAGCGCTCATCTACATCGTGTTCGCCGGGCTGATCCTCGCCAAGGCGGCCGCCTTCGTGCTCCCCGACCAGCCCTCGGTGGCTCGCGTCATGCTCGTCCGTGGGTTGTTCGCGGGTGTGCTCGCGTTCGTCGTCGCCGGTCTCGGCTATGCCCGAGGCGCGGTGAACGGTGCGGCCGGGGCCGCCGAGCTCGCCCCGCTCGACCCTGCTCGCCCAATCTTCCAACCGCCGATCTCCCGCCCGCGACGCGGACTGCGGCGGGTGCCCATCGGTGGCGCCGGGGCCGTGGCGATCGTCCTCGTGCTCGGCACCGCGGTCGTGCTGCCCGGTGCTCGCCAACCCAGCGGCGCCGCCGCCGTCGACCAGCTCAACCTGAGCGCTGAGGCCGAGGCCTACCCGGTGCGCGTCGAGTACGACATCCCGCTCCCGGTTGGGAGCGGCACCGTTGCCCACACCGTCGGTGAGATCGGGCGGGCGTCGGGCTCCGACATCGCCAAGGGCCTGGCCGGCTCGCCGAGCGAGCTCGATGCTGTCGTCGGTGGCAAGTACGCGGATCCCGACGCCAGCCGCAAGGGGGACGAGAGCCGTGTGCCCCAGGCGGAGTGCTTCTATCCGGGCGCGCTTCTCGACACGTCGTTCTTCTTCCCGACGGACAACCGACCCGAGACGACGGGCGCGCCGGCGCTCGGCTACGCCACCGCTCGCTGCGACGCCGGCCCGTACGCGGACCTCCATGCCCGCGCTGGTGAGGCCGGCGGCAAGCGCACGGCGCTGGACGTGCTGGGAGCGGTGGGCACGGCCGGATCGGCCAAGAGCGACACGCTGCTTCGAACGACTGAGGGCGTGTTGCGGGCCACCACCAGCGCCCGCGGCCAAGACATCGAGCTGTTCGACGGGCTGCTCACGATCGATGCGGTCGAGGCCGAGAGCTCCTCGGCCCTCACGGGCCGGGCCGGCGAGGCCACCAGCGCGGCTTCGGTCTCGGTCAACGGCATCGATGCCGGTGGGGTGCGCTTCTCGGTGCGCAACGGTGACATCGTCGTCGGCGACACCGTCGTCCCCGCCACGAGTGCTGCCGGCCGGAAGGTGCTCGACGCAGCCACGACCGCCCTCCGGGCCTTCAGCTGCGAGCTGGCTGTGCTCGACGATCCGGCCGCCTATCCGCAGGGGTTCCTGTTCCATCGGCCGCCGCCCAAGCTCGGCATCGACCAGGACGGCAAGGCGGCGTCGTCGATGGTGGGCGGCCTCTTGGTCACCTGCGACCCTCCGCATGAGGTGACCGGGCTCACGGATCTCAACCCGCAGCGAGTGCAGATGCTCTTCGGGTTCGCCTTCAGCTCTGCGGCGGCCACCGAGGACGTCGGCGGGTTCGGTCTCGGAGACCTCACCTCGAGCCTGCTCGGTGACGCCGGCGGCCTGCCCGGCTCGTTCGACACGTTCCCGGTAGCGGTGCCCGCTCCGTCACTCGTCGCCGCGCCGGCGGCGATCGCACCACTGGCGCCCCACGCCGCGGCGACGCAGTCCACCTCCCTCGCCACCGCTCCGATCGCCTGCGCGGCGACGCTGCGCGCCGACGACTGGATCGCCTCCGACACCTGGCCGTGGGTCATGGCCCTGATGGGCTGGGCGGCGCTCACCCACCTCGGTCTTCGACGCATCCGCCGGGAGACGGGTGACGACTCGTGACCGACTTCCTCGGCACGCTGCCCGGCGGGCTGGTCACGGGCGCTGTGTACGCGCTGCTCGCCATGGGCCTCGTGTTCATCTACAAGGCGACGCGCGTGCCGAACTTCGCCTACGGAGCGATGGCCACCTTCGTCGCGTTCTTCCACTACGACCTCGTCGCCGGGCGCAGCCTGTCGTTCCACCTCGACGTGCTCGCACTGCACCTGCGCCTCGAGCACCACGTGCAGCTGGGGTTCTGGGCCGCGGTGCCCGTGAGCTTGCTCTTCGCCGGGCTGCTCGGCCTGCTGATCGAGCGCTTCGTGATCCGGCCCTTTGCCGCCGCGTCGATGGTCACCAACATCATCGTCACGCTCGGTCTGGCGCTGCTCCTCTCCGCGGTGACCCAGCAGATCTACGGCGCCGACCAGCTCATCGTGCCCAACGATCGGGCCATCTTCCCGCGCAAGGCCGCCTTCGCGGTGGGCGGGGTGAACCTGTCCTACGAGCGCCTCGGCGTGCTGCTCCTGCTCGTGGTGCTGGCCGCGGCGGTCTACGCCTTCTTCCGCTTCACGGCCACGGGCCTGGCGATCAGGGCTGCTGCCACCGACCGCGACGTCGCGTCGCTCCTCGGGGTGTCGGCCAGCAAGCTCGCCGTGGTGTCCTGGGTGAGCGGCTCGATGGTGGCGGGGCTCGCCGGAATCGCCCTGGCCAGCCTGGTCATCTCGAGCGATCCGAACCTGCTGCTCCTGCTCACCATCAAGGGGTTCGCCGCCGCGATCGTCGGGGGGATGGTCTCGTTCCCGATCGCGGTCGCGGCGGGGTTCGGCATCGGGCTCGGCGAGGAGTGGGTTCGCCACTACCTCGTCGACCTCAACCGCGAGCTCTTCCAAGGCGCCCCCGAGGTGCTGACGCTCGGCGCAGTCATCGTCGTGCTCGCGCTCCGGCCGCCGTGGATCTTCCGCGGCATCCGAGACGATGAGGACACAGGCGTCGTCGGTCGGACGGGTGCCTCCGAATCGGCGCTGGCCCGTGCCATCGACCCCGTCGAGGCCTACCGGCTGCTCCGAGCCGCCATCCCCACCGGCCCGCGCTTGCTCCGTGTGACGCAGGCTGTTCGACGGGTCGCGCTTCCCGCGCTGATCGTGCTGGCTCTCGGGTACCCGCTGCTGCCCGTACCGTCCTTCTACACGCTGCCGGTGAACCTGAGCCTCGCCTTCGCGCTGGTCATCTTGAGCTTCGTGGTGCTCGTCGGCTGGCTCGGGCAGGTCTCCTTGGCCCAGGGGGCGTTCGTGGCCGTCGGAGGAGCCGGCGCGGCGATCGGCGCCAACGTGCTGCACCTCCCGTTTCCTCTGCCCATCCTCACGGGCGTGCTGCTCTCGCTGCCGGTGTCAGTGCTGATCGGCCTACCGGCGCTCCGGCTGCGCGGCCTGCACCTCGCCGTGGCGACGCTCGCCTTCGGCCTGGCCGCTGAGCGTGCCATCGTGCCCCGGTTCACCACAGCGGCTCGCGTGACCCCACCCTCGTGGCTGGCCACCGATACGCGGCTCTACTACTTGTTCCTCGGGCTCACCGCCGCCGCCTTCCTGGTCGTGGTGCGCATACATCGCACGCGTGTAGGGCGTTCCTTCCTCGCCATCCGCGACAGCGAGACCGTCGCCGCGGCCTATGGCATCCGCCCGGTGCGGGTGAAGCTCACCGGCTTCGCCGTGGCCGGCGCCATCGCCGCACTCGCCGGCACGCTGCTCACCTATCAGCTCGGCGGCGTGGGCACCCAGTACGCGGGCGTGTTCTTCTCGATCGCCTGGCTGGCCAACGCCGTGGTGGCCGGGATCGGCTCGATCGTCGGACCCTTCATCGGTGCCTTCCTGTTCGGGCTCTATCCGGAGATCTCGAAGGGCTCGGTGCAGGCCACCTCCATCTCGTTCTGGCCGCAGATCCTGTCCAGCGCGCTGCTCATCCTGATCATGGCCGTGAACCCCGGCGGTCTGGCATCGATGTCGCGGTTCGTGCGCAGCAGGGCCAGCGCCTACGAGGACGCCGAGGACGAGCAGCCCGACCTCACCTCCGTGTTGCACGACGCCGCCGAGCTCGAAGAGGTCGCACCATGACCACGCCCATCCTGTCGATCGAGGGCGTACGACTCTCCTTCGGCGGCGTCCACGCTCTCGACGGTGTGACCTTCGACGTCGCTCGAGGCGGCATCACGGGCATCATCGGTCCGAACGGCGCCGGCAAGACCACGCTCTTCGACTGCATCTCGGGCTTCCGGGCGCCTGACAGCGGCCGCATCGTCCTGCGCACCGACGGAGAAGTCGACCTCGCCGGGCGACCGGCCTACGAGCGGGCCGGACTCGGTGTGGGTCGCACGTTCCAGAACGCGCGCCTCTTCCGATCGGTGCCGATCCGCGACATCCTGCGCACCGTCCAGCACGATCGCATGGTCCGCTCGGGGTTCTTCCGCTCTGTTCTCGGCTTCTCTGGCGCTCGGCTCGACGAGTCGGAGGTGGCGACCCGCGCCGATGAGGCCCTCGAGCTCGTCGGGCTCACGGCCCACGGCGACAAGCCGCCTTCGGAGCTGTCGACCGGCATGCTCCGCCTTTGCGAGCTCGCCGCGGTGGCCGCCATCCGACCCAAGCTGCTCCTCCTCGACGAGCCTGCATCGGGCATCGCTCAGAAGGAGACCGAGGCGCTCGGCCCGCTCCTGCGCCGACTGGCCGACCACCTCGGCGCCACCGTGCTGCTCATCGAGCACGACATGCCGCTCGTGATGGGGATCTCCGACACCATCGTGGCCATGGCCTCCGGGGCCGTCATCACATCCGGCCGACCGGCCGAGGTGCGCAACCACCCAGAGGTCCTGCGCAGCTACCTCGGAGCGACCGCATGACGAACGACCTCCCCGGCACGCCGCTTCTGTCCGTCGACGGCATCGACGTGCACTACGGCCGAGTACAGATCCTGTTCAACGTGTCCCTCACCATCGCGCAGGGAGAGTTCGTCGCGATCCTCGGCACGAACGGCGCGGGCAAGTCGACGGTGCTCAAGGCGATCTCCAACCTGTCGCCGGTGTCGACCGGCACCATCACCTTCGACGGCGTCGACATCACCCGGATGCCGCCCGATGAGATCGTGGGCCTCGGGCTGGCCCACGTTCCGGGTGGCCGAGGCACCCTGCCCGACCTGACGGTCGAGGAGAACCTGCGGCTCGGCGGCCACCTCCTCCGTCGCAACGCGGCGGCGCGTGATGCTGGGATCGCCCGCGGCATGGAGCTCTTCCCCTGGATGGGGCAGCGCCGCAAGCAGCTCGCCGGCACCCTCTCGGGTGGCGAGCAGCAGATGCTCGCCATCGCGCGCGCCCTCGTGATCGAGCCGTCGTTGCTGATGGTCGACGAGCTCTCCCTCGGACTGGCACCGATCATCGTCGAGGAGCTGATGGGCCTGCTCCAGCAGCTGAACCGGGATGGCATCACGGTCGTGGTCGTCGAGCAGCACGCGACCCTCGCCATGCAGCACGCCGAGCGCGTGCTGTTCATGGAGAAGGGCGAGGTTCGCTTCGCCGGCCCTGGGGCCGAGCTGGCCGCTCGTACCGATCTGCTGCGCAGCGTCTACCTGGGCGGCTGAGCCTGCTCAGAGGTCGTCGCCGAGCCAGCCCGGGGCGCGGTCGAGCAGGTGATGGCTCACATCGGCGCAGCGATCGAGGATGTCGCACAGCTGCTCCTGTCCACTGAACACACGGGTGAGCGACACCTCTACCCGTGCCACGATCGACAGGCTCCGCTCGGAGGGATCCGTGGCCGACGGGTAGGAGTCGATCGCTGACGCCTCGAGGGGCAGGTCGGCCCCGCCGACACCGGCGAGCTCGGTGGCCAGCACCAGCAGGTCGGGGCCGTTCGGGAGCGGCGGGAGCGACCACGTGAACAGCAGGGGGAAGTGGAAGCTGTCGGGAGGGTCTTCGTCCTCGGGCAGCGAGAGCACGAGGTCCTCGAAGGACAGCAGCGTGCGGGGATCGACCTCGAGCGACAGGTGGAGGTCGAGCGGTCCGCCACAGGCTTCCTCGGGGTGGAGGTCGACCTCCCAGGCCTGGCGCAGCGAATAGGTCTCCACGAAGTGCCGCTCGTCGTGCACGTGGAAGCCGTGGTCAACGGCATGATCCTTGAGGTCGGCGACGAACCCGGCGATGTCGATGGCGGCCACGGGCACAGCCTGCCACGGGGCCGGGCCGTCGCCACCCCGCCCGGGACCGGCGCCATCGTTGCCTTACGCTGAGCCGATGAACCTCGGTCGCCGAGCGCCGGCCGTCGCGGCGGCGCTCGTGCTCGCCGTCGTCGTGGCCGCCGCCGTGCTGCCTGGCCGTGACCACGGGCGGGCTGGTGTCGACGCCGTCGATCGCACGACGTCCACGGCCCAGCGATCAACCACGAGCGGCGGACCGTCGACATCGCTCGACGCCTCATCGACCAGCGATCCTGGCTCGTCCACCACCGGGCCCCCCGGCTCGGCCAGCACAGCGCCCGGTTCCACCCGGGGCCCTGCGGCCCCGCCGCCCTCGCCGCCACCGACCGCGGCGCCCACGACCCGTGCTGCGGGACTGGCCGTCGTCAGGATCCGCCTGTCGCCGGTCGCGAGCCTCGACTATCCGATCGCGATGGCGGTGTTCCCCGGTGATGGAGGTCTCTGGATCGCGACGCGGGGAGGTTCGGTGTGTCGGCTCCAGGGCTCCTCGTGCGTCAGCTCGCAGACCGTGGCCGCCGTCAGCACCGGAGGGGAGCAGGGACTGCTCGGCATCGCCTTCAACCTCCCGGGGACGCGCTTCTACGCGAGCTACACCGATCCGGCTGGCGACACCCGCCTCGACGAGTTCACCGTCGGAGGCGGTGGCCTTCCCGACCTCGGCACACGCCGCACGATCTTCACCGAGGACCAGCCCGAGGCCAACCACAACGGCGGGAACATCGTGGCAGGGCCTGACGGCCGGCTGTACCTCGGACTGGGCGATGGCGGCGGGGCAGGAGACCAGCACGGCACCATCGGCAACGCGCAAGACCCCAGCACCGACCTCGGCAAGATCCTGCGCATCGATCCCTCACCGCCCACCCCGACGGTCGAGCGCTGGATCAGCGGGGTGCGCAACCCGTGGCGGTTCAGCTTCGACCGCAGCACCGGAGATCTGTGGGTGGGCGATGTGGGTCAGAACCAGTGGGAGGAGATCACGCTCCTGCCGACGAGCGCGCAGGCCGGTCGGAACCTCGGCTGGCGCTGCTTCGAGGGATCCCACGTGTACAGCAGCTGCACCCCGTCGGGCGCGTACGCAGCCCCGATCTTCGAGTACTCCCATGCGGAGGGGTGCTCGATCACGGGTGGCTACGTGTACCGGGGGAGTCGCATCCCCGACCTGGCCGCCGTCTACCTGTTCGCCGACTACTGCGACGGCGAGGTTCGGGGCCTCACACAAGCGGGAGGGCGGGTGACCGCCCAGCGGCAGCTGGGCCTGGATCCCGGCAACGTCGTCTCCTTCGGTCAAGACGGAAGCGGTGAGCTCTACGTCATCACCCCCACGCAGGTGCTGCGCGTCGACCCCGCCTGACGCACCGCTACCGTCAGTGCTCATGCGTGATGACTTGCTGCTCGAGGTGCTGCACGACACCGCGAGCGCGGTGCGTGTTGCCCTCGACGGCCTGGGCGACTGGGGCGACGCTGGAACCCGCCCCGGTCAGTACCTGAGCGACCTCGCCGCCGATGAGGCGGCGCTGCTCGTCCTCGATCGGGCTGGCCTTGGAGCGATGAGCGAGGAGTCGGGGCTTCACCACGGCGAGCGCGGGGTGGTCGTGGTCATCGACCCGGTCGACGGGAGCACCAACGCCAGTCGCGGGCTCCCGTGGTTCGCGACGAGCCTCTGCGCGGTCGACGGCGATGGCGCTCGAGTCGCGCTGGTTGTCGACCAAGCGAGCGGGGCTCGGTTCGAAGCCGTCCGCGGCGGCGGGGCCCGGGTGGATGGCGCCCCATTGCGGCCCAGCGATGCAACCGACCTCTCCACGTCGATCCTCGGGCTGTCGGGCCTGCCGCCGCAGTACTTCGGATGGAAGCAGTTCCGGGCCCTCGGAGCCGTGGCCCTCGATCTGTGCGCGGTCGCTGGCGGGCGCCTCGATGGCTACGTGGACTGCAGCGTGGGCGCCCACGGGTCGTGGGACTTCCTCGGCGGCATGCTGATCTGCCGGGAGGCCGGCGCGTCGTGCGACGACGCCTGGGGCCGGCCGCTCGTCACCCTCGAGCACTCGGCTCGTCGCACCCCGATCGCCGCCGCCACGCCGGGGCTGCTCGCCGCGTTGCTGGAAGCCCGCCGGCGCTTCGCCGCGCACCCGGCGTGGGCGAGCGAGCAGGAGCTGTCCCACGTCGACGGGAGGCCGGCATGATCCGTCGGTTGCACCTCCTCGCGCTGCACGTGTACCGACACCTGCCCCTACGAGCTCGACGGCGCGTCGTGCGCTCGATTGCACCCGGTTTCACGGTGGGCGCGATGTGCTGCATCGAGCGGGCCGATGGACAGGTGCTGCTCGTGCAGCAGTCCTATCGCAACCGTTGGGGCGTGCCCGGCGGACTGCTCAAGCGCGGCGAGGATCCAGAAGCGGCCGCCCGCCGAGAGGTGCGCGAGGAGGTGGGGATCGACATCGTGCTCACAGGGGAGCCGGCCGTGGTGGTCGATGCCGAAGCGCGGCGGGTGGATCTCGTGTTCCGCGCCCGCCTCGCGCCGGGGCAGGACCCCGCGCTGGCGCGTCCCGGGTCACCCGAGATCGTCGACGCCCGCTGGTTCCCGGCGGACGACCTCCCCGAGCTCCAACACGAGACCAGCGGCGCGTTCGTGGCGCTGGCTCGGTCAGCGCGGCACCCCCAGGCGGTGGCACTCCCGACCAGTGGAACGGCGTGAGGCGCTCGCCGCTGCGCTAGCTGCTGAGCGAGGCGACGAGCCGTCGGTGACGGGCCGAGCAGGGGTGGCGCAGCTTCGTGAGCGCCTTGGCCTCGATCTGGCGGATCCGCTCGCGGGTGACGTTGAACATCTGGCCGACCTCATCGAGCGTGAGCGGCTGCTCGCCCTGCAGGCCGAATCGCAGCGACAGGATCTCCCGCTCACGCGGGTTGAGGTAGTCGAGCAGCGTCTGCAGGTCGGCGCGGGCCAGGGAGAGGGCGGCGGCCTCGAAGGGCGCCTCGGCGTTGTCGTCGGCGAGCAGATCCCCGAGCTCGGCGTCGTCGTCGCCGATCGACGCGGACAGCGAGATGAGGTCGGGGGCAGCTCGCAGCGCCAGCCGCACGCGGTCCTCGGACAAGCCGGTCTCCGCCGCCAGCTCGGCGGGCGTGGGCTCGCGCCCGAGCAGCTTGAGCATCGTCGCTGAGGTCTTGGCCAGGACGGCCATCGTGTCGACCAGGTGCGAGGGCAGTCGGATCGTTCGGCCCTTGTCGGCGATGCCTCGACCGATCGCCTGGCGGATCCACCAGGTCGCATAGGTGGAGAACTTGAAGCCCTTGCGGTGGTCGAACTTCTCCACCGCCCGCATCAGACCGAGGTTCCCCTCCTGGATGAGGTCGAGCAGCGTCATCCCCGTGCCCTGGTAGCGCTTGGCGATCGACACCACGAGGCGCAGGTTCGACTGGATGAACGTGCGGCGTGCGAGCTCAGCGGCCGCCACCTGCTGGTCGAGGACCTGACGGCGAGGGCGCGCAACGTCGGTTGTGTCGAGCTCGAGCTGGGCACCACGGCCGAGCTCGATGGCCTTGGCCAGCTCGACCTCTTGCTCGGCGGTCAGGAGCGGGTACGACCCGAGCTCGCTGAGGTAGCGACGGGTCAGATCCACGGTGCCCTCGGCCTCGATGGAACGGTTGCGCCCTGACACCCCGGGTCCTCCGTGCCGGCACCCCGCAGCGGGGCCCCAATTGCCAGTTGACGGTAGTGGCCGACTTCCCAGGACTCGGGGATGGTGACGCTCGATCGAACCGGTGCAAGGTCCCGCCGATTGGCGCCCCGTCGTTCCCTCAAGATCGCCGGTGGACCCGCCGATACAGCGCGGGAGGAATCCCACCAGCCGCGATCCAATCGGTGTCGTCGGGCTCAATTGGTGGGTGGTGCGCGCTTGACTACCGACCAGGGTCCCGACAACCGATCGACCATCCACCAGCGACTCACGGTGGCGCGTCGCGGGGTGCATCAGATCGTCGAGCCCCTCGACGGGACGATCCTGGGCCCAGAGGATCTTGCCTCCGCCGCGGGCGACCTGGCTGCGGAGCGCTCCCCGTATCGCACCGCAGCCCGGGCACGGCTCGATGCCACGGCCGCCCGGGCCGCCCACGATCTCGACACCGCCCGCAGCCAGCTCGAGCACCTCGGCTCGTCGCGCCAGACGGTCCTGGATGGGGCGCAATGGGCCCTGGACACCGACAACGACCTGCCGGCGTACGTCCAAGCCGTGGACGCCGCTCGCCTCACGCTCGAGGCTCGTCAGGTCGACCAGCGGGCCGCTCGGGCGGGTCTCGACCGCGTCCTGGAGCAGCGCACGGCCGCCAGCGTGGCGATGCAGGACGCCGGCGGTCAGCTCGACGAGATCGACGGCGCGGGCATGGACGAGAACGGGCTGCGCCGGGAGCTCGAAGCGGCTGGGCAGGCAGTGCGCACCGCGCACGATGCGCATGCCGCCGCCGTCGCGCGGGTGCAGGCGCTGGTAGGGGAGCACGAGGCCGTCCAAGGGCGGTGCGCGCTCCTGCAGGAGCGACTCGCCGGCTGCCACGCTGGCGGTCTCCACGCCGACGCTGACTTCGATCGAGTGCAGGCTGGGCTCGACGCGTGGAACGACGCTGTGCGAACCGCCGGCCCGGACGCCTATGCCCAGGCGCTGGCCGATGCCTTCTCCGACCTCCATGCCGATCTCGAGGAGCTGCAGCAGGACACGGGTTTCTCGCCTGACCCGGAGGCGCTGAGGCGGGCACAGGACGCGGTCGATCAAGCCGCCAACGCGCTGCACCGCCTCGAGGCTGAGGTGGTTGCGCCCTCGCTCACGCCCGTCGACCGGGCTGAGCTCGACGCCGCCCATGCCGCCGTCGACGCAGCCTCGGAGCGCACAGGTCGTCACCTCGGGAAGGGCAGTGCACAGCGGAAGCTCGAGGAGGCTCGCGCCGTCGAGCGGGCGCTGCTCGATCGCTTCGGGTTCGGCAGCTACCTCGACGTGGTGCTCACCGGGGGCCGGGCAGTCACGACCTCACCGAAGCGCCTCGAGGCCGAGCGGGCCTACGTGGCCGCCAAGTCAGCGCGGGACGGCCTGCAGCGGGCGCAGCGGAGCTCCCCCGAGATGGACCACCTGCGGTCCGAGCGGGCCCGGCTCGTGGCCCACGCCGTGGAGCACCTCGGGGTCGATCCCGGCGATGACGCCATCTCCCTCCTCCGCTCGCACCCGCAGATGCCAGCGTCGGTGGTCGCCGGCCTTGGAGCGGCCCTGGCGAGCGTCGGGATCGCTCCCGTTGGGGTGAGCCTGCCCCTCGCCGCCCACGAGTGGCTGCAGCGTCAGACCACGGTCGCCGCCGAGCATCGCCGCGAGCGGGCCGAGGCCGAGGAGCGCGCGGTCGAGCTCGACGACCTGCTCGTTCGTTTGGACGACATCGCCGGCGAGCTGGCCGCAGCGCGTCAGCTCGAAGCGGTGGCGGCCGAGCAGCTCGATCTGGCCAGTCGGTCAGTCGGTGCGGTGGAGGCTGAGCTGTCGGCACGGGCCGGAGAGGACACCTCGCGGCTCAAGCGGTTCGTGGCCGCGGAGCAGCTCCGCACCCAGGTGGAGGCGCTCACCGCCACCCTGAGTCGAGCCGAGCACGACGCGCGTGTGCTGTTCGACCGGGCCTCGGAGGCCGCGGCGGCGGCCGAGGTGGCCTTCGATCGGGCCCAGAGCGCGATCGCTGACCTCGCTCGTCGGGCCCGAACGCTGGCCGAGGAGCTGCCCATCGACCGCAGGCCCGGTGGCGATCGCTTGACCACCCTCGTCGCGCTGGCCGGCCGGTTGCGCGAGCACGTCGACGTGCTGCAGCCCGTGATCGACGACGCCGAGTCGGCCGTCGCCGCCGCGTCGGTCAAGGTCGACCGGGCCTTCGAGGACGCCGAGGCGGCGGGAACGGGGTCAGATGGCCCGCGGCCGGAGGACTTCTCCGACGGCCTGAAGGGCCTGCTCGAGGCACATGGCGACCACCTCATCGTGCTGGACGATCCGTTTGGCTCGATCGACCACGCTCTCCGCCCGACGCTCCTCGAGTTGCTCCTCAGCCACGACGGTCAGGGCCCGCTGGTCCTGCTCACCGAAGATCCCGAGATCCTCGGATGGGCGATCGGCCTCCCGGCCGAGCAGGGCGCGGTGGCGTCGGCCGATTCCGTCCTCAACCTCAGCCCCCGCAACGCCGACACCAAGGCCAGCAACCCCACACCGAAGCCCCCGGCTCGTCTGCCGGCTGGGCGCCGCTGATCTCGAGGAGAACCGCCGTGTTCCGCGCGACGCACATTCGAACCAAGCTCGGCGTGGCCCTTGCTGTCCCGCTTGTGGGCCTCGTCGCCATGGCTGGCTTCGAGGTCATGTCCGCCGCCGACGCCGTCGGGGCCACGCGGTCCCAGACGGAGCTGGCCACGGCCTCGGTCGGGCCCGGAAGCTTGATCACGCGGTTGCAGGATGAGCGCAACCGCGCTGCCATCGATCTCATCGGACTCGGGGCGGCGGCGGGCCTGCCCGTGGCCACAAATGCCGAAGCGCGGGGGCTCGTCGACACGTCCGTGACCGAGCTGAAGGCTCAGCTCGACGGCCGCGGAGCCGAGCTGACCAATGCGTTTGCCCCGGCGTGGAAGGCCCTCGGATCCCTGAGGCAGCTTCGCGCTGACGTCGACGCCTACTCCGGTCCGATGGACGTCTCGAACCACGAGCTGGCCGACCAGGTGTTCACCCGGTACACGAACATCGTGGAGTCGTTCTTCGACGCCACGTCGACCGTGGCACGAGCGGTGGACGACGCGAACCTCCGAAACGGTGTCGAGATCGTCGACGCCGCGGCGCGCCAGAGCGAGGTGCGGGCTCGCATCGTTCGCAGCGTGGTGCTCGCCACAGTCACAGGAACCAGCAGCTCACCCGGCGCGGGCCAAGAGGTGTCGGCCCTCTATGACCGCGGTCGTGTGCTCGACAAGGAGATCCGCACCGATGCCACCGGCCCGTATGCCGGTGTCGCTGGCGCCACCTTTGCTGAAGCCGGCGTCCAGAGCTTCAACACGCAGGTGGAGGCCTACCTCGCGGGACAGCCCGTGAACATCACCGAGATGCTCGGCGCGGTGAAGAGCCAGCCCGACATCGGTTACCTCGGCCTGCGCACCCGCGCCGCCGAAGCGCTCGGCAAGGAAGCCGGTCGCGTGCAGCAAGGAGCCCTCGACCACCAGAAGCTGTTCGCCGGTCTCGGGCTGGCCACGCTCGCTCTCGCCCTGTTCCTGACCTGGCTGGCCAGCCGGTCTGTCACCCGGCCGTTGGCTTCGCTGCGACGTCAGGCCGAGGACATGGCCGGCACGAGGCTTCCCACTGCCGTCCGACAGATCCTCGAGACGCCCGCTGGTGAGGACGTGGTGATCCCCGAGATGGAACCGATCCGGGTGAAGAGCCGGGACGAGGTGGCGGAGGTGGCCGCCGCGCTGAGCGCGGTGCAGACGAGCGCCCTCGACCTGGCCGTCGAGCAGGCCGTGCTGCGCCGCAACATCTCTGACTCGTACATCAACCTTGGTCGCCGCAACCAGAACCTCCTCAGTCGCCAGCTCGACTTCATCACGGATCTCGAGCGCAACGAGTCGGATCCCGACACGCTCGAGGGCCTCTTCCGCCTCGACCACCTGGCCACGCGCATGCGACGCAACGCTGAGTCGCTCCTCGTGCTGGCCGGCGTCGAGGCGCCGCGACAGTGGTCGGCGCCAGTGAAGCTGTCCGACGTCGTTCGGGCCGCGCTCGGTGAGGTCGAGGACTACCAGCGGGTGATCATCCGGCACCTGGAGCCGGCCGCGGTGACCGGCGCGGTCGCCGCCGACATCGCCCACGTGACGGCCGAGCTCATCGAGAACGCCCTGTCCTTCTCACCGCAAGACCAGCAGGTCGAGGTGAAGGGTCGACTCACGGTCGATGGCTACACGTTGGCCATCAGCGACAACGGCTACGGCATGTCGCCGGACGATCTCGATCGGGCCAATCGTCGGCTGGCTGGGGCCGAGTCGTTCACCGTCGCACCGTCTCGCTACCTGGGTCACTACGTCGCCGGTCACCTCGCCACCCGCCTCGGTGTGGTGGTGGAGCTGCACGACAGCCCTGCCGGTGGCGTCACGGCGCGGGTGGACGTGCCGATGGGGCTGTTGGCCAACGAGGAGACCGATCCTCGCCTGGCCGCCTTCGCCCACTCCGCCTCCTCCTCCGACGATGTTCCGGCCATCGCACCCGCCCCCGCTCGGGAGACGAGCGCGCCGATGCTCCCGGCGGCGATGGCACCCGAGCCGGCGGATCAGCCGGCGCCCGAGGCCGCCCCGACGGGATCGCCGTCGTTCACGTCCGGCGGGCTGCCCCGCCGTGGCGAACGACCGGCTGCCGGCATCGAGCTCGACCTGGACGCGCCGTCGACGGGCAGCGCGGACGCCGCGTCGGCGAGCACCCCCGCCGCCCCGACCGACGTCACCGCCGTGCCGACTGCCGCCTGGGTGCTGCCGGGCGGTCACGGGCCGGCCGAGCAGACCCCGCCGCCAGATCGGCACATGTCCGATGTGCCGATGCCCGCGATGACGGCCGAGACGCTGACCCCGGAGTCCGTGATCGAGTCGCCCGGGCCGGACCTCGAGCGTGGGTTCGGTGGTCTTGCGGTGACGAGGCCAACGGGTCCGTCCCTGTACAGCGTCGCTGCTCAGAACGCCCGCAACGGCGCCTCGGGCCGCCCCGGTGCTTCGCAGGAGACCACGACCGCCACCGGCCTCACCCGTCGGGTCCCGGGCGCCCAGCGACCCGATGCAGCTTTCGGCGCCGCTCGCTCGAGCGAGCCGGCGCCGACCGCCTCGGAGCCGCAGCGCTCGACCCCGGAGGACGTGTACTCGTTCCTCTCCAGCTTCCAGTCCGGTGTGGCCCGTGGCCTCGCCGACGCACACGACGACGCCCAGTCCCCGGAGGACGACCGATGAGCACCCAGACGATGAGTGAACGAGCGCGCAGCTTCAACTGGCTGCTCAACGGCTTCGTCGACAAGACAGCCGGGGTAACCGATGCCGTCACGGTCTCCGCCGACGGTCTCCTGATGGCCATGTCGAGCACGCTCCACCGAGCGTCCGCTGAGCAGCTGGCGGCGATCATCTCTGGCATGGTCAGCCTCGGAAACGGCACGTCAGGCGTGTTCGGGTTCGAGGGCCTCGAGCAGGTGATCGTGGCGATGCGGCGGGGCTATCTCTTCGTGTCCGCCATCTCCGACGGCAGCTGCCTGGGTGTCGTGGCGGGCAAGGGCTGCGACATCGGTCTGGTGGGGTACCAGACCACCCTGCTCGTGGAGCGGGCGGGCACCGTGCTCACCCCGGATCTGGTGACCGAGCTGAAGCAGGAGATGCTCGCCTCGTGACCGAGCTGGCCCCGACCGGGGGCGGTCACGACTTCGTCCGCCCGTTCATCATGACGGGCGGACGCACGCGGTCTGACCGACGCGACCTTCGTGTGGAGACGATGCTCCAGGCCACCGTCGACATCGTGCCCATGGGCCTGCACTCCGAGCAAGAGCTGGTGCTCCGGTTGTGTGTGGAGCCGCAGTCGCTCGCCGAGGTGTCCGCCAAGCTCGGGCTCGTCCTCGGCGTGGTCACCGTGATCGCCTGCGACCTGATCGCGCAGGAGCTGCTCGACGTCCACCACACGGACCCCGTCGAGATCGAGCTGGACATGCTCACCAAGATGATCGAGCGCGTGCGTGCGATCTGATCGAGATCGCCTGCAGGGAGGGCACCATGTACGCCACTGAGCACCGCACCAGCGCTCGGATCATGCCCGTGAAGTTCGTCGTCTCCGGCGGCTTCGGGGTGGGCAAGACCACCTTCGTCGGCGCCATCTCCGAGATCGAGCCGCTTCGCACCGAGGCCGCGATGACCTCGGTTGCCAGTGGGATCGACGACCTCACCCACGTGGGTTCGAAGACGACGACCACGGTCGCCATGGACTTCGGTCGGATCACGGTCGACGAGACGCTCGTCATGTACCTGTTCGGCACACCCGGCCAGGACCGCTTCGGCTTCATGTGGGACGACATCTGCACCGGTGCCCTCGGGGCGGTGGTGCTCGTCGACACCCGCCGCATCGACCAGTGCTTCCCGGCCATCGACTACTTCGAGGCCAAGGCGGTGCCGTTCGTCGTGGGCGTGAACACGTTCGACGGCGCACCTCGCTTTGCCATCGACGAGATCCGCGACGCCCTCGGCGTAGCGGCCCACGTCCCCCTCGTCGAGTGCGACGCCCGCACGAAGGACTCGGTGAAGGTGGCGCTGATCACGCTCCTGGAGAGCCTCGTTGCGCAAGCGCGGGCCCAAGAGGGCGTGGCCTAGCCCCACCCCGGTACCCTCGTGCCCTTCTCGGGCGCGTAGCTCAGCTGGCTAGAGCGCTGCCCTTACAAGGCAGATGTCGGGGGTTCGAGTCCCTCCGCGCCCACCACGTTTTCCCAGGTCAGCGACCTGCGGGTCGGCCGCCTGGTCGTCGGATTCGCCCCGCGCCCCGCGGAAAACCCGCGGGATCCAGCGGGACGGGGCGTCATCGGACGTCACGGAAGCGAACGAATCGAGACGGGCCAGCACGTCAGCGTCGTTGCCTTCGTAGAGGTGCCCGTAACGGTCGAGCACGACCGACACGCTGGTGTGGCCGGCCCAGGTGGCGATCTGCTTGGGGCTGGCGCCGGCGGCGATCCAGAGGGAGACGGCGGTGTGGCGGAGATCGTGCACGCGCAGCCCGCCGAGGCCGGCGGCTCGGATGGCGGGGTGCCAGAAGCGGGTGCGCCAGCTCCCGGCGCGTAGGACGCCGCCTTCGGGTCCGCCGAAGACGAGCGCTCCGGGTTCGGGGTCGACGTGTTCGCGGAGGTGTCGGTCGAGCGCGGCGACGACGGCGCTGGGGATGGGCACGGTGCGTTTGCCGGCGCGGGTCTTGGGGACGCCCCATTCGATGGTCCCTCTCACCTCGACGGCGTTCTCGGTGACTCGCACTCGACCGCGTCCGATGTCGAGCGCTGAGCGTCGGAGGCCGGCGAGTTCGCTGAGACGAAGTCCGCAGTAGGCGTCGAACAGGATCAGTGCGCGGTAGCGCGGTTCGATGAGGCCACTCAGGGTGTCGATCTCTTGGGGGGAGATGAACTGCATCTCCTCGGTCTCGACCTTGGGGAGCGGGACCCGCCGGCACGGAGTCTCCGCCAGGAGGTCGGCGTCTACCGCGGAGCGCAGCGCCTTGGCCAGGGTCTGGTAGGCCTTCTGGACCGTGGCTGGCGCGAGGCCGCTGGCGGTCAGGTCGGCGACCCAGCCGCGGACCTCGAGTGGGGTGATCGCGTTGAGGCGCAGCGCACCGAAGCGGGGCAGGACGTGGGTTCGCAGGTAGGAGTCGTCGCGCGCCCGGGACGAGGGGCGGAGGTCGACGGTGGTCGGTTGCCACAGCGTCACCCAGTCCGCGAAGAGCATCCGACCCGCGCGAGGGTCGCGCCAGTGGCCGGCTTGGCGGTCGACGCCGAGGCGGTCGAGGAAGCTCTGCGCGTCACGGCGAGTGGTAAAGCGCTTGGCGTGTTCGGTCCCATCGGGACCACGGAAGCGTGCTTCGAAGCGACCCGATGAGGTCTTACGGATGTGTGCCATCAGCCGCCCCCGCCCTTGGTGCGTGCCTTCGAGGTCGTGCTGGCTCCTGAGGTCGAGTCCGCCGAGCTGACTCGTGTCGTCTTGCGCTTCGTGCCGTCTGGTGTCGTGTCGTCGAGGAGTCGGAGGGCTTCGGCGAGGCGTTCGAGGAGGTCGCTGGCCCCGTCGAGGTCACCGAGGGCGTTGCGCAGGAGGGCCTTGGCGCGGAGTTCCACGAGTGGGGTGAGCCGGTCGGCGAGGTCGTCGGGCGAGACGCTGGGCTTCTCGCGCTTGGAGCGGGGCATGGGGGCGTGGCCCGCGGAGTAGGCGAGGAGCTCGTCACCCCAGTGGTCGAGGTTCTCCGGGGTGCCCAGGATGGCATCGATGAGCACGATCGGATCGAGGCCTTTCATGCCAGCATCCGGGCCGTGCAGGCCGGCGTCCATCTCGGGTGGGGGTGGCGTGAAGAAGTACCCGATCGGCAGGTCGAACCCGCGGGACAGGGCGAGGAGGTCATCGGCAGAGAACTGCTTGATCCGATCGACCTTCACCGCGGAGCGCTCGAGGTTGGAGAAGCTCGGCCCGGACAGCTTCGCACCGAGGTAGGGGGCGAGGGCCTCGGCGGCTTGTTCCTGGGTCCAGCCTCGCAGGGCCCGGGCCTTGATGACGTTGTAGGCGACGATCTGGTTGGGGGTCATGACCCGTCGCATCCCGAACTTGCGTGTTGCGCTCATCGCCTGACCGTACACCCACCCCCGCGAAATGTCATTCACAAACGCGTGATGTCGTGTTACTCTACGCGACCGTTAGTTGAGTGACGAGCGAGTGAGGTGCCGATGGAAGGTCTTCCTGACCTGTTGACCATCGAAGAAGCGGCACGGGTGATCCGCGTCGGCCGGACCAAGGCCTATGCCATGGCCCGCCAGTGGCGCGCCACCGGTGGGCGGTCCGGGCTCCCGGTCGTCGACTTCGGTCACGCCCTGCGCGTCCCGCTCTGCCAGCTCGAGACCATCATCGGCGGACCGCTCACCGCCGCAGGACTCGGCGCAAACGCGCCCACGGCACCAGTCGAGCCCGAGACGCGGCAGGTGCCCGACGACATGGTGTCCGACGAGTCGGGCTCCGACCGGCCCGCCAGTGCGGTGTCCGCCGTCGCGAACCCAGATCCCGCGAGCACTCCCGGCCGCGCACCGCGACGTCCTCGGCGACGCCGCACGCCCGGTCCCGATCAGCCCACCCTCCCGTTCGCGAGCTGATCCCGTGTCTCTGACTTCCCCTCTGATGAGCCCCAACCCGAATCTGGCAGACACTTGCCAGCCCTTCGGGCTGGCTCCCCCCGTCGTCCCGGCCGAGGTCCCGCTCGGGGTCCCGATCGAGGTCCCGGGGCGATGATGACCATCACCAAGCTCCGGGGCGCCGAGTACCTGCTGCGCTCGGTCGCCGACGGCGTCGAGGACTACTTCATGGGCGCCGGCGAAGCGCCCGGCGTGTGGCACAGCCGCTGGGCGGCCGAGCTCGGCCTGAGCGGTGTCGTCGAACCCGAACACCTCCGGGCCCTGGTCGAGGGCCTCCACCCCATCAGCGGGGTCGATCTGTTGGCTGGCCACCGGGACCGCAAGGTCAAGGCCATCGACCTGACGCTCTCGGCCCCGAAATCTGTTTCGCTCTTGTGGGCCTTCGGGGGTGACGAGATCGCCGCCGAGGTGTCCATCGCCCTTGTCGAAGCAGCGACCACGGCAGTGGATTTCATGGAACGCCACGCCGCGGTCGCCCGCCAGCAGCAGCACGGTGTCCGCCGCCGCGTCGACACGCACGGGTTCGCGGTGGCGATGTTCACCCATCGGACCAGCCGCGACGGCGACCCCCAGCTGCATGTCCACAGCCTGATCCCCAACCTGGTCCAGCGGGCGGACGGGACGTGGGTGGCGGTGGATGCCAACCCGGTGCACGAGTGGTTGAAGGCGTCGGGGACGATCTTCCAGTCCGAGCTGCAACGCCACCTAACCGAACGGCTCGGCGTCGCCTGGGGGCCGGAACGCAACGGCTGCCGGGAGCTCCTCGGGTTCACACCTGCGCAGCGCAGGGCGTTCTCCAAGCGCACCGCCGCCATCGAGACCGTGCTCGAGGCAGGTGACGAGGCCGTCACCCCGAAGCAGCGGATGCGGGCCGATGAGCGGGCCTCGCTGTTGACCCGACAGAAGAAGGATCGCACCCTCACCCCCGAACGGCTCCGCTCCCGCTGGGAGGAGGAGGCCGCCATCGCCGCCATCCCGGGTCCGGACCGGCTGCGCCGGACGGTCTGTCACCAGACGACACGAGCGGAACGCCCCCAGCCAGCCGAGGCGTTCGCCACGCTCGCCGATCCGGAGCATGGGTTGTGCGCGACCCGGGCGCGGTTCGGTCACGCCCATGTCGTCGAGCGGGTCGCCGCCGTCTCCGGCGGCCGGTTGACCGTCGCCGAGATCGAAGACCTCGCCACCGAGTTCCTCCGCTCCGAGCTGGTTGTCCGGCTCGTCCCCTCCGTCGCGCCAGGCCAGCGCAAGCCCCCAGAGTGGTCCACCATCGAGCACCGCCAGATCGAAGACCAAGTGCTGGCCCGCCTGGCCGACCTGCAGTCCCGACCCGACCCCGGGCTGCACACCGGCCTCGTCGACGCTGCCATTGGGCGTGCAGCGGTCGCGCTCGGCGACGATCAACGAGACGCGGTCCGGCTCCTCTGCGACCAAGGCAGCGGGCTGCGGGTTGTGCTCGCCCCCGCCGGGCACGGCAAGACCGTCCTCACCGCCACGGCCGCTGAGGCCATGAGCGATGCGGGGCGTCCGGTCGTGGCGTTGGCGTCGACGAACAAGGCGGTCGGCGAGCTCCGCGCGGCGGGGCTGGCCGCGATGACGATCGCCCGGTTCCGTCTCGACGGCGCCACCCTCGCCGCCGGTTCGGTGGTGATCGTCGATGAGGTGTCCCAGGTCTCCACCCGTGACGCTCACGCAGTGCTCGCCGCGGTGTCGGTGACACCCGGTGCGGTGCTGTGGTGCCTCGGTGATGACGACCAGGGCCGTCCGGTCCAACCCGGTGGCCTCGCCGCCGAACTGCGCTGCCTCGCGGAGGGCCACCAGGTCGCCGCCGCGGAGCTGACCGTCAACCGCCGCCAGCAGGACCCGGCCGAACAACGAGCCCTCGCCGCCTACCGGGCCGGTGACATCACCGACAGCCAGACCATCCGAGCCACCCAGGGTTGGGAACACGACCACCACACCCCGGCGGCGACCCGCGACGCCCTCGCCGCCGCGGCGGTGGGTGACGCCGATCAGCTTGGCGTCGAGCAAGTCGCCGTGCTCGCGGTGTCCCATGCGGACTGCGAAGACCTAGCCGACCGCATCCGGAGCCTACGCGCTGCCCGCGGTGAACTCAGCGGACCGACCATGCAGGGCCCGGGTTGGGGACCCGCGGCGCGCTACTACGCGGCGGGTGACCGGATCCTGTGCCACACCAGCCTGCTCGTTGACGCTCAGCGCGTCACCAACGGCAGCACCGGGACCATCACCGCGATCGACGCCACCGGCGCGCGGGTGCGCCTCGACGACGGGACCGTGCTGGTCATGCCCGTAGGGTTCGTGACCGGCGCCCACATCGACGCGACACCGAACCTGTCCCATGGGTGGGCGAGAACGATCGACGGCGCCCAGGGCGGCACCTGGGAACAGGTCCACCTCCTCGCCACCCCGAACCTCGACCGGCTCACCGCGTATGTCGGCCAGTCCCGGGGCCGGCAACCCACCCACACCTGGAACACCACCCCCGACCGCAGCGACCACGAGCACGGCAACGTCGTCAGCGACCCCCGCCAGCCCGCCGACCAAGTCCTCGCCGCCGTCGCCCGCATACCAGAGCGCCGCTTCGCGGCCGCCGATGACCCCTGGGTCCTGGACCGCCGCCTCCGGGCCGAACGCGCCGAACACGAGGCCGCGCTCGCCGCCGGCCCACCCGACCTGGCCACCCTGTACGTCAAGTTCACCGCGAAGGTCGACGCCGGTGAACAGGAGGCGCGACGGGCCTGGGACCAGCTCCGCCAACGCGAGCGGCAGGTCACCGACACCGGTGGGCTCCGCCAACTCCGCCCCGACACCCGCCGCGCCCATCAACGACACCTCGACGCCCTCAACGCTGCCCGCGAGCAGCTGGACGCCGTGCAGGAGCAGCTTCGGGAGGATCGCGCCGTCGTCCTGAATGCTCGCTCCGCGACTGACGACCACAACCGCTGGGCGAGGGCCAACCAGTGGCGCCACCAGGAACTCGAAAGTATCGAGGGTGACCTCGCCGACCACTGGGCTGACACGGTCGTGTCCGCTGTCGGACAGGACGACCCGCTCGCCTATGGCCTCGACCGCCTCCGCGACACCCGCACCGTCCTCGCCAGCAGACCAGGTAGCAACGCCCAGCAGGACCTCCACGCAGTCGACGACGCCCTCGCGAGAAACCGAACGGCCCGCATCGCGGCGATTGCCGCGGGCGCTCCAACCCCAGCACACCTGGTCGCGCGCCTCGGCCCGATCCCCGAGGTGAGCGCTGCGAGGGACACCTGGTGTGGCCTCTCCTACGAACTCGAGACCCGACTCGACCGTGGACACTCTGTGGGATCCGCCGCCCAGAGCGGCACGGTCAGCATCGCCGAACGCCTATCGAGGCTGGAACGCCACAGCGAACTCGACCCGCTCGACCACGCCACCGCCCTCATCGCAGCCGCCCGCGACACCACCGACGACCTGCCGGGAATCGACAGCCCGGTCGGGCCTGACCGGTGGCTCGACGCCGTCGACCGGTCCGTCGCTGCCCACCGAGTTCTCGAGCAGCAGCGCAGCCGCGAACTCGACCACGATCTCGGGATCTCGCTGTGACGGCCCTAGCCGCCGGCCACCACCCGAATGTAGGCGGGCCACAGCCGAGCGCCACGCCGATGATCAGACCCGACACGACCATCTCGGGCTGACCCGACGACCGGCCACGACGGAGCTGAGGAGACCAGCGCGGCGAGACAGACGAAGGTCGGCGGCCGCAAAGGGCTAAGCCAGCTGTTCCGAATCATCCCACGGGAGGAGGTGCTGGGCGGCGCCTCGAGTCGCCGGTGTATGTGGGGCGCGTTCCGGGGTCGGGTTCACTCGACGGCGGGCAGGATGATGTGGAAGCAAGGGGGTCGTGCTGTTGCGAGCAGGAGCCGGCCGCCTTCGGCTTCGGTGATGCTGCGGGCGAGTGCTAGGCCGATGCCGTGGTCGGAGCCGTCGTGGCGGTTGAACACTGCTGAGTGGCGGTCCTCGGCGATGCCGGGGCCTTCGTCCTCGATTTCGAGCACGAGCCCGCCGGGGGCAGGGCGGGATCGCACGATGACGTCTCCTGCCCCGTGGCGGAGGCCGTTGTCGATAAGGACGTCGAGGACTTGACCGATCGAAACGGCCGACGCGCGCACCGCGACGTGGTGGTCGTCCATCTCGACTCGCAGTTGTCGGTCGGTGTCGGCGAAGCGGTCGCGCCACCGTGAAGTAAGCGCGCCGAGGAGATCGCTCAGGTCGAGAGGCGTCCCGATGGGGTGGCGGTCTCGGGAGAGTGCGAGGAGGTGTTCGACGGTGTCCTCGAGGCGGCCGATCTCCTCGATCGCTCCGTTGATGTGGACCTGGGGTTGGTCGCTTCGGGCCGCGTGCTCGAGGCGGAGCCGGAGTCCGGTGAGTGGGGTGCGCAGTTGGTGGGACACGTCGGCGCTGAAGGAGCGTTCCCGGGCGAGGAGCCTGGCGAGCCGCACCGAGCTGTCGTCGAGCGCGGCGGCGACGGTGTCGATCTCCGGGATGCCGGAGGCGTCCATGCGCGACGTGAAGTCGCCGCGTCCGAGGGCGGCGGCCTTGTCTGCGAGGATCGCCACAGGTGCGGCGAGCCGGCGGCCCTGGGCGCGGGCGAGGGCGGCGGCGCTGGCAAGTGCGATGGCGATGACGACGGCGATGACGAGCCATGCGCGCCGGACCTGTCGATCGACGACGGCTCCCGGCTGTGTGACGCGTACGGCACCGACGATCGTC
>JBKJIE010000082.1:0-20217 GCA_046598715.1 Acidimicrobiales bacterium | reverse complement strand
CATGGTGTGTTCCTCGGTCTATTGCCCCAGCTTCTGGAGCAGATCGGCGGCGCTCTCGCACTCGTCGATGAGGCTACCCACATGCGCCTTGGTTCCACGCAAGGGCTCCATCATCGGCACCCGCCGGAGCGGGTCGCCGCCCACGTCGAACACGAGCGAGTCCCAGTTGGCGGCCACGATGCTGTGCGGCCAGCGCTGGAGGCAGCGACCCCGGAAGTAGGCGCGGGTATCGGGCGGCGGATCGGAGATGGCGATGTCGATCTCGTCGTCGCTCGCGATGCGCTCGAGACCGACTCGGGCCGACAGGGACTTCGACGGCCGAAGGTCGTGGTACTGGAGGTCCATCGCGGCGAGCCGCGCGTCGTCCCAACGAAGGTCATGACGACTGCGGTAGCCGTCGATCACGCGGTGCTTGGCCACCCAGTCGACCTGGTCGGCCACGCGACCCGGATCGGTCTCGAGCGCGGTCAGGACGGCCTCCCAGCGGCGGAGCACCTCCTCCCCCACCTCCTCGCCGCCGATGCACTCGAGCCCTCGCTCGTTGGCGAACTTCCGGGCCCGACCGTGCAGCTCCCACTGCGCATCGAGCGCGGTGATCGACGAGCCGTCGGCCAGCTCGATCGGCCGGGCGAGGGTGAGGTCGTAGGAGACCTGTCGGAGGGCCTGCACCGGCCGAGCCGGCAGCAGGTCGCGGGTGAGCCAGTCGTCCTCGATCATCGACAGCACGAGGGCCGTGGTGCCCACCTTGAGGAAGGTGGCCACCTCGGAGAGGTTGGAGTCGCCCACGATCACATGGAGGCGTCGGTACTTCTGCGCGTCGGCGTGGGGCTCGTCGCGGGTGTTGACGATGGGCCGCTTGAGGGTGGTCTCGAGGCCCACCTCCTCCTCGAAGAAGTCAGCCCGCTGGGTGAGCTGGTAGGGCACGTCGGCGCTCGTGAGCCCCGGAGCCTCCGTGCCGACCTTGCCGGCGCCGGTGTAGATCTGGCGGGTGATGAAGTGCGGCATCACGTGGGCGACGATCTTCGAGAACGGAACCTGGCGGTCCATGAGGTAGTTCTCGTGGCAGCCGTAGCTGTTGCCCTTGCGGTCGGAGTTGTTCTTGTAGACGACGATCTCCTGCCCCTCGGGCAGCAGGGCTGTGGCCGCCACCATCGAGCGCTGCAGGATCCGCTCGGCAGCCCGGTCGTAGACCACGATCGACCGGGGATCGGCGCACTCGGGCGTGGACAGCTCGGGGTGGGCGTGATCGACGTAGTAGCGGGCACCGTTGGTGAGCACCGCGTTCACGAGGTGGGTCTCCACCTCCGGCGGCATCGAGCCGTCGGCACTGAACCCGCGGGCGTCGTTGCCCGGTTGCTCGTCCTCGAAGTCCCAGCCGATGCGCGACGACCCCGCGGCCGCCCCCTCCCGAGCCAGCTGCTGCACGTAGGCGTTGATGAGCACCGACGACGCCGCGATCGGGTTCGACTCGCCACCCCGGATGAGGATGCCGAACTCCGTCTCGATGCCGAGGACCTTGGGGATCGCCATGTCGTGCCCGGGCCCTACAGGTACTGGCCTGTGGCGACCCGTTCGATGGAGCGCCCGCCTTGGGGCTCGGCGTCGGCCCCGTGCTGGACGATGGTGCGCACGTAGATGATGCGCTCGCCCTTCTTGCCCGAGATCTTCGCCCAGTCGTCGGGGTTGGTGGTGTTGGGGAGGTCTTCGTGCTCCTTGTACTCCTGGTGGATCGACTCGATGAGGTCGTCGACCTGGATGCCCTTCGTGCCCCCGCTGAGGAGGCGCTTGATGGCGAGCTTCTTCGCTCGGCGCACGATGTTCTCGATCATCGCCCCCGAGGAGAAGTCCTTGAAGTACATGATCTCCTTGTCGCCGTTCTGGTACGTGACCTCGAGGAACTGGTTCGACTCGTCGGTGCGGTACATCTCGGCGGCCGTGAGCTCGATCATGGCCTGCACGGCCTTGCCTGGGTCTCCTCCACCCAGGTTGGTGACCGTGTCCGCGTCGAGGGGGAGATCGGCGGTGAGGTAGCGAGCGAAGATCTGCGCCGCCGCCTGTTCGGTGGGCCGCTCGATCTTGATCTTCACGTCGAGGCGCCCGGGCCGGAGGATCGCAGGATCGATGAGGTCTTCCCGGTTGGAGGCGCCGATCACAATCACGTTCTTCAACGACTCGACGCCGTCGATCTCCACCAACAGCTGCGGCACGATCGTGGACTCCATGTCGGAGCTGATTCCCGTGCCACGGGTGCGGAACATCGAGTCCATCTCGTCGAAGAAGATGATGACCGGCCAGCCCTCCTCCGACTTCTCCCGGGCCCGCTGGAACACCAGGCGGATCTGACGCTCCGTCTCCCCGACGTACTTGTTGAGCAGCTCCGGGCCCTTGATGTTGAAGAAGTACGAGCGTGCGGTGTCGCCGGTGACGGCAGCCACCTTCTTGGCCAGGCTGTTGGCCACGGCCTTGGCGATCAGCGTCTTGCCGCAGCCTGGGGGGCCGTAGAGCAGGATGCCCTTGGGGGCCGGCAGCTTGTGCTCCAGGAACAGGTCCTGGTGCAGGAAGGGGAGCTCCACCGCATCGGCGATCTGCTCGATCTGCTCGTCGAGGCCGCCGATGTCCTCGTAATCGATGTCGGGCACCTCTTCGAGGGCGAGATCCTCGACCTCAGGGCGGGGCAGCTTCTCCAGCACGAGCCCCGAACGGGGATCGAGCAGGAGCGTGTCGCCATTGCGGAGCTTCGTGTCGTGCAGCTCGTCGATGAGCTCCACCACCCGCTCTTCGTCAGCCCGGCCGACGATGAGCACCCGGTTGCCATCGAGGCGCTCTTTCATCGTGACGACCTCACCGGTGAGGTCGGCGCCGCGTGAGAGCACGACGTTGAGCGACTCGTTGAGCACGACCTCTGCGCCGCGCTGCAGGGGCTCGTCACCGAGCTCGGGGTGGACCGCCACCCGCACCTTGCGGCCGCCGGTGAACACGTCGACCGTGCCGTCCTCGTTGCTGCCGAGGAGGGTGCCGTAGGCCGACGGCGGCTGGGTGAGCTTGTCGACCTCCTCCCGCAGGGCGGCGATGTGATCGCGCGCCTCCCGCAGGGTGTAGGTGAGCTTCTCGTTCTGGGAGACCGCCTGCGCGAGCTGGCCCTTCGTCTCGAGCAGCCGCTCCTCCAAGGTGCGGACGCGCTTGGGCGCATCCTGGAGCCGGCGGCGCAACGAGACGATCTCCTCCTCGAGCTCGAGCGTTCGCTCGTGCTCGGGGTGCTCGTCCGGCCCTACCGATCCTGCCACCTGATCGTCGGACTCCGTGACGGGGACCACCTCCCTCGAATCGACCTGCGCGGGACCCTACACCCGCGCTCCCCCGGCACAACGCCTGGGTTTCCCCCGTAGTTGCCGGGTTAATTCGCGTCCGCGATAGGGTGGCTCCACAACCGGATCCCTACACGAGGTAGCCCCACCATGAAGGTCTGGATCGACCAGGATCTCTGCACCGGCGACGGACTCTGCGAAGAGATCGCGCCCACTGTGTTCACCCTCCTCGACGACGGCCTCGCCTACGTGAAGGACGGCGCCAAGGTGCTCTCCGATCCGGGCGGTGCGGAAGCCATCGCCCCGGTCCCGGCGGGCCAAGAAGAGGCCACCATCGAGTCCGCTGAAGAGTGCCCCGGCGAGTGCATCTTCATCGAGGTCGACTGACCCGTCTCCACGATCGCTGACCGATGGGGCCCCGAGCGGGCCCCATCGTCGCGTCTGGGGCAGTGAGCCAGGTAGCGTGCTCGCCGTGCAGCGCTCGACCACAACCTCCTCGGGACGGCCTCCATGGCCCCCCGCCGCCTGCTGCCGGGCACGGATGCCCGGCAGGGGCTCGTCGCGCTTGCACTGAACTCTTCCACCAGCCTGGTGGCGGGAGCGGTCCTCGGATCCCTCACCCACACCTTTGAGCGTCGGCCGGGCCTGCTGCTGCTCGTGCCCGCGGCCATCGGGTTGCGAGGCAACGTCTTCGGCTCGCTGGGCAACCGGGTGTCCACGTCGATCCACGCTGGCGAGCTCCAGCTGCGGTTGCGCCGATCGACGATGTTGGGACAGAACGTGCTCGCCGCGGGTGCCCTCACGCTGGGGATGTCCGTGGTACTAGTCCTGCTGGCCGCACTGATCTCCGTGGGCCTCGGCCTCGGCCACACGATCGGGCTGGCCGACCTGGCCCTCGTGTCCGTCGGTGGCGGAGCGCTCGCTTCCCTTCCCGTCCTCGCGGCCACCCTCGGTCTCGCCGCGGGCGCGGTCCGGTTCGGCTGGGACCTCGACAACGTGACCGCCCCCTTGGTGTCCACGCTCGGCGATGTGCTCACCCTGCCGGCGCTGTGGCTGGCCACCGGGCTCCTCGGTTTCGGCCTCGTCTCCTCCGGGCTCGGGTGGGTGCTGGCGGCCCTGGCCGTGGCTGCGTTGGTGGCCGGGATCGCCACGTCCCTCCCCCAGCTGCGGCGGATCGTGCGCACGTCGATCCCGGTGCTCGTGATGGCGGGGCTGGTGAGCAGCCTGGCGGGCGTTGCGCTCGAGCGCCGCCTCGTGACGTTCGCAGCCCTGCCCGCCCTCTTGATCCTCGTTCCGGCCCACCTCTCGAGCGCTGGCGCGCTCGGGGGCATCCTGTCGGGCCGCCTCTCGAGCAAGCTCCTCCTCGGTCTCGCCCCGCCGACGGCCGTGCCGTCGCGGGCGGCGCGGGATGACCTCGGCTTCGTCGCCGCATTGAGCCTCCCGGTGTTCGTTGCCAACGGGGTAGGCGCCCACTTCGTGGCCCGCCTCCTCGGCCAGGCCTCCCCCGGGCTGGCCCAGCTGGTGGCCGCATCGGTCCTCGGCGGCGCGGCGGCCATGGTGGTGGTGCTGGTGATCGCGTACTACGGCACGATCGCGGCCGTCCGCTCCGACATCGACCCGGACACCTACGGGATCCCCCTCGTGAGCTCCACCGTCGACCTGGTCGGCGCACTCACGCTGATCCTCGTCATCACCGCCCTCGGTCTGACCTGAGGCCGACCAACCAACCAGCCTCAGACGATCAGCGGAGGCAGGGGCCGGTGTCGACGGGGTGGCTGAGATCGCCGGCCAGTACGGGCTGGAGCTCCTCGATGTCCAGGGCGTAGGCCACCCCGGGCTTGTCAGGTGCGATGGCGAACGCGATGCCCACCACGCGTCCTTGCGGATCGATGAGGGCGGCGCCGGAGTCGCCTGGGGCAAGGCTCGACGACAGGATCAGCACCTTGCGCTCGGTGCGGTCGCGGTCGTAGATGTCGGTGCCCGTCGCGGTGACCGCGCGGCCGACTTGGAACGGCGCGGCGCGCAGCGGTCCCCCACCCGGATGACCGAACACCGCACCCACCCCGCCCTCAGCCACATCGACGATCGAGAGGGGCTGGCGGTTGAGGCCCGGCGCGCTGAGGATCGCGATGTCGCGCCGCGGATCGAAGGCCACGACGGTGGCACGGACCTCGCTGCCATCGCTGCGCTGGACGACGGTCTCGCTCTCGCCGGCCACCACGTGGGCGTTGGTCACCACGAGCCCGTTTCCGGCCACGAACCCGCTGCCGTCTTGGATGCGTCGACAGGCCGTGCCCTCCACCTTGACCGTGGACGGCACCACCGCGTCGACGACGGCCTGGGTGATGCCGGTGACCGACGGCGGCGGACCGAGGTCGGGCGCCGGCTGCAGCGCATCGAACACACGAGGGAACTGATCCCCGCCGACGAGTCGACGCAGCGTGGCCATCGTGTCGGGAGCGGGCGGGAAGCGCTCGTCAACCCAACGGGCGACGGTCGACGACCGAGACTGGCTCGCGAACCAGCCCGGGACGTCGGACATCAGGGGCAACAGCAGCCACAGCCCCACGAGCACGCCGAGCACGCCGGCGACCGCCCCCGCGCCCCGGTCGGCGGAACGCACGGTGCCTCCCGGGAGGGCGACGTGGAGCCTCCCGCCCACCCACAAGCCGAGAGCCTGTCCGATGAACGCCGTGCCGAGCAGCACGCCCATCGTGATGAACAGCAGCTGCGCGTCGGACGCGGTGTCGACCGCTCGGAGCACGGGCGGCAGGAGAAGCGCACCGACCACGGTGCCCGCCGCCATCCCCATCCACGAGGTAACTCGGGCGAGGAGCCCGAGTCGATAGCCACCGAAGGCAGCACCGACTCCAGCCGCCAGCACGAGCAGATCGAGGGTGTTCACCGGTTGTGTCGCCTCACGCCGCAGGAGGGGTGCCGAGGAGACGAGCGTGGGTGAGGAACCCGGTGTGGGCCACCATGCGGTGATCCGGGCGGACGGACTGACCCTCGATGTGCCACCCGCGCTGCAGCACCTCCACCGTCTCTGCCATCCCGAACGCGCTCTCGAGCAGCGTCTCGCGCAGCTGCGCCGCTTGGGTGATCTGCGGGGTGTAGGCGAGGAAGATGCCACCGGGGTGCAGCGCCCGCTCGGCGTGCTTCACCACCTGCCAGGGTTCCGGCAGGTCGAGGACGACGCGATCGAGGTCGGTCTCGTCGATGCCCTCGTATACATCGCGGACCTCGACGCGGTAGCGGTTGAGCACGCCCTCGCCCAGGAAGGCGCTGACGTTCTTCACGGCGCGGGAGGCGAAGTCGTCGCGCAGCTCGTAGCCGACGATGTCGGCGCCGTACCGCAGCATCGTCATCGATAGGGCACCCGACCCGATCCCTGACTCGAGGACCCGCGCGCCTGGATAGATGTCGGCCAGCAGCAGGATCGGCCCGAGGTCCTTGGGATAGATGACCTGCGCCCCCCTCGGCATCTTGAGCACGAACTCCGAGAGCGTGGGGCGGATGACCGTGTAGTACATGCCGTGGCTGGATCGGAACGTCGTGCCCTCGGTGGAGCCGATGATCGCGTCGTGGCCGACGGTGCCCGAGTGCGAGTGGAACTCCTTCGCCGCGGCCAGGGTGATCAGGTAGCGGCGCTTCTTCGTGTCGATGAGCAGGACCTGTTCGCCCTCGGCAAAGAGTCGGCTCACGGCCGGCGTCCGAGGTCGACGGGCACCGAGCGGGGCGTGGCGCTCGTGGCCCGGGTCACGAGCTTGCAGAACGCACAGACCTCGCCAGTGGTGGGAGCACCGCACGTGGCGCACGGGCGCAGGTTGTCCTGCTCGGCCACCGAGTCGGCGGTGAAGCGATCAGATGCCCGAGCGAGGAACCCGAAGTAGAAGTCGTGCTTGGTGCCTGGTGAGGTGGCCTCGATGGAGTTCAGAGCCTCCTTGTAGCCGAGGTGCTTGTTGCCCACGGCCATGGGGCACTCCTCCACGATGTAGTCGATCCCGCGGAGCACGCAGTAGGCCGCCATCTCCCGCTCGCCGAGGCGCACCAGCGGCTTCACCTTGCGCGGGAAGCCGTGACGGGCCGGGAGCACAGGGAGCTGGCGTCCGAGGTAGTCGGCTTGCCAGTGGAGCACGTTGCCGAACAGCACCGCGGCCTCGTCGTCGAGGTTGTGCCCGGTGGCGACGACGTCGTAGCCACCCTTGCGCGCCGCGTCGTCGAAGAGGTGCCGCTTCGAGAGCCCGCATGCCGAGCACGGCACCCGGCGGGCCGCCTTGGCGCCGCTCGGGATGTCGAACCCGTGGTCGGTGGGGAGATCGACCTCGATCAGGTGGAGGTCGCGCTCGACGGCGAACGCCCGCGCCCGATCACCGGACGCGTCGCTGTAGCTGCCGATCCCGAGCCCGAGGTAGAGCCCGTCGGCCTGGTAGCCGAGCAGAAGGAGAAGGTCCCACAGCGCCAGGGAGTCCTTGCCTCCGGAGATCGCCACGAGCACGCGATCCTCGGTGCTGATCATCTCGAAGTCCTTGATGGCCTTGGCCACCTGATCCCGGCACAGCTTGAGGAAGTGCTCGGCGCAGAAGTTCGCGTTGTGGCGACGGATGTCGATCACCGCAGGGCCCTTGCAGACGGTGCACTTCACGTGGCGCCACCCGAGATGACCGGTCGGATCTCGATGGTGTCGCTGTCTTCGAGGAGCACGTCGCCCGGCACGAGCGTGTCACCCCGGATCACGAGCACCGTCTCCCGATTGAGCTCGAGGCGCTCAAGGAGGGCGTGGACGCGAACCGGACCCTCGACCTCCACCTCGCGCTTGGGGTTGCGGAGAAGGACCTTCACCCTCAGCCTCGCGGTTGGGTGGTGTGGGAGATCATGAGCGTCTCCCCGGGCTGGAGCTCCTCGCGCAGGACGACCTCCTGGCGGTGGGCACGTTGCTGGTAGAGACGCAGCAAGAACGCGGCGAAGGCGGCCGCGGTCCAGGCTGGGTGAGCACCGGGCCGACGGCGACGTCGAGCCAGCTGCTCCAGGAGGCGGAGCAGCATCAGATGCGGCGGACCTCGACCACCGTGGTGCGCTTCTTGCCCCTGCGCCGACCGGCCAGGAAGGCAAGGGCGATCACGCCCACGGCCACGACGGCACCCACAGTGACGAGCATCGACGTTGCGGATTCGCGCGTGTCGGCCACGCCGCCCTGCAGCTCCCGGAACTTCGCCTCGAGCGTGTCGCGGGTGATGGGTTCGGTCTGGGCCTGTGCAGCGGTCATGCGCCTGGTCCCTTCCTCTTGGAGACGCGGACCACGGCCAGCGCGATGAGCACGCCGCCGCCGACCGCAACGATCAGGTATGGCGCCCAGGAGAGGTTGCCGGTGAAGGTCGTGCTGGTCTCGGTCTGGATCGCTCGCAGCCCGGCCAGCAGAACGAGCACCGCGCCCACACCGAGGCAGATCGCCCCGCCCACGCCGTAGCCGAGGAAGCGGCCAAGCCCCTTGAGGGGATCGATCGTCTCCTGCTTCGCATAGGACGTGGCCAGCTCCCACAGCTCGGACGCGACCTCCGGGATGCTCTTGGGATCGTCGCTCGACGAGACGTCGGCCGACGAGCGGGCGCGGGGGTCGGATCGGGGGGCCACGGGACGTGGACCCTACTACCCAGCCACAGGGGCTTCAGACCCCGCCGAGCCGGAGGCGGACCACGTCGATGACGTCGATCAACAGTGCGTCGAGCTCGGCCAGCCGGACCTCCGGGGTGGGTGCGGCGAGAAGGCGCTGCTGGTCGAGTGGGCCGAGAGGCCCTACCGCAAGGGCCTGGTAGCTGACCAGCACGGGGTCGTCGCTCAGCTCGATCGTGGCCGGCGCGACCGAGTCGCCGGCCTCGGCGGACAGCGCGAGTGCCTGACGCAGCCGGGCCATCACCACCTCGACGAGTCCGTGACACTCAGGCCCGGGCTCGGCATCGGGCCAGTCCTCGACATCGGCCTGCGGGTACGGGTCGTCGGGGAGCCAGCGGATGACTCGTAGGCGGCGCACGCCCACCGCGCCGATCGCCCAGCGACCGTCAGGCAGCTCGGCAGCCTCGACGATGCGGGCCACGGTGCCCACGCCGCTGCGCGTGTCGTCGCCACCCACCTCACTCCCGCGCTCGATGAGCACGACGCCGAACTCGCGGTCGCCGGCCAGGCAGTCGTGCACCAGGGCGCGGTACCGAGGCTCGAACACGTGCAGCGGCAAGCCGAGCGATGGCACGAGGACCGAGCCGAGCGGGAACATCGGCAGCGCGGCCATGGGAGTCAGCTGCCGCGGGCCTGACGGTGACGGGCGTGCCGCCAGAGGTGATCGAGGGCGACGACGGCGCGGTTGGCCGATGGATAGCAGAGGCGTCCCGATGCCCGCACTGCTGCTGGCCCCGCGTTATCAGGGTGGGTGACGGCCAGCTCGGTGGCGCTGAGGACTGGCTTGTCGTAGCGAGCGGAGGTGGTGGCCGCTGCTTCAGCGAACCGTGCGTCCTGGCGCTCGTGGTAGTCGACGATCCGCTCGAGACCGTGGTCGGGGTAGAAGCGGCCGGCCCGCATCAGCGCGGCCTGGTTCGACTGGATGCCCAAGCCCAGGTAGATCACAGCGTCGACGTCGGGATGGCCGACGATGAGGTCGAGGACCTCGGGGATCGTGTCGCGCGTCTCCGCTCCGGCCAGGTCGACGGGGTTGTTCCGACTCCACCGCGGGGGGAGCTTGCCGTCGAGCGCCGCCCGCAGGTCGGAGGGCAGGCCAGTCAGATCGAGCGACGACCGCGTGATCGCGTCGGCCGTCACCACCCCCCAGCCGCCCGCGGTCGTGAGCACGACCACTCGGTTCCCGCGCGGGAGCGGCTGCGTGGCAAAGGTGGCCGCGACCTCGAAGGCCTCCTCGATCGTGGCAGCGCGGGTGATGCCCGCCTGCCGGCACATGCCGTCGAACACCTGGTCGTCGCTGGCCAGCGAGCCGGTGTGGGATGCGGCGGCGCGCTGACCTCCGGCGGTGGCGCCGCCCTTCACCAGCACGAGGGGCTTGCGGGCCGCCACGGCACGGGTTCGCTCGAAGAAGCCGCGACCGTCGGGCACGCCCTCGACGTAGGCCAGGGCCACCTTCGTGGCCGCGTCGGACGCGTAGTAGTCGAGGTAGTCGGGGATCGACACGGCAGCCGCATTGCCTGCCGACACGGCCCGGCTGACGCCGACGCCGGTCTGCACTGCGTAGTTCATGAACGAGGAGATGAAGTTCCCCGACTGGCTGGCGATCCCAATGCCTCCTGCGGGCGGGTAGGGCGCCACGATCTGCGCACACAGGTTGGCAGGGGTGGACACCACGCCTTGCCCGTTCGGTCCGGCCACGAGCATGCCAAGGTCGTCCGCGAGGGCGACCAGCTCGGCCTGCATCTGCTGGCCCTCCTCGCCGGCCTCGCCGTACCCAGCCGACGCGATGAACGCCGCTCGAATCCCCTTCTTGGCGCACGCGCGCAGGAGGTCGGGGTTGGCGGCGGCGGGCGTGCAGACGAACACGAGGTCGATCACACCGTCGGGCAGCGCGTCGACCGAGTCGACGATCGGCACGCCGAGCACCTCGCCGGCCTCACGGCTCGTGCCGTAGACGGCGCCTGCGTAGCCGGACGCGAGGATGTTGTGGAGGCTCACGAACCCGAACTTCCCGGGGTGGGTCGACACCCCGGCGACGAGCACGCCGCGCGGTTCGAAGAGGGCCTGGAACCCGGCGGCATCCACGGCGGTCACGGTGCCACCTCCACGAGCGCATCGACAGCGACCGGACGGCCATCGACCACGATCAGCGGGTTGAGGTCGGCCGACTCGATCGACGGATCGGCTTCGGCGGCGGCGCTGAGACCCATGAGCACGTCGACGAGCGCCTCCCGGTCGACCGGTGGCTCACCGCGGAGCTCCCCGAGCAGCTTCTGCGTGCCGAGGTCGGCGATCATCTCCGCCGCATCGACCCGGGTGATGGGCACCAGCCGGAAGACGACGTCGGCGATCGCCTCAGCCAGGATGCCGCCCACACCCAGCATCACCGTCATCCCGAACTGCTCGTCGTGGTGCAGGCCGGCGATGAGCTCGCGGTTGCCCTTGAGCATTGGTGCCACCAGCAGGTGGACCTCCCCGTCGTCGGGTCGGGCCGCGCCCAGGAGAGCGGCGGCGGCCTCGGCGACCGTGGCGTCGTCGCCCAGACCGAGGCGCACCAGGCCGCGCTCGGTCTTGTGGGCGATGGCATCGCCGCCGAGCTTCAACACCACCGGGTGGCCGATCCGCGATGCCGCCGCCACCGCCGCCTCGACGCTGTCGACTTGGCGCTCGTCCGGGAAGACCACGCCATGGGCAGCCAAGAGTCGCTTCGAATCGGCCTCTGAGAGGGTGGGCATGGCGGGGGAGGTTACGGCTCGAGCGCAGCGCGGAAGAAGTCTCGGAGGTGGACGAGGCGCGCCTCGAGCATCTCGTCAGAGAGCGGGTCGCGCCCGAGCACGCCTCGCAGGAACGGCACGTCGGAGAAGTAGCCGAGCAGGGCGCCGATGCCGGTGATGATCAGCTGCTCGCTGTCGTGCTTGCGGAAGCGCCCCTCGCCCATCTGGGCATCGAAGAAGTGCACGGCCCGATCGAAGTAGGGCTTCAGCACCGTGCCGAGGTCGACACCGAGGTGACCCTGCCCGTCAAGGGCCTCGCGTCGCATGATCCGCACGAAGTCCGGGTTCTCGGCGAAGAAGTCGAAGGCCGATGTGACGACGTGGTCGACCTTGCTCCAGCCCTCCTGGTCGTGCACCTCCACAGCGGCCTCCACGCGGATGACCCAATCCGACAGCGAGGTCTCGAAGACCTCGCGGTAGATCGCTTCCTTGGACGGGAAGTGGTGCAGGAGGCTCGGCTTTCGGATCCCCACGCCGGCCGCGATGTCGTTGAGCGACGTGCCCGAGAACCCCTGCTCGGCGAAGCAGCGACGGGCTTCGATGAGGATCGCCTCACGCGTCGAGAGGACCGGATCAGACGCGTTCACGCTCGGAGGGTACCCAGTGCGGACCCCGAGAGGGGCTCTTGTAGGGTGGACCGGTGCCTGCGACAGACCTCGAAGAACGAGCCATCAACGTGATCCGGGGCCTCTCCATGGATGCCCCCAACGCGGCCCGCTCGGGCCACCAGGGCACGGCGATGGCCCTCTCCCCCTTGGCCCACGTGCTGTGGACGCGGATCATGCGATACGACGCGACAGCGCCCCACTGGCCCGACCGCGATCGGTTCGTGCTGTCAGCGGGACACGCCTCGATCCTCCTGTACTCGATGCTCCACCTCACCGGGTACGACCTCACGCTCGACGATCTCAAGGCCTTCCGGCAGTGGGGCAGCCGCACGCCGGGCCACCCCGAGCGAGGTCACACCGACGGCGTCGAGGTGACCACGGGCCCCCTCGGCCAGGGCATCGCCAACGCCGTGGGCATGGCGCTCGCTGAGCGATCGCTACGAGCGCGCTTCGGCGCCGACGTCGTCGACCACCGCACCTACTGCATCGCCGGCGATGGCGACCTCTCCGAAGGTCTCTCGCACGAGGCCGCGTCGCTGGCGGGACACCTCGCACTCGGACGCCTCGTCTGCGTCTACGACGACAACCACATCTCGATCGATGGCGCCACAGAGCTGTCGCTCTCTGACGACGCGGCCGCCCGGTTTGCCTCCTACGGGTGGCACGTCGAGCACCTCGGTGAGGTGGCTGAGGACGTCGACGCGATCGAGGCGGGCCTGCGACGCGCCATGGACGTCGACGATCGACCGTCGCTCGTCATCATCCGCAGCCACATCGCGTTCCCCTCGCCCACCAAGACCGACGATCCCGCCGCCCACGGCTACGCCCTCAAGGACGACGACATCCGGGCCACCAAGGCGATCCTCGGGCTTCCCGTCGACCAGACCTTCTACGTGCCCGATGACGTGCTCGATCTCTACCGGGCGGCCGGCGAGCGGGGCGCCGACGAGCGCGACGCCTGGACCAAGCGCCTCGAGGCCTTCGACGGCGATCGCGCGGCCCTCGACGCCTGCTTCGCGGCCACGGGCCTGCCCGGCTGGTCCGACGCCCTTCCCGCTTGGGATGTGGGGCAGCAGGTACCCACGCGCGTCGCCAGCGGTGCCTGTCTGCAGGCGCTCGCCGACGTCGTGCCCGCCCTGGTGGCAGGTGGTGCCGACCTCACCTCCAACACGGGCACCGTCCTCAAGGGCCACGGGGTGCAGTCGAGCGGCGAGCCCGCCGGGCGCCAGATCTACTTCGGCATCCGCGAGCACGCCATGGCGGCGACGATGAACGGGATGGCCCTGCACGGTGGGGTCCTGCCGGTCGGTGGCACCTTCCTCGTGTTCAGCGACTACTGCCGGCCGTCGGTCCGCCTGGCCGCCCTCTCCCGGGCCAAGGTCGTCTACTCGTTCACCCACGACTCTGTGGGCGTCGGCGAGGACGGCCCCACCCACCAGCCGGTCGAGCACATCGCAGCGCTGCGGGCCATCCCCGGGCTGCGCGTGATCCGGCCGGCCGACGCCAACGAGACGGCTGCCGCCTGGAGGCTCGCGGTCGCGCACGATGGGCCCACTGCGCTGATCCTGTCCCGCCAGGACCTGCCGGTGCTCGAGGGCACCGCCCACGGGCAGGTCGATCGCGGTGGCTACGCGCTCGTGCCCGTCGCCGAGCCTGACCTCGTCCTGGTCGGCACGGGCAGCGAAGTGGCCGTCTGCGTCGCTGCTGCGCAGGTCCTCAGCGACGAAGGTCTGCGGGTGCAGGTCACATCGCTCCCGTCGTGGGACCTGTTCGCAGATCAGCCCGAGGCCTACCAGGACACGGTGCTCCCTCCTGATGTGGCCACGCTGGCCGTCGAGGCCGGCACCACGTTCGGCTGGGACCGCTGGGCCGACGACGCGGTTGGGATCGACCGCTTCGGGGCATCAGCACCAGGAGAGCGCGTCATGGCCGAGCTCGGGTTCACCGCCGAGCACGTGGCCGAGCGCGCCCGACAGCTGATCGAGGACCTCGCATGACCCCCGACCTCAACCGCCTCGCGGCGCTGCACGAGCTCGGCCAGAGCCCCTGGCTCGACAACCTGCGCCGGGGGTGGCTCACCGGCGGCGAGCTGGCGACGTGGGTCGAGCGCGGGATCCGGGGCCTCACCTCCAACCCCTCGATCTTCCAGAAGGCCATCAGCTCGGGCTCCGACTACGACGAGCAGTTCGGTGATCTCGTCGCGGGTGGCACCTCTGTGGACGACGCCTACTGGCAGCTCGTGACCTCCGACATCGAGGGCGCACTCGCTCTGCTGCGGCCCGTCTACGACAGCAGCGACGGCGTCGATGGCTACGTGTCCGTGGAGGTGGCCCCCGACCTGGCGCGCGACTCGGCCGGCACCGAAGCCGCCGCCCGGCACCTTCACACCACCATCGACGAACCGAACCTGTACGTGAAGATCCCCGGCACCGCCGAGGGCCTGGCACCCATCCAGACCATGATCGCGGAAGGCCGCAGCATCAACGTCACGCTCATCTTCAGCCTCGAGCGCCATGCCGAGGTGATGGAGGCGTACCTGAGCGGCCTCGAACACCACGAAGGCGATCTGTCGCGCATCTCCAGCGTGGCCAGCTTCTTCATCTCCCGCGTCGACACCGAGATCGATCGACGGCTCGACGAGATCGGCACGGAAGCCGCCCTCGGTCTTCGAGGCAAGGCGGCCGTCGCCCAGGGCCAGGTGGCCTACCAGCGCTTCACGGAGACGTTCGCCGGACCACGCTGGGATGCACTGGTCGCCCGCGGCGCCCGCGTGCAACGACCGCTGTGGGCCTCCACGTCGACCAAGAACCCCGCCTACCCTGACACCACCTACGTCGACCTGCTCATCGGCCCCGACACGGTGAACACCATGCCGGAGGACACGATCGAGGCGTTCTGCGACCACGGCACGGTCAGCCGCGCCATCGATGCCGATCCGGCCGACGCGCAGGCCACCCTCGACGCGTTGAGGGATGTCGGCATCGACCTCGACGACGTGGGCACGACCCTCGAGGAGCAAGGCGTGACTGCGTTCGCCAAGTCCTTCGACGAGCTGATCGCCGCGCTCGACACCAAGGCCACAGAGCTCAGAGCGGCGGGCTGAGCTCCACGTGCACGGAGAGCTGATCGTCGTTGACGACGTCTGTGGGGAGTTCGCGGAGCGCGTCATCGAGGCGTTCCACGCCCGTCCCAACGACGGCTTCTCCCTCGCTGTCTCCGGTGGTCCCACCGCCAAGGCGTGCTACGAGCGCCTGGCTGAGGACGCTGGCTCCCAGATCGACTGGTGGAAGGTCGACCTCTACTGGGGCGACGAGCGGTGCGTGCCGCACGACTCCCCCGACTCCAACTACCACCTCGTGCGCGAGGCGCTGCTCGAGCAGGTCGGTGCCGTCAACGCGAACTACCCGATGTTCTGCGAGGAGGGCGCCGACCCCTACCAGCTGCGCCTCGGCGAGCTCGGGAAGCTCGACGTCGTCCACCTGGGCCTCGGGGCCGACGGGCACGTCGCCTCGCTCTTCCCCGGCTCCACCGGCGTCGACGCCGACCCCGGCCGCCTGGTCGTGATGAACGAAGACCCCACCGGCGTCAACCCGCACCCCCGCATGACGCTCACCCTCGCCGGGATCGCCCGCGCTCGGCTCGTGCTCGTCACCGTGTGCGGCGAAGCCAAGCGCGAAGCCCTCGCTCGTGTGGTGGCCGGCGACGAGACCTGCCCGGGCGCTCACGTCACCGGCGACAAGGTCGTCTGGATCGCGGACCCCGCAGCCACAGGCTGACCCGCACCAGCACCCCCGCCCTAGGGTCGCTCTCGATGGCGGCGGGTGCAGTGTCGATCGAGGAGGTCAGCGGCGGCGGCTCGCTGACGCGCTTCGTCGAGCTCCCGCAGGCCCTGCACGGCGCCGATCCACGGTTCACGCCCATGGTGATGGCCTGGGAGCGCTACCGCCTCGATGCCAGGCGGAACCCGTTCTTCGAGCAGGGGGAGGCCGCGCACCTGCTCGCCCGCCGCGTCGGCCGACCAGTCGGGCGGATCACCGCCCACGTGGCCTCGCCGGGTTCGGCGGGGAGCTTCGGCTTCTGGTGGACCGAGGACGACCCCACCGTCGCGACGGCCCTCGTCGCCGCCGCACAAGCCTGGCTCGCCGAGCGGGGTTGCACATCGATGGCGGGACCGGTGTCGTTCATGGCGCATGACGAGCTCGGGGTGCAGGTAGCCGGTCACGACCGCGCCGGCCGCACGGGCCGACCCTGGCACCCGACGCACCTCGCCACCCTCCTGCAGCGCCAAGGGTTCGACCCGGTCGAAGAGCGACGCACCTGGCGGCTGCCCGCCATCGAGGGTGCCGCACCGCTCCCCCTCGACGACCAGGTACCGGGCCACGCGGGCGCCTACACGGACCCGCGCCTCGCCCTCGACGGCGTCGCGGCCGTGCCGGACGTGGCGCCTGCACAGCGCACGCCCGGGCTGCGAGGCGCGTGGGCGCTGGCCAGGCGAGCCCGCTTCGCCGACTGGGACACCTGCACCGTGGTGCGCTGCACCGACGACCCGGCACGGTGCATCCCCGCGCTGCAGGCGGTCGCGGCGCGAGCTGGGTACGCCTCGGTGGTCGCGCCATGGACCCCCGACCCCACCAGCGAGCCCGAGGCGGTGCACGGCACCTACCGGCTGCGCTGGTGATCGAGGGGTCGCCCGGACGAGGATGGCTCGGGACGCGTCGGGTGCTGGGGGCGACGATAGGGTGCCGCCATGTCCGGCTCTGCACAGCCACACCAAGCACTCGCCTCGGTACCGCTGCAGGAGCTGATGGCGCGTGCCCGCGCCCTGCGCGAGGACGCCCACGGTCGGCGGATCACCTTCTCGCCCAAGGTGTTCATCCCCCTCACGATGCTGTGCCGCGACCGGTGCGGCTACTGCACGTTCGCCCAGCCACCGGCCCGGCTGGCTGCGCCATACCTGAGCCCCGAGCAGGTCCTGGCCATCGCCAACGCCGGCGCGATGGCCGGTTGCCACGAAGCCCTCTTCACCCTGGGCGAGGGCCCCGAAGATCGCTACCCAGTGGCGGCCGAGTGGCTCGACGCCAACGGCTACGCCACCACGGTCGAGTATCTCGCGGCGATGTGCCAGCTCGTGCTCGACGAGACGGGCCTGCTCCCCCACGCCAACGCCGGAGCCCTCTCCTCCGCCGATCTGGCCACGCTGCGAGCCGTTGCCCCGAGCCAGGGGATGATGGTCGAGTCGCTCCGCGACGACCTTGCCTGCCACCGCGGGGCTCCGGACAAGGTGCCGGCGCGGCGCCTGGCCACGCTCGAGGCGGCCGGCGAGCTCGCCATCCCCTTCACCACCGGCATCCTCGTGGGCATCGGCGAGGACGTGGCCGACCGAATCGAGGCGCTCGAGGCCATCGCGGCCTCGCATCGCCGGCACGGCCACGTGCAGGAGGTGATCGTGCAGAACTTCCTGCCCAAGGCCGGTACGGCCATGCACGACGCGCCGCCCTGCCCCGCGGACGACTTCCTCCAGGCCATCGCGCTGGCCCGACTGATCTTGCCGCCCGAGGTGCACCTGCAGGCCCCGCCCAACCTGTCCGACGACTTCGGGCACCTGCTCGACGCCGGGATCGACGACTGGGGTGGCGTGTCACCGGTGACCGCCGACCACGTGAACCCCGAGCGCCCGTGGCCCGCGCTCGACCGGCTGCGAGAGGTCACCGAGGCACGGGGCTTTGCCCTTGCGCCGCGGCTCACCATCTACCCCGAGCTCGCGCTCGATCCGGATCGGTGGCTCGACCCTGCGATGCGGTTCCGCGTGCTCGACCGCAGCGATGCGGAGGGCCTGGGCCGTGATGATCCCGGGAGCGTCTTCCCGGAGCAGATCAAGGCGGCGGTGGAAGCGGGCACCGGTGCCGAGGTGATCCAGATCGGCCGTCGCAACACCGCCTGGTACTCGGGCGCTCCCGTCGATCCCGTGCCGCTCGTCCCTGGCCGACCCAGCGATGGCTGGCACGGCCCGGTCGGTGAGGTGCTCGAAGGGGTGCTGCTCGGGCAGGAGGTGGGCGAGGACGAGGTCACCACGCTCTTCAGCGCTCGCGGCACAGAGGTCGCCGCCGTCGCCCAGGTGGCCGACGAGCTGCGGCGGGCATCGATCGGCGACGTCGTCACCTACGTCCGGAACCGCAACATCAACTACACGAACGTGTGCACCTTCAAGTGCCGGTTCTGCGGGTTCTCCAAGGGGCCGCTCTCGCTCAACCTGCGCGGCACCCCGTACCTGCTCACCCTCGAGGACATCCAGGGCCGGGTGCTCGAGGCAGTGGAGTCAGGCGCCACCGAGGTGTGCCTCCAAGGCGGGATCCACCCCGACTTCGATGGCAACTACTACATCGATGTCGCCCGGGCCGTGCACGACGTGGCCCCCGACATCCACATCCACGGCTTCACCGCGCTCGAGGTCACCGAGGGGGCCAAGCGCCTCGGCGAGCCGCTGGCCGACTACCTCCGCCGGTGCATGGCGGCCGGGCTGAAGACCCTGCCCGGCACCGCTGCCGAGATCCTCGACGACCCGGTGCGTGAGCTGCTCTGCCCCGACAAGATCAACACCGAGCAGTGGCTCGAGGCGCATCGCACTGCGCATGCGGTCGGCCTGCGTTCGAACGTCACGATCATGTTCGGTGCTATCGAGCAGCCTCGTTCGTGGGCACGCCACATCGTGCGCACCCGATCGCTGCAGAAGGAGACCGGCGGCTTCACCGAGTTCGTGCCCCTCCCCTTCGTGCACATGGCGGCGCCGATCTACCTCCAGCACAAGGCACGGCGAGGCCCCACGTTCAGGGAGGCGCTCCTCATGCACGCGGTGGGCCGCATCGCCTATCGCGGCTGGATCGACAACATCCAGGTGTCGTGGGTGAAGATGGGCCACGGCGGCGCTGCGCAGATCCTCCAGGCCGGTGCCAACGACCTCGGTGGCACCCTCATGGACGAAAACATCTCGCGCGCCGCCGGCGCGGCGCACGGCACGATGATGGACGAGGACGGCTTCCGAAGCTGGGTCGAGCCGCTGGGCCGCACCCTGGAGCAGCGAACCACGCTCTATGGCCGCCCGGCGACAGAGCCGGTCAGCTCGCCCACGGCCGGCTAGGCACGCTCAGCTCCACCAGGCGTCGTCGAGCTTGGCCTCGATGTCCCGCACATGCTCCCGGGTGCACGATGCGCAAAGCGGCTCGATGCCCCGGGGCGTGGTGGACGTCGACCACCCGAGCGGCACCCCCTCCGTCGGGGCATCCTCGCTCACAACACCACATCGACTGCACGTGCTGACCACCCGCGGGAACCTAGTGCCGGTGACGCGGCACCCGCCGTGCCAGGCTGAGCGCGTCATGGCTGACGCACCGCTCCTCGGTGAGGATCCCACGAGCCCGCCGGTCGAACCACCGACCTGAATCTGTACTCGCCGCATCCCTGGTGGGCAGCGCCCAGCGGGAAATCGGCCACTTGAGCGTGCGAGCCCACGGGGTGCGGGGCTTCGTGCACCTCAACGAAGACCGCGCTCCGATCGCCGATTACGTGCGTTCCTGCTCTGGCGCGGCATCGGTTGGTTCGCTGGCGAGCACGCTCGGGTCGATGTTCTGGTTGAGGTGGAAGATGTTGTCGGGGTCGTAGCGGCGTTTCAGTTCGACGAGTCGCTCGTAGTTGGAGCCGTAGGCGTCCCGGGTGTAGCCGGCGTCGTCGGCGGCGAGGTAGTTGACGTAGCGACGGTTGGCCATGTGGGGTCGAAGGGCCTCAAATGTCTCGCGGGTCCAGGCGATGTTCGGCTCGGCGTCGGTGGGGTCCGCCCATTGGCTGAGGAGCAGAAGGTTGTGGCCCGGC
>JBKJIE010000059.1:0-15676 GCA_046598715.1 Acidimicrobiales bacterium | reverse complement strand
TACGTTGGGGCGACCGTTGACGGGCGCCTTGGCGATGTGGCCGGCGGTGATCCCGATGTTGCACTTGCCGGGGCTGATGATGCCGGGGCAGTTCGGGCCGAGCAGCTGCACGTCGGGGAAGTCGCGCTTGAGCTTGTTGAAGAACCAGGCCTCGTCCTGCGCGGGCACGCCCTCGGTGATGGCCACGATGAACGTCACGCCGCCCTCAGCGGCCTCGAGCACCGCGTCCTTCACGCCCGGCGCGGGGATGAAGATGCACGACGCGGTGGCGCCGGTGGCGGCAACCGCCTCGGCGACGTTGGCGTAGACGGGGATGCCGTCGACGTCGGTGCCGGCCTTCTTGGGGTTGGTGCCAGCCACCACCTGCGTGCCGTAGTCGCGGTTGAGCATGCCGTAGAACTTGCCCTGCGAGCCGGTGAGACCCTGGTAGACGACCTTGGTGGTCTCGTCGACGAAGATTGCCATTGTCTGCTCTCCTACTTCGTCGCGAGTGCGACTGCGGTCTGGGCGGCCTCGACCATGGTGGGGGCCATCTGGAGCTTGTCGGACAGGTGGGGCTCGAGGATCGCCCGGCCTTCGTCGGCGTTGGTGCCGTCGAGCCGGATCACGATGGGAACGCGGATGTCGACGCGCCCCATCGCGGTGATGATGCCGTTGGCGACCTCATCACCCTTGGTGATGCCGCCGAAGATGTTGATGAAGATGGACCGCACCTTGGGGTCGTTGTTGATGACCTCCAGCGCGCCGGCCATCACGTCGGCGTTGGCGCCACCGCCGATGTCGAGGAAGTTGGCGGGCTGACCACCGACCTGGCTCACGATGTCGACCGTGCTCATGGCGAGGCCAGCGCCGTTGGCGATGATGCCGACGCTGCCGTCGAGGCCGACGTACTGCAGCCCCTTGTCGTGGGCGGCCTGCTCCCGCTCGTCGCGCACCTGGGTGGCCTCGTACTGCGCGTAGTCAGGGTGGCGGAAGGTGGAGTTGTCGTCGAGGGTGACCTTCGCGTCGAGGGCGTGCACCTCGCCGGTGGGCTTGAGGATCAGCGGGTTGATCTCGGCGAGGTCGGCGTCGCCCTCGGTGTAGGCCGTGTAGAGCTTGCGGAGGATGTCGACGGCGCCGTCGGTGGCGGCCGGGTTGAGCTTGGCCTCCAGGACCCACGCCCGAGCGGCGGCCTCGGTGAGCCCGTCGACGGGGTCGATCCAGATCTTGGCGATGGCGTCGGGGTCGGTCTCGGCGACGGCCTCGATCTCCACGCCGCCCTGTGCGGAGAGCATGCCGAGGTGCTTCTTGGCTGAGCGGTCGAGCGTGAAGCTGGCGTAGTACTCCTCGGCGATGTCGGAGGCGAGCTCGATCCAGAGCACCTCGACGGTGTGGCCCTTGATGTCCATGCCGAGGATGTTGGAGGCGTGCTCGCGGGTCTCGGCGGCGTCGTTGGCCAGCTTGATGCCGCCAGCCTTGCCGCGCCCACCCACCTGCACCTGCGCCTTGACCACCACCGGGTAGCCGATCCGGTCGGCGACGACGACGGCGTCGTCCACGGTGGTGGCGGCATCGCCGGGCGACACGGGGATCCCGTAGCTCGCGAAGAACTGCTTGCCCTGGTACTCGTAGAGATCCATGCGCTGCTCCTGGCAGGTGAGAAGGCCTAGCGAACTGTGATGGCACCGCGGCGTTCGGGTTGGCGGCCCTGGGCGTGGTCGGAGGCCTCGCCGGATGGCTCGCCCTCGTAGCACTCGGTTTCCGACGCCGGGTCAGGTCGGCCGATACTAGGGGCGTGCTACAGATCAACCGCCAGTCGAGAGGGCTGACCTAGTGCCCGTCGCCCAGAGCCGGGGCCACGCCGGCAAGGCGCTCCTCGTCGCCGGGGTGGGTGTGGTGGTGGCCCTTGGCCTGACGTTCCTGGTGGCACAAGCCGCCAGTCGGGGCAACGTCGACATCAAGCTCGGTGACCCGCGGTTCAACGCGGGCCAGATCGAGAGCATCACGGCGTCGATCGATGACGAGGGCGGCCTGCCGCTCCTCTTCCAGGATCTCGTGGGCCACGGGCGCAACCTCTACGTGCAGCACCTCGAGCCAGGGATCCGCGATGGGTGGGTGGCCTTCAGCGCCTTCGACCCTGACCGCCCGTCGTGCGCCGTCGTGATCGACCGGGCCGCCCAGGTTCTCGTCAACGCCTGCGACAAGACTGTCACCTACCCGCTCAACGGCACCGGGCTGCGCTACTACCCCACCACCGTGGAGGGGAACCGGCTCTACGTCGACATCAACGAGCTGTCGACCACCACCACCAACCCCTGACCAATCAGCTCTCGAGACGGCGGGTGACCTCGTCGAGGATGTGATGCGCTGCCTCCGTGGCGATGCCAGCGGTGTCGCCATGGACGGGCAGCGACACCAAGAGCTCCGTGATCGCGTCGTGCCCCGACTGCACGACGAGCAGCGAGATGGTCGCGGTGCCCTCGGTGACTGGCCCCTTGGGTCGCCGCGCTCGCCACGCCACCGCCACACGCACGTTGCCCGACGACACCCACAGGCACGTCTCGGCATGGGCCCACAGCTCCTCGTGGGCGTCGAGACCGAGAGCTGTGCGGATCGCCGAGGTGAGGAGGTCGTCGATGGCCGGATCGGCGAAGCGGGCCACGACGTCCTCGAGCGCGAGATCGACGTAGGCGCTCAGCGAGGCGCTGCGGTCCAACGATGACGGGGTATCGGTCCGTTCCTCCACGCGATCCTCGACAGCCACGGCGCACCTCCACGGGTGGGGCACCACCAGCGTGCGCCCGGCCCGGCGTTCCCTCAAGGGCCGAAGGTCCCCATCCCTGCTGGGTTGCGGCCCGCCCCGCAGGGATCAGTCGAACAGGGCGAGGACGACGTCCTTTTGGACCTTCTGCGTGCCGGTGCGGGGCAGCTCGTCGACTGCCACGAAGCGCTTCGGCACCTTGTAGTCCGACAGGTGCCGCTTCGCCCACGCGCCGAGCTTGGCCTTGGCCAGGGTGGCCCCGGGGCGCAGGCGCACCGCGGCGACGGGCAGCTCACCGAGCCGCTCGTCGGGGAGGCCCACGACCACCGCTTCGAGCACATCGGGGTGCTGCTCGAGGGTGTGCTCCACCTCGAGGGCGTACACGGAGTACCCGCCGTGCTTGATCACGTGCTTGCTCCGGCCCTCGAACACGAGCAGCCCGAGCGGTCCCTTGTGGGCGAGGTCGCCGGTGCGCAGCCAGCCGTCGTCGGTGAGGACCGCGGCCGTGGCCGCGTCGTCGCCCCAGTAGGCCTTGAGCACGCCGGGACCCTTCACCTGGAGCTCGCCCACGCCACCGCCGCGCACCTCATTCCCCTCGTCGTCGACGATGCGCATCTCGTAGCCGGGCAGCGCGAAGCCGAGCGCCTCGCCGAAAGGCCCGGAGCCGGCGCCGATGAACGGGGGCGACACCTTGGCGGCCACACCGCCGCCGACCTCGACCATGCCGTATCCCTCAGCGAAGGTGGCTTGCCCCATCGCACCCAAGATCGGAACGGTGATGGTGGCCCCCATGCGCTTGAAGCGCTCGGCCAGCTCGGGCGGCATGGCGTCGGCACCGGAGCCCCACACGCGCACGGAGGTGAGGTCGCGCTCAGTGGCGTGCGCTTCGTCGAGCATGCGGTACATGGCCGGCACGCCCACGAAGATCGTGGCCCGACGCTGCTCGATGGCATCGAGCACGAGCACCGGGTTGAAGCGGGGGAGCAGGTAGGCAGGGATCCCGGCGAAGGCCAGCCCGATCAGCACGGCGAAGCCCATGATGTGGGCGACCGGGAGTGCGATCACGGCTTCGTCACGGTGGAGCCGGGTGGGCCACATCGCCGCAGCTGCGGCCTGGCCGACCAGGGCGCGGTGGGTGAGGGCGGCGCCCTTCGGGGAGCCCGTGGTGCCGGATGTGTAGAACAGAGCCGCCACGTCACCCGGGTCAGCGGGGTGCGCTGTCATCAGTGGCGTACCGGCGTCGACCTCGACGGCGCTGCGCAGCACGAGCGTGGCGCCGGAGTCCTTCACCACGTGGGCGATCTCGTCCTTGCGCATCTGGTCGTTCACCGGCGCCGGGATGGCGCCAGCCCGAGCTGCCGCGAAGCACAGGAGCAGCTGCTCGTAGCCGTTGGCGGCGGCGATGACCACGACGTCGCCCGGCGAAGTGCGCTCGGCGATGCCACCGGCCCAGCGCCGAACGCGCTTGGCCGCCTGCTCGTAGGTGAGCGACAGCCCCCCACCAGACTCGGTGACGAGCTGCCGATCGCCATGGGCCCGCGCGAGACGGTCCATCAGGGTCCCGAGCGTGTGGTCACGCCGGAGGAGCAGAGCCGCCCGCTCGATCGTCTTCGACATCGGCACCCGGTCTAACCGGGCATGGGCGCGGCCCGCCACCTCATCCCAGGCTCGTGAGGCGCCGCCCCACGCGGCACAGCGCTGCGGGATGCGATGCCAGCCCGCCTCCACCCGACCTACCCCAGCGTCCGGGCGAAGTAGCGAGCCCCAGGCAGTGGGTTGTGGCGGTACGGCTCGATCTCGACGAAGCCGAGGCTCGTGTAGGTGCCGATGGCGGCGGTCATGGTGTCGACCGTATCGAGGAGCAGTCGCTGGTAGTCGAGGGCGATGGCTGCGGCCACGGCCGCCGCGCCCAGGGCTCGGCCCACACTGGAGCCTCGGGCGGCTGGTGCGACGTACATGCGCTTGAGCTCACCGTCGTGCTCGTCGAAGCGCCGCACACCGACCACACCCACGGCCTCGCCCGATGCCTCGTCGAGCGCCAGGAGCGCGGCTCCCTCGGGCGGGCCGTACTCGGCGGGAAGCGCCGCTAGCTCGCGGTCGATGTCTTGGAAGTCGATCTCGAAGGGCAGCTCGGCCAGGTAGGCCCGGATGAGTCGCTCGACCTCCGCCCAATCCGACGCCGACTCTGCTTGGGCGATCCGCACGGTCAGAGCTTCTTGAGCGGGGCCCAGGACAGGAGCAGCCGCTTCTCACCCACGCCGGGGAAGCGGATGACCACCTCGGCCTTGTCGCCTTGCCCCTCGATGAGCAGGATCACGCCTTCGCCGAAGGTGGCGTGTGACACGTCGTCGCCCACCTTCAGCCCGATGGCCTCGGCGCCGTGCTTGGCCGGCCCGGTGCCCTTGGACTGCATCGCTCGCTCGACGATGCGCTCGCGGTTGGCGCTCACCCCGCTGCCGCTGGATCCGTAGCCACCGCCGCCGAAGCCCCCACCTCCGCTGCCGTAGGTCTTGCCGCCGCGGCTGGCGCGTCGCTGCTCGATGGCCTGCACGAGCCGCTCGGGGATCTCGTCGAGGAAGCGGCTGGGGGGGTTGTACTGCGTGCCGCCGTAGAGCGTGCGGCTCCACGCGTGCGTGAGGTAGAGCCGCTCCTGGGCCCGGGTGAGGGCCACGTAGGCGAGGCGGCGCTCCTCTTCGAGCTCGTCGGGGTCGCCGATGGAGCGGAGGTGGGGGAACACACCGTCTTCCAGGCCGATGATGAACACGGCCGGGAACTCGAGGCCCTTAGCGGCGTGGATCGTCATGAGCACGACCTGGCTGTCGTCGCCGTCGATCTCGTCGGCATCCGAGGTGAGGCTGACCTGTTCGAGGAACTGCTCGATCGACTCGGCGTCCTGCGCAGAGCCGACGAGCTCGGCCAGGTTCTCGAGCCGTCCCTCGCTCTCGATGGTGCGCTCGGCGCGCAGCTCGTCGAGGTAGCCGGATCGCTCGAGCAGCGCTTCGAGCAGCGGGGCGGGCTTGTCGTCGGCGGCGAGGTCGGCCACGGAGTCGAGCAGGAACAGGAACTGCTCGATCCCCTTGGCGGCCTTGCCGCCCACACCGGCGTCGTCGGACCGGCGCAGCGCGTCGATGAACGACAGCCCCCGGCCCGAGGCGTACGCGTCGAGCTTGCCGACGCTGGAGTCGCCCACGCCGCGCTTGGGGTTGTTGATCACCCGCTTCACCGAAACCTCGTCGGACGGGTTGATCACGGCCTTCATGTAGGCGAGCGCGTCCTTCACCTCGCGCCGGTCGTAGAAGCGGGTGCCGCCGATGACCTTGTAGGGCACGCCGTGGCGAGCGAGGTTCTCCTCGAGCACGCGGCTCTGAGCGTTGGTGCGGTAGAAGACGGCGACATCGCCCCAGCGGTGGTCGCCGCCGTCGTGGAGGCGGGCGATCTCGCGGGTGACCCACTGGGCTTCGTCGACCTCGTCGTCGCCGTGGTAGCGGATGATCGGCTGGCCGTCGCCGCGGTCGGTCCAGAGCTCCTTCGGCTTGCGACCGAGGTTGTTGGAGATGACCGCGTTGGCCGCATCGAGGATCGTCTGCGAGGAGCGGTAGTTCTGCTCGAGCACGACGACGGTGACATCCGGGAAGGCATTCTCGAACTCGAGGATGTTCCGCATGTCCGCTCCTCGAAACTTGTAGATGCTGTTCCGGACGCAGATGTGCTCCGCGACGAAGTTGTGCGTCCCATCCACCTCGAGATCGAACACCGGTCCGTCGTACGCGACCGTGTCCACAACGTCAACGCGCGTGGGGACGAACCCTCCGCTCCCGTCGTCCACCAGCACATGCATCCCCGGGCGCACGTGCGACAGCGGAACGCAGTCCCACACACGATCACCGATGTGCGCCCGCCGTTGGATCGTGAGGCCAGCAACGTTCGCCGCACGAGTTGCAGCCTCGACGGCATCGACGTAGTCCCTCCGGTGCACCTCGAGCCCATGGCTGCCATGAATCGGTCGGATCGCAAAGCCCGCATCAGCCAGCCGCTCCGCCACGTCTACCCGGTTGGAGCACCACTGGACGCGATGGTGCGCTACGAGACCCGCAGCTCGCCCCACCCGACGCTCGCCGCCGAACATCGTCAGGGTGAGGGTGTCCCGGCGCCGACCCGCCGTCGGTCGCATGTGCGGGAACTCTGGATGGAGGTCGAGGTCCTCCATGAGGAACTTGGCGCGCGACGCTGTGTCGAGCATGTCGTAGAGCTGCTCCAGTCGCTGTTCACCCATCAGGAGCTTCCGGCCGATGCCGTGGAAGAGGGCTGTCGGTAGCCCGTACTCAGCGGCGATGAAGGCCTCCCACATCGAGGCGTCTTCTCGCGAGTCGCAGATCTTCAGGAACCAGAGCTCGTCCGCGTGCTCCTGGTTGATGCGGACCCGGGGCCCGGGCGCCACCTGGCCGTTCTTGTCCACCCGGACGGAGCTCGTCACGCCGATCCGCCAACCTCGGTCCTTCTTGTGCATCAGGTAGACGAGCCACTTGTCCTGATCGAGCATGGTGTCGGCGAAGACGATGTGGTGGGGGGTGCCTTGGATCGTGTGGCCACCGGCACGCACGAGGTACTGACGGCCTGACCACTCGCCGACCTGCACGTGCGTGACTCGCCCGGCCACCTGCTCGAAGCCGCCTCCCGTTCCGAGCACCTCGTCGCCGACCTCGATCTCCTCGATCGGTCGCGGTCCCGTGGGCGTCGACACCATCGTGCCGGTGGGGAGGCACTGGTCGCCGTCTCCCACGACGCAGACGTTGCGGTGGGTCTTGGTGAGGAGCAGGACGAGCTCGTTCTGGACCGTGTTGGTGTCCTGGTACTCATCGACCATCACGTGCTTGAAGCGACGCTGGTAGTGCTCGAGCAGGTCGGGGTTGCGCCGGAGGAGCTCGACCGTGTTGCCGAGGAGGTCGTCGAAGTCCATGGCACCGGCCCGCAGGAGCCGCGCTTGGTACTCGGTGAAGATCTCGGCGATCTTGCGTTCGAAGATCACCTCGGCCCGGTCGGCGTACTGGCCGGCGGAGAGGCCGTCGTTCTTCGCGGCGCTGATCGTGGCGTGGATCGACCGCGGCGGGAACCGCTTCGGGTCGAGCCCGAGGTCGCGGATCACGTACCCGGTGAGGCGGTTGGCATCGGCCTGGTCGTAGATCGTGAACTGCTTCGGGTAGCCAAGGCGATCGGCGTCGCGGCGCAGGATGCGCACGCACGCCGCATGGAACGTCGACACCCACATCTTCTCGGCCACCGGACCCACCAGCGACGACACGCGGTGGCGCATCTCGTCGGCCGCCTTGTTCGTGAAGGTGATGGCGAGGATCTCGAACGGGCTGACGCCGTGCTCGCGGATCAGGTGGGCGATGCGGTGCGTAAGCACCCGCGTCTTGCCCGAACCGGCGCCGGCCACGATGAGGAGCGGTCCCTCGGTGTGGGTGACCGCCTCCCACTGCACGGGGTTGAGGCCCTCGAGGAGGGAGGCGGCGGGGTCGTCCATGGGGCTCCCAGGCTACCGGCCCGCTGTGACGGCCCCGGATCCCCGTCGCCACTACGGTCCGGGCGTGATCCCGGCGCGCGACGTGGTGGTGGTGCTGCTCGACAGCCTCAACCGTCACCTGCTCGGCTGCTACGGCAGCACCGAGTTCGACACCCCCAACCACGACCGGCTGGCGGCCCGGTCGGTGCGTTTCACGAACCACCACGCCGGCTCGCTGCCCTGCATGCCGGCCCGGCACGATCTGCTCGTGGGGGCGCTCGACTTCCCCTGGCGGCCGTGGGGATCGATCGAGGTGTGGGAAGACTCGATCACGCACCTGCTGCGGCGCGACGCCGGCATCAACACGATGCTCGTCTCCGACCACCCCCACCTCTTCGAGGCCGGCGGCGAGAACTACCACGTCGACTTCGGCGCGTGGGACTACCTCCGAGGCCACGAGGACGACCCGTGGCGCACCCGCCCCGACCCGTCGTGGATCGGCACGCCCACGCTGCCGGTTCGTGCGGCGCCCTGGGAGCGGGCCTACGACATCTCCCGCACCTGGTTCCGCGACGAGGCCGACTTCCCCGGGCCGCGCACGATGGTGGCCGCCGCCGACTGGCTCGACCGCGAGCTCGGCGCGGCGCGCGCACCGCACGAGCGGTCGCTGCTCGTGGTCGACGAGTTCGACCCGCACGAGCCCTTCGACGTGCCCGAGCCGTGGGCCTCGATGTACGACCCCGACTGGGAGGGCGAGCGACTCATCTGGCCGCCCTACGCGCGCGACGCCGCGTCGTCGGGGCTCAGCGAGCGCGAGGGGCGCCACCTCCGCTCGCAGTACGGCGCCAAGCTCGCCATGATCGACCACTGGCTCGGCCGCATCCTCGACGCCGTGGACCGTCACGACGCCTGGGACTCCACCGCGGTCGTGCTCTGCACCGACCACGGCCACTACCTCGGTGAGCGGGGCACGTGGGGCAAGCCAGCGGTGCCCGTCTTCCCGGAGATGGGCCACATCCCGCTCTTGGTGGCCTGGCCCGGTGTGGCCCCAACCACGTGCGATGCGCTCACCACCACCGTCGACCTGCACGCCACGCTGTGCGACACCTTCGCCGTCTCCGCCGCCCACCGCACCCACGGCCGCTCGATCCTGCCGCTGCTCGACGGCTCGTCCACGTCGATCCGGGAGTGGGCGCTGTGCGGCGTGTGGGGCCGCGAGATGCACGTGGCCGACGCCACTCGCACCTATGCCCGGGCGCCGATCGACGGCAACCGGCCGCTGTCGATGTGGTCGAACCGCTGGTCGACCATGCCGGTGCGCGCCTTCCCCGATCTGCGCCTGCCGCGCCCCGATGGCCGGGCCACCCTCGACCGGATGCCGGGCAGCGACGTGCCGGTGATCCGCCAGCCCTTCGATCCGAGCGACGCGCTGCCCTACTGGGCCGCAGGCCGCTTCCAGGGCGACCTGCTCTACGACCGGGCCGAATGCGACGCCGTGGGCGAGGTGCGCGACCGGTCCGGCGGCTCGGAGTCCGCCGACATGGCCGACCTCCTTCGCGAGGCGCTCCGCTCAGTGGAGGCGCCGCCGGAGCAGATGGTTCGCCTGGGCTTGGGCTAGACCCTCTTTGATGCAGTTCCAGAAGCTGACCTCCACCGACGGGTTCATCCTCTTCGACCTCGACGACGCCCCCGCGGTGGGCATCGTCCGCATGGCCCCCAAGGTGCTGCGCGACAGCGCCGAGCTGCTAGCCCGGTCGACCACGTACGCGGCGGCGAGCTTCGGGCTGCAGATCAGCGGCGCGTCGGCGGGGATCAACGCCAAGCCCGACGATCAGCCCGCCGCGCTCGCCGCGTTCCTCGATGAGGTGGCATCGCTCGTGGAGTCGGGCCGTCTCGTGCTCGGCCCCGGCCTCGGGATCACCTCCGATGCCCTCGCCGGACTGCCAAAGGCCGAGCAGCGCGGCCTGGCCTTCGACCAGACCACGGCCGGCGAGAGCGCGGTGGCCGCCGCGCTCGGTGCGCTCGGTTCGCTCGACGGCCGCCGGGTGGCCATCGTCGGCAACGGCCCGCTCACGGAGGCGGCCGCCGCGTCGGTCAGCGCCAACGGTGCCACCCCCGAGCCGCAGGCGTCGTTCGACGCCGACTGCGACGTGCTGCTCGTCGCAGGCAAGGCCGGCGTGCTCGAGCACGACCTGGCCGCCACGGTGAAGGCCAAGGCGGTGGTGCCGCTCACGCCGGTGCCCGTCACGGCACGCGCCCTCGCCGTGCTCGGCCGCGCGGAGGTGATCGTCGTCCCCGACTTCCTCGCCACTGCAGCCTCGCTGCTCGCCACGCTCGATCCCGACGGCGGCGACGCCACCGAGCGCGTCAGCGCCGCGGTAGCCGACCTCGCCAGCGAGGGCACCAACCTCTGGATGGCCGCCGCGCTCCAGGCCGAGGCCTTCCTCCAGACCTGGCAGTCAGCCCTCCCGTTCGGCCGCCCCCTGGCCTGACCAACAGGATCTGTGGAGACGAGCCACGGATACCGTGGGTGAGGCTCCACAGAAGCTGGGTGATTCAGCCCAACCATCCCGAGGTCATCCGCCTCCGGCGGTGCTGAGCACCCACCCTCGTGTGGGCTAACCGCAGATCTGATGATATTGTCATCTCATGACTTCTGCAGCCTCTTGGCAAGGCAACGACGATGCCTGATCAGGCGCTCACCGCGGCGTTGAGCGTCCCGGTGTCCGAGGTGAAGGCAGAGCTGTTCAAGGCGCTCGGCCATCCTGCTCGCATCCGTGTGCTCGAGGTGCTGTCGAAGGGTGAGCACTCCGTGGGCGACATGCAGCCGCTCGTGGGCATCGAGAGCTCGCACCTGTCGCAGCAGCTGGGCTTGCTTCGCCGCGCCGGACTGGTCACCACCCGCAAGGAGGGTGCCTCGGTCATCTATTCGCTGGCCGATCCTCTCCTTGCCGACCTGCTCGGGGTGGCGAAGGAGCTGTTGATCTCGTCGCTCCACCACAACGCGGGGCTCCTGGCCGACCTGCGCACCGCGGCCCGGCGATGAGCACACGAGGGGCGGGCACGGCGCAGCGCCTCGCCCGCCTCCTCCCCCGCCGGTCGGACTACGCAGGGCTCTCGCGCTCGTGGCGGGGCGACGTCGTCGCCGGCGCCACCGTGGGCGTCGTAGCCCTCCCTCTCGCACTGGCGTTCGGCATCACCACCGGGCTCGGCGCCGAGGCCGGGCTGATCACCGCCATCGTGGCTGGCCTCGTCGCGGGCGTGTTCGGCGGCTCCGACGTGCAGGTGTCGGGCCCCACCGGGGCGATGACCGTGGTGCTCGTTCCCGTCGTGGCGCGCTACGGCGCCGACGCGGTGCTCGTCGTGAGCGTGATGGCGGGGCTCCTCGTGGTGACGGCCGCCTTCCTGCGCCTTGGCCGATACCTCGCCTTCGTGCCGTGGCCCGTGGTTGAGGGCTTCACGGTCGGCATCGCCGTCATCATCTTCCTGCAGCAGGTGCCCGCGGCCCTGGGCGTGAAGAAGCCGGCCGGCGAGAACACCGCCGTGATCGCGTCGCGGGCCGTGGGCGACGCAGCGCGGCACGGACGGCTAGCAGCCGTGGCCGTCGTCGTCCTCGTGGCAGCACTCATGACCCTGGTCCCGCGGCTCCACCGCAGCCTGCCCGCCTCACTGCTGGCCGTGGTGGTGGCGACGGCGATCACGGAGATCAGCAACCTCGACGTCACCCGCATCGGCAGCCTTCCGAGCTCACTGCCGCTCCCCGCGCTGCCGTCGGTCTCCGCCACGCAGGTGAGCGAGCTGTTCTCGGCGGCGCTGGCGGTGGCCATCCTCGCCGCCCTCGAGAGCCTGCTCTCCGCCAAGGTGGCCGACGGGATGGCCGACACCCCCCGCCACGACCCCGACCGCGAGCTGTTCGGCCAAGGGCTGGCCAACATCGTGTCGCCGCTCTTCGGCGGCATGCCGGCAACGGGCGCCATCGCCCGCACGGCAGTCAACGTGCGCAGCGGAGCACGCACCCGCGTGGCCGCCATCACCCACTCACTGGTGCTCGTGGTCGTGGTCCTCTTCGCGGGCGACCTCGTGAGCCGGATCCCGCTCGCCGCACTGGCCGGCGTGCTGATGGTCACCGCCTACCGGATGGTGGAGGTGCACAACGTGCGGGCCGTGCTCCGCGCCACACGCTCCGACGCTGTCGTGCTGTGCCTCACGGCCCTCGCCACCGTGGCCTTCGACCTGATCATGGCTGTGGAGATCGGCATCGCCGCCGCCGCCGTGCTCGCCCTCCGCCACGTGGCCCGCACCGCCCAGGTCACCCCAATCGGCGCCGACGAGCTTGACCAGGACCGTGCCGGCTCCTTGCTCGACGAGGGCATCCTCACCTATCGCCTCGATGGCGCCCTCTTCTTCGGGGCCGCCCAGCGCTTCCTCACCGAGCTCACCGCGGTCAGCGATGCGAAGGTGATCGTTCTGCGCCTGCCCGACATCCAGGTGCTCGACGCCACCGGCGCCCAGGCCCTCGGCCAGATCGTCGCTGAGCTCGAAGACCGTGGCATCACCGTGCTCCTCAAGGGCCCGCGCCCCGAGCACCTCCGCGTGCTCACCGCCACCGGCGCTCTCGACCGCCTGGCCCACGAGAACCACCTCTTCGCCGACCTCGACACCGCGCTGGCCCACGCCCGCACCCACGTGGCGCGCGTCCCCGCCTAGCTCCGCCTTCTGTGTGCGCTCAGCACCGCATAGCGGTGCTGAGCGCACACAGAACCGGTCAGAGCAGCTTGGAGCGGAACAGCTCGAGGACCTGGTCGAGCGCGTCGCGGGTGGGGTGACCCGGCTCGTCGACGAGGTGCTCGGTGAGCACCGAGTGCGCCATGCGCGGGTTGCCGTGCGGGTTGCCCTTGGACGAATCGATCTCGACGCCGACGAACCGGTCGCCGAGCGCCTCGCGGAGATGGGCAAAGCGCGCCGCCGGTACGAGCTTGTCGCCGGTGAAGCGCAGGCCCAACACGCAGAGATCGGGCTCGGCGGCCATGCGCTCCTGCACCTTCGTGAGGTCGTCCGGGCTGAGGTAGAGCCCGGCCTGCGCCTTCTTGGAGAAGCCCAGCGGCAGTGACGGCTGGCTCATCACCGGGGCGACGACCGAGGTGTCGGGCAGCATGGCCAGCGCGAAGTTGCCGGTGAAGCACATGCCCACGACCCCCACCCCGGGGCCACCGCAGCGCTCGTGCTCATGGCGGGCCAACGCCTTGCACCACTCCACGATCGGGCTCGTCTTGCCCGTGGCCCACGCGCCGAACTCCTTGGAGACGCACGCAGGGGGCATGGCCCGCAGAGTGGTGCCGAGCGTCATCTTGGCGCCCGGGATGCCGAAGAGATGTGGCACCACGGCCGTGCAGCCGAGCGCCACGACCCGATCGGCGAAGTCGATCACCGCCGGCGTGATGCCAGGCATCTCTGCCAGCACGATCACCGCCGGGCCGCTCCCCTTGCGAAACACGTCACGCTGCTTGCCGCCCCAGGTGAACGTGTCCTTCTCGTAGCTGCCCAGATCTCCCATGGCGGCGCACCGTACCCGCGCCGCGACCAGGCAGACTCACCCACCGTGCACCCCTTCCGATTCGGCATCCAGTGCAAGGGCCCGGCTGACCCCGTCGGCTGGCCCGCGCTGGCCCGCAAGGTCGAGGACCTCGGCTGGTCCACGCTCACCGTGGCCGACCACCTCGACGACCAGCTGGCCCCGATCCCCGCCGCCATGGCCGCCGCCGGGGCGACCACCACGCTGCAGGTGGGCACGATGGTGCTGGCCAACGACTACCGCCACCCCGTGATGGTCGCCAAGGAGGCCGCCACCCTCGACGTGCTCAGCGGGGGGCGGTTCGAGCTCGGCATCGGGGCGGGGTGGATGACCTCCGACTACGACGCCTCTGGCATCCCGCTGGAGCGCCCCGGGCTGCGCATCGAGCGGCTCGCCGAAGCGCTCTCCGTGCTGCGCGGCCTCTGGGCCGACGGACCGTTCACCTTCGACGGCGACCACTACCAGGTGCACGACCTCGATGGCCGACCCGCGCCCACCACCCCGGGCGGGCCGAAGCTCGTCATCGGTGGCGGCGGGGAACGGCTGCTCCGGCTGGCCGCCCGCACTGCCGACATCGTCGCCGTGAACGTGAACCTCAAAGCCGGCGTGATCGATGAGCGGGCCTTCCCCGACGGCACGCCCGAGGCCACCGATCGCAAGCTGGCCTGGATCCGCGACGCGGCCGGCGACCGCTTCGACCAGCTCGAGCTGCAGGTGCGAGTGCACCTCGCCATGGTCACCGACGAGCGCGCTCGCGTGATCGACGAGATGGCGCCGGCCTTCGGCCTCACCGCCGCCGAAGCAGCTGCGACCCCCCACGCGCTCATCGGGAGCACCGCGGAGATCTGCGAGCAGCTCATGGAGCGCCGCGAGCGCTGGGGCATCTCCTACCTGGGCATGTCGGGCGACCAGCTCGACGCCTTCGCCCCCGTCGTGGCCCGGCTGGCTGGGACGTAGAGGGCTCGCGCTTTTGGTGACCTATTTGGTTGCTCAGCAACCGCCGACGTCACCAGTTGCCGAGAACCAAGAGCGCTGAGTCAGCAGGTGGCGTCGAGCGCGACGCCAATGATCCCGCCATCGCCCGGGCCATCCCCCGGTGCGCTGGCCAGGCCGCTCGCCGTCACACCGTCTACTCGCGTGCGCACGAGCGCGGAGCTTGCCTTCGGATCACGGAGGTCGGTGACCTGACCGTTCACCTCCACCCGCTGGATCTGCAGGATGCGCGCGGCATCCGTGTAGGTCACCGTGTCGGTGTAGGTCACCACGGTGGAACCGGCGGCGAAGCGTTGCAGCTCCACGGTGAACGCCACGCCCGAGCCCGTGGTGCCGGCCCCCGCGAGCTTGACCAGTGCCCGCGCTCCTGCGGGCTCTTCTGGGTCGGGCTCGAGGCGACAGGCGGTCAGGGCGAACGAGCTGGTCGTGCCGCCGACGACCACAACGCCCGTACCCGGCCGAGAGCGCGCGGGCAGCGCGGGCACCGTGGGTCGTCCCATCGTCGGGGGGGTCCCGCCACCACCGGCGCCGGTAGGTGCCCCGGCGTCGCCGCCCGAACCCGACGAGCACCCGACGAGCAATGCGATCACGACCGCCGCCAGCACAGGAACGAGGGATGAGCGACGCACGGGCCGACGGTACCCGGGCAGCTTGTGCTGCCAACGCACCTCCCGTGTCACCTCGCCGCACAAGCTCGGACGGTGCCCGCCCCGATCACGACCTTGTGCTGCCAACGCACACCCGATGTCGCCTTACAGCACAAGCTCGAACGATGGCCCGTCCCCAGGTCACCGGTTGCGGCGGCGAGCCGCCTGCTGCTCGGCCCAGCGCGTCGCCCGGGCGTCGTACTGGCGGCGCAGCACGCGGC
>JBKJIE010000058.1:0-2020 GCA_046598715.1 Acidimicrobiales bacterium | reverse complement strand
GCCACGTCGCCGACGGCTGTGTAGCGGCCCCGTGTGGTGAGCAGCGTGCCGACCGGCTCGGGCTCGCCGCGGCCGGAGGGGGCGGTGAGCGCGTCGAGCCAATCAGGAAACGTCGTGGTGTCGAAGTCGTTGCGCGCGAAGGCCGTGTTCCCGAAGTAGCCGCTCGCCACTGAGGCCAGCACACCGAGGCCGGTGGCCGAGCTGGCGCTGGGGAGCCCGACCCGCAAGCTCCCCCACCTCACGTCGCCGCCGAGCGTGCCCCAGTCGTTCCCCGTGGCATCGCCGATGCACCGCCAGAGCGAGGCCGCGCCGCACAGCGACCTCAGGGCGGCGGTGCGGCTGGGGTCGACGGCGACCACCACCGGCGAGGAGGCGATGGCCGTCTGCCCGTCGACTCGCCCGGGGGAACGGACAGCCGCTACCTCTGTCCACACGCTCGTGGTGAGCCACGCGTCGACGCCCTTGGGAAGCGTGCCCTGTTGGATCTGGTCGGCAGTGGTGGCGGCATCGGCGTCGATCACCGTCGCGCCGGCGAGGTCCTTGCAGGCGTCGATCAGATCATGGGCGCACACGACGACAAGCGTGCCATCGCTCCCTCCCGAGCCTCCGCTCCCGCCGCCATCGTCGATCGCCCCACGCACGACGACGGCCACGAGCACCATGGCCACTGCCCCCAGCACCGCCAACAGGCGCTGCCCCACGACTAGCCCCCTGCCCTGACGGCGGAGCTGCTGCCGGTGAACGGCCCGGTGCCGGGCGCAGGGATGTCGTCGGCGGTCAGCGTCGTGAGCTGGGCGTCGGTGGGAGATCCGGTGGGCGGCTCGGCGGCCACGAGCCGGGTCGCCTGCGCGGCAACGGCGTACTCGAAGAGGTTGCGGGCGGTTCGGCCGTTGCCGAACCCCTTGTCGCGCGGCACCGCGTCGAGCCACGACCGGACGCTTGCCCGCGCGCCGTCGTCGAGGTGGTAGCCGCCCTTGTCGCCGAGGTCGTCAACGATGGCGAGGAGCTCGTCGGTCGTGTAGTCGGGGAAGTGGATGATCTTCGGGAAGCGCGACCGCAGGCCGGGGTTGGCGGCGATGAGCTCGTCCATCTCATCCGGGTAGCCGGCCATCACCACCACGATCCGGTCGCGGCGATCCTCGATCAGCTTCACGATCGTGTCGATGGCCTCACGGCCGAAGTCGTGCTCGCCCCCCCGGACGAGGGCGTAGGCCTCGTCGATGAGGAGCACCCCTTCGTCGGCTTCGTCGAACCGCGCTGTGACCAACGGCGCCGTCTGGCCGACGTAGCCGGCGACCAGCCCGGCACGATCGGTCTCCACGAGGTGGCCGCGCGCCACGACACCCAGCGTGCGGTAGATCTGCGCCAGCACCCGGGCGACCGTGGTCTTCCCGGTGCCGGGGTTGCCGGTGAAGATGAGGTGGCGGCTCTGCTCGAGCACCGGGAGGCCTCGTTCGAGCCGGATCTTCTGCACGCGCAGGAGGTTGGTGACGAGCTTGACCTCGTGCTTCACGCCCTCGAGGCCCACGAGGTGGTCGAGCTCGGCCAAGAGCTCGTCGAGCGGCCTGGCCGGCAGGTCTGGCGCGGCCGACCCGGCCACGACCGCCGGCGGCCGGGGAGCGGCGGGCGCTGCTTGCGGGCGGCCGGACTCCATCTGCTCGATGGCGTGGAGCAACATGCCGCGGAATCGCTCGATCGCGGCGAGCTCAGCGTCGGAGGTGTGGAGGTCGATGGCGGCGACCGCGAACGCGATCTCGACGGCGCTGTCGTAGTACCGGCGGGCGTGGCCCCCTTTCGCCGCGAGCTCAGTGGCCTTGGCATCGGCGGCGAGGAGCACCTCGAACAGGGGCGACGGAGCTGACGCGAAGTCTCGCTGCGCGTCGACGAGCCCCGACTCGCGCAGCGCGTCAGGCGTCGCTCCGGCGAGGCGCGTCTCGAGGAGCGGGCCGAAGGCGGCCAGCACCTCCCAGAGCTCGTCGTCGCTCACGCGCCGGTCGATCGACACGAGGCCGCACACGAG
>JBKJIE010000042.1:0-6746 GCA_046598715.1 Acidimicrobiales bacterium | reverse complement strand
CTCCCCTTCGGCGAACCAACCGACGTCGGAGGTCTCGAGCGGATGACCCTGCAGGTCACCACCGGTGACCCGGCACAGGAACACGATGGAGTACAGCGGGATGCGGGTGAACCCCATGCGCATGCCGTCGAGCACCGCGATCACACGCTCGGGGACGCACTGGATCCCGGTCTCCTCGAGCACCTCTTTCACCGCCACCTCGCTGGCCGAGTAGCCGATGTCGGCCCAGCCAGTCGGGTAGAGCCAGAACCCCGAGTCGGACCGCTGCACGAGGAGGATGCGTCCCTCCTCATCGTGCACGACCGCGCCGACGGCCGCCTTGGGCGTGACGTAGCCGGCAACCCCGGTCCCCACGCTGCGCATCCACTCGTCGACGTAGTCCTCGACGTCGAGCTCTTCGTCGGCGGCCAGTGCAGCCCGCATGTCGCCGGCGATGTGGAGGATCTCCTGGAAGCGCTCCTGTTCGTACAGGCTCTCGGTGAACCCCAGGCCCGTGCGAGCGACGCCGGCCAGCGCCTCGGACCAGCGAACGAGGTCGGCGTGCGTGGGGGGAAGGCGCTCGGACACAGGTCTCAGCTGGCCAGCTCGTGGAGGAGCGCCCGTTCGACCTCGACGATGCGCATGGGGTCGTCGAGCTTCCCGCCGGCGGCGTCGCGCACGTAGAAGGCGTCGACCACTCGATCGCCGAGGGTCTGCACCTTGGCCGACACGATGTCGAGATCGAGGTCGGCGAGGGCTCGGGTGATCTGGTAGAGCACGCCGATGGAATCGGGGGCGTGCACCTCGACCACCGTCGCCTCGCGGGAGGCGGCGTTGTCCACCACGACGCGGGGCGGTTCGTGGACGGCGCCGCGCCGCTGACGACCGCCGTACACCCGAGCTCGCTCAGCCAGTCGCGCCTTCAGCGCCAGCCGTCCCTCGAGGACCATCTCGAGGTCGACCACCACCTTGTCCCAGGAGATGGTCGGCCCGAAGCTCGACTCCACCCGGAGCACCTCGAGCGCCATCCCATCGAGGGTCGTCACCGCCGCGTCGAGCACCCCGAGCCCGTGGAGGGCCATCACGCCGGTGACCCGACTGAACAGACCCCGGCGGTCGTCGGCCACCACCGTGAGGCGGTCGCCGTCACCCTGGATCACCTGGGCGCCGACGCGGAGAAGGCGCACGTGCTCCTCGGTGGGGAAGTCGTCGCTGACCTCCTCAGCCGTCCCTCCCCCGAGCACGTGTCCCACGCGGTGCACGAGGTCGCGCACGAGGTCGGCCTTCCAGGTGCCCCACGCCGCCGGGCCGGTGGCGATGCTGTCGGCCTCGGTGAGCGCAGCCAGCAGCCCGAGCGTGCGCTTGTCCCCTACCGCTGACGCCACGTGCTCGATCGTGGCCGGGTCGTCGAGGTCACGTCGGGTGGCCGCGTCGGGCAGGAGCAGGTGGTGCCGAACCATCGCCTGGAGCACGCGCACGTCGTCCGCCGGCAATCCCATCCGGGTGCCAATGCCGGCGATCAGCTCGATGCCCACCGTGGTGTGGTCGCCTGGGTAGCCCTTGCCGATGTCGTGGAGGAGCGCCCCGAGCACGAGCAGGTCGGGACGGTCGGTGCGGGCGACGTGGTCCGCCGAGTTGGCGGCCGTCTCCATGAGGTGCCGGTCGACGGTGAACCGGTGATAGGCGTTGCGCTGCGGCTTGCTCCGCACCGCCTCCCACTCGGGGAAGACGCGCACCCACAGCTCCATCTGGTCGAGGGCCTCGACCACCGGGATGGCGTTGTGGCCGGCGAGGAGGAGGTCGACGAGGGCACCGCGCACGTCGCCGGGCCACGGCTCGGGGATCGGCCGCGCCGAGACGGCGAGCCGCTCGAGCGACTCGCGGTGGATGGTTGTGTCGCCCTTGGCTGCCGCGGCCGCCGCCCGCAGCACGAGGCTGTGGTCACCGGTCGGGTCAGCGTCGACCGTGAGGTGGATCTCACCGTCGCGCAGCACCAGGCCCGCGCCCACCGCCTTGTCCCGCCGCGATCGCCAGCCGAGGGGACCAGAGAGCGACGCATCGATGCGGCGCCACGCGTCGTCGCTGCGCCACGCGATCGTGCGGGCGGCGGCGGCGACGTGGTGCATCAGGGTGTCGGCTGACTCCTCGTGGAGGGCGTCGGCCACGGCATCCTGGTCCTCGAGGAGCAGCCGATCCCCCGGCCGGCCCGTGCGTCGGTGGAGCTCCACCCGTGCGGCCAGCAGGGTGTCGTAGGCCGCGTCCAGCACCGGGTCGTCGCCCTCCCAGAGCAGGCGACGGGCCGCCTCCGCCCACCGCAGGGCGTGGACATCACGCAGGCCCCCCCGACCCTCCTTGAGATCGGGTTCGAGCAGGAAGGCCACCTCGCCAGCGCGCTCGTGGCGATCGCGCACCCGGCGCGACAGGTCCTCGAGCAAGCGCTTCGACCGCTTCTGCCACTGCGCCACGGCTCGGCCCGCCAGCTCGTCGGTGAGATCCGGATCGCCGGCGACATGGCGGATCTGGAGCAGTGAGGTGGCGGTGTCGAGGTCGTCAGCCGCCAGCGTGAGCGCCTCCCGCATGGTGCGCACGGCGTGCCCCAGCTTCAGGCCTTCATCCCAGATCGGATACCACACCCCGTCGGCCAGCCGGCCGATGTCGGAGCGCCCGTTGTGGAGCAGCACCACGTCGATGTCGGACTGGAGGCTGAGCTCGGCTCGGCCGTAGCCGCCCACGGCCACGAGCGCGACGTCGCCACTCCCGCACTCGTCCTCCGCGGCAGCGAGCAGGTCTGCAAGCCAGGCGTCGACGACGTCGCTGTAGCGCCGGCAGAGCGCGCCGCCGACAAGCGTGGTGTCGCCCTGGAGGGCCTCCCTGGCCGGACCGAGCGCCATCGGCGACAGTCTTGCAGGGTCGCCGATCAGATCTCGCTCGCCAGCGCCCTTGCCGCCACCGCGATCGGATCCCATGGGCTCGAGAACGGCGGCCCGTACGCGAGGTCGAGATCGATCACCTCGTCGACCCGCAGGCGAGCGTGCAGCGCGGTGGCCACCGTGTCGATGCGCTTGGCCGCGCCGGCACCGCCGATGATCTGACCTCCGAGGAGGCGCCCCGTGCCCCGCTCCGCGACGAGGCGAACCGTCATCGCCTCGGCGTCGGGCATGTACCCGGCCCGCGTGGTGGCGTCGATCGAGGTGGTCACCGGGTCGAACCCATCGCGCTCGGCCTCGACGACCGTGAGCCCCGTGCGAGCAACCTCGAGCGAGCAGACCTTCGTGATGGCCGTGCCCACGACACCGGAGAAGGTGGCGTACCCACCACCGAGGTTGATGCCGGCGACGCGCCCCTGCTTGTTGGCGACGGTGCCCAGCGCGACGTGCACGGGTCGACCAGACACGAGGTGATGTGACTGGCAGCAGTCGCCGGCGGCGTACATGCCGTCGATGTTGGTCCGCTGGCGGCGGTCGACCACGAGGGCGCCGCGCACCCCAGTGGCGGCGCCGGCACCTGCGGCCAGCTCGGCGTTGGGTGTCACCCCGAGGCCGAGCACGACGAGGTCTGCGTCGATCGCCGACGCACCCTCGATGAGCACGCGCCCGGGCTCGAAGCCGGCGACCCGCGTGCTCAGCCGCACGGTGATGCCCATCCGCTGCATCGGGACCAGGAGGCGCTGCGCCATGTCAGCGTCGAGGGTGCGCATGAGCTGGTCGGAGCCCTCGAGGATCGTCACCTGCGCACCCCAGCGTACGAACGCTTCGGCCATCTCGAGCCCGATGTAGCCGCCGCCCACCACAACGACCGATCGGCAGTGCGCTGTTCGTGCGTGGTCGAGGAGGACCTTGGCGTCGTCGAGGGTCTGCACGCCCTTCACATGATCCAGGTCGATGCCGGGCAGCTCCGGCCGCGTGGGCCGAGCGCCGGTGGCCACGTGCACCTGATCGAAGTCGAGGTTGATCGTGCGGTGCCGCTGGTGGTCACGCACCTCGATCTGCCGACGCGCCGGGTCGATGGCGAGCGCCTCGTGCTGGGTGCGCACGTCGATGTGGTGCTTGTCGCGGAACTCCTGAGGCGATCGGGCCACGAGGTCGTCGAGCGAGGCGACATCGCCCGCCACCAGATAGGGGATCCCGCAGGCCGAGTAGCTCGTCCACGCGCCCTTCTCGAGAGCGACGATCTCGAGGTACGGCTGGCGGCGGCGCGCCTGCATCGCAGCGGCCATGCCGCCGGCGTCACCTCCGATCACCACCAACCGCTCGACCATGGGCTGGCAGGCTACCGGGGGCAGCGTGAGAGACTTCCGCCATGGCTGTGCGCGAGGACTGCCGTCACTACTCCACGCGCACGACGGGCGCTGGCGACGTCGTGCAGCGCTGCCGCGTCAACATGGCCGAGGTGACGCCCTTCGCCTGCCCAGCCGGCTGCCTCTTCTTCGAGTCCCGCTCGATCACCGACGCCGGCTGGCAGCGGTTCGACAAGCCCGACGACGCCTCCGAGGCCTGACCGACGCCGTGCTCAACCCCCGGACCGGCGCCGGCGGAGGATGACGTGGGCCTTGGCCGCCCCCCACTCGATGCCGGGCTCGCGCACCGCCGGATCGAGGTCGCCGAAGGAGGCCGGGGTCAGGTCGTATGGATCGTCGGGGAAGAGGCGCACCGCATCTGCATCGCGCTGCACCGGAGGCACTCCTGCGGCGGTCAGCACGCGGGTCGGGTAGGCCGCTGCCCCTCGGATGAACGCCAGAGGGTTCGATCGCTGGGCGTCGACGTCGGTCTCGAGCAGCGTCTGCATCGCGGGCACCACGGCCGCCCGAGCCTCGTCTCCCGCCGCTGTCGCCGCCCCCGTGAGGTCATCCCCCGGCTCCTCGCCCGCCCAGGCCACCCAGCGCTCCCGCACGACCCGCGTGACCCAACCCGGCAGCGCGGCGTCCACGGCCTCGACGAGCGCGGTGGCGTAGCGCTGCAGCGCAGCGGCATCGGCCGGGTCGTCGAGCGGGTTGGCGTCGGATCCCACAGGGGCCATGCTTGCCGCATGGCGATGCAGCGCGTCGAACCGGGGCCCGGCCAGGAGTCGGTCTGGGACTACCCGCGCCCCCCTCGCCTGGAGCGCACGACGCGCCCCATCGTGGTGGCACTCGCCGGGGTGACCATCGCGGAGACCCGACGCGCCCACCGGGTGCTCGAGACGAGCCAACCGCCCGCCTACTACGTCGATCCGGCCGATGTCCGTCTCGACCTCCTCGAGCCGAGCACCCGCCACACCTTCTGCGAGTGGAAGGGTCAGGCCTCGTACTACGACGTCGTGGTCGATGGCAGCGCGGTGGAGGCGGCGGCATGGACGTACCCCTCGCCCACACCGGCGTTCGAGGCGATCCGAGGGCACCTCGCCTTCTATGCGCAGCACCTGGGGTGCTACGTGGACGGCGAACGGGTCGTCGGCAACGAGGGCGCGTTCTACGGCGGGTGGATCACGAGCGACATCGTCGGCCCCTTCAAGGGCGGCATCGGCACGGCGCACTGGTGAGGCGGCCCTGATGCGCATCCGTGCGCTGTCGGTGTTCGAGGGGGTCGTGTACCACTGCTGGTGCGTCGACCGTTCGCATCCGTGCAAGCCCACCCTCGAAGTCGACGCGCTGCTCCGCCCTGGCGATGCCGACGCGGAATCCGGCCCTCTGCTCCTGTCGATCGCCGACTACATCGCGATGGCCGGCGGCATGGAGGTCGCCACGCCGTGCCTCGACCAGCTCGCGGCGAAAGGACGCATCGTCGACCACCTCGACGTGGCCCACATCGTGTTCCCCACCTGGACCGCGGTGGAGATCAGCTCAGCATCTGGTTGAAGCCGCCGCTGCGCAGCCCGTCGAGGTCGAGGGTGACCCAGCGATAGCCAGCCGCTCGGACCGCAGCCAGGATCTCGGCGCGCTTGGCGAGCACGGTGTCGAGGTCGACCTCGGGCACCTCGATGCGCGCCACCTCGCCGTGGTGGCGCACGCGGAGCTCGTCGAAGCCCATGGCCCGCAACCCCGCCTCGGCCCGCTCGACGGCGCTCAGCCGACCGAGGGTGACCGGCGTGCCGTACGGCAGGCGTGAGGCCAAGCAGGCGGCGGCCGGCTTGTCCCACGTGGACAGCCCGAGCTCCCGCGACCAGGAGCGCACGTCGGCCTTCGTGAAACCGGCATCGACGAGCGGGAAGACCGCGCCCCGCTCGGTGGCGGCGCGCTGGCCGGGCCGGTGGTCGTCCAGGTCGTCGAGGTTCACGCCGAGCACCACCGTGGCGCCGGCGGCCTCGGCCATCGGCCCGATGGCGGCCAGGAGCGCGTCCTTGCACCAGTAGCAGCGGTCGCCGTCGTTGCGGGCGTAGTCGGGGTTGTCGAGCTCGTCGGTGACGACCTCCGTCCAGCGCATGCCCCACCCCTCGGCCAGCTCAGCGCACGCGGCGCGCTCTGAGCCCGGCAACGAGGCGGACACGGCCGTGACGGCCAACGAGCGGTCGGCACCGAGGGTGTCGTGGGCCACCCAGGCCAGGAAGGCGGAGTCGGCCCCACCCGAGAAGGCCACCACGACCGAGCCGAGCTCACGCAGCCGCTCGCGCAGCGGTTCCAGCGCGTGCATGGGGTGCTGGTCCACGTCGGTGGGCACGAGGGAGGGCGAGTCGGTGCTCATGGGGCGGCCAGTCTCTCGCAGCGCGGCGACCGATGCGCGTGTGTAGTGTCCGATGTCACATCGTCCCAGGTCACTGGGCAAGGGGGAGGCAACTGCACATGAAGCACAAGA
>JBKJIE010000044.1:0-6287 GCA_046598715.1 Acidimicrobiales bacterium | reverse complement strand
GTGCCCTCGAAGATGTCCATGATCTTGGCGTCGCGGTGGAAGCGCTCCACCGGGTACTCGCGGACGTAGCCGTAGCCACCCAAGATCTGGATCGCTCGCTCGGTCACCCAGGTGGCGGTGCGGCCCGCCTTGAGCTTGCACATCGAGCCCTCGGCGTTGGTGTAGCCGCCGTTGTTGGCCAGCCAGGCGGCCCGCCAGACGAGCAGACGGGAGGCGTCGATCTCGGTGGCCATGTCGGCCAGCATGAAGGCGATGGCCTGGTTCATGATGATCGGCTTGCCGAAGGCCTGGCGCTCCTTGGCGTAGTCGAGGGCGTACTCGTAGGCGGCGCGGGCGATGCCCACGGCCATCGCGGCGACGGCGGGGCGGGTCGACTCGAAGGTCGACATGGCCGGCTGCTTCTCACCGCTCTTCAAGCCCTCGCGGGCCTTGGCCAGCTTGGCGTCGAGCTTCGACTTGCCGCCGAGCAGGCACGAGCCGGGCACGCGGACGTCGTCGAGGACGACCTCGGCGGTGTGGGAGGCGCGGATGCCGTGCTTCTTGTACTTCTGGCCCTGCGACAGCCCGGGCGTGTTCGGCGGGACGATGAACGACGCTTGGCCGCGGCCCTTGAGGGCGGGGTCGACCGAGGCCACCACGACGTGGATGTTGGCGATGCCACCGTTGGTGATCCATGCCTTGGTGCCGTTGAGCACCCATTCGTCCTTGGCCTCGTCGTAGACGGCTCGGGTGCGCAGGCCGCTGACGTCGGACCCGGCATCGGGCTCGGACACGCAGTAGGCGCCCAGCTTCACGTCGTCGGCGTCGCCGTAGCACTGCGGCACCCACTCGAACACCTGCTCGGGGGTGCCGGTGCCGGCGATGCCCGCCGCCGCGAGGCCGGAGCCGAAGATCGACAGCGCGATGCCGGCGTCGCCCCAGAACAGCTCTTCCATCACCACGGGGAGGGTGAGGCCGGTGGGGTCGCCCATCATGGCCTGAGCCATGAAGTCGAAGCCGTAGAGCCCGATCTTGGCCGCCTCCTGGATGATCGGCCAGGGGGTCTCCTCGCGCTCGTCCCACTCCTCACCCGCCGGGCGGATGACCGTGTCGGCGAACTCATGGACCCAGCTCTGGAGCTGCTTCTGGTCGTCGTTGAGGGAGAGGGAGAACTCGGCCATGGCGGTACCTCACAAGGGGGACGGCGGCCCGGTCGGGCACGACAAGTTACCGGTCGGTAACAAGTTCACCGTACACCCCGACGATCCCTGCTCCTCAAGTTCGCAAGGGCCAAGAACGGTAGATCGAGCCGACCGCAACTTCTCAAAAGCAGGAATATCGCCCGCCGGGGCAGAATTGCCACGCATGGCGGCGGAACGCGACATCGAGCTCTTGCAGGATCGAACCCTGGCTGACAGCGCCCGACGTGGTGGACGGGAGGCGTTCGACGAGCTCTACCGCCGGCACGCCCGAGCCTCGTGGCGCCTGGCGCTGCTGGTGACGCGCGACGGAGCGGCGGCCGAAGCCGCGGTGGCCGGAGCGTTCGCAGCCACCCTCGCCCGCACACCAGACCTTGCGCCCGGCGCCGTCGACGATGGGTTTCGCGTCACGCTCCTGCGGGCCACGCGGCGTGCTGCGATCGACACGATCACCGACGCCGCGGACACCGGTGCGCACTCCACGGCAGGTCCCGCCAGGGCCCCACAGCCGCTCCACGCGTTCGAGCCGCGCGTTGCTGTCATCAGGCAGGCGTTCGACGCGCTCCCCGAGCGCTGGCGGAGCGTGCTGTGGCTGGTCGATGTCGAGGGGTTCTCGACCTTCGATGCCGCGCGCGTGATCCGGGTCGCGCCGGCCGCTGCAGGCCCCCTGATGGAGCGGGCTCGGCTGGGATTGCAGGAGCAGGTGCTGCTCACCGGGCTGCGTCACCCGAGCCCTGCCGACTGCCGTCGCACCACCGATCGCCTCACCGGCTACGTCGCCGACGCGCTCACTGCGCGCGATGAGGCGCAGGTGCGCGGTCACCTCGATCATTGCGCCGCCTGCCGCGGCCGTCTTGCCGCTCTCGACGACCTCGTCCCGGTGCTCCGCAGCACCTCCCTCGCCCTCCCGCTGTACCTCGGCGAGGACGCGGCGGCACGCTGGGCGACCAGCCTCGTGCGCGACTCCGGGCCGCTGCACCTCGTGATGCCGGGCGGCCAGCCGATGCCCGCCTGGGCCCAGCGCGCCTTCGCCGGCGCCGTCGCGGCTGTCATCGCGCTTGGGATCACCGGCGCCACGATGATCGCTGGCCGTGGGCGCAGCGGCGGTCGCGACGTCACGATCCGGCCGGTCACGGCCGACGGCGAGAGCGCCCTCGGTGGCACCCCCGGGCTGTCGGACCTCGACCTGAGCGGCCGCGGGTTCGTGGCTCCCACCACGGGCACTGGGTCTGCACCCGCCGCCGCCGTGGTCGCTAGCACCGCTAACCGATCGGGCGCCGCGCTGCCTCGCACCGGCGGCGCGACCAGCTCGCCGATCGACGACCAGGGCGCCACCCCGCCGCCCGCCCTGCCTTCCCCCGGCATCACGCCGCCACCTGGCCCTGCTCCTGCTCCTGGTCCGGCCCCTTCATCTGATGCGGTCGTCACGGTTGCCATCCCTGATGTTGTGGCCATCACGGTCGGCCCCTCGTGCAACGGCATCGATCTCGGCGGCACCGTGCTCGGCTGCGATCCGCCCGCCGCTCCCGCCCCGATCACCATCGGTGGCACCGCGGTGCCCACCAGCGCCCTCGGGCTCTGAGGTTCCGAGGCTGCCGCCAGTAGGTTGCGGCGGATGTCGATCCTCGCCGCCATCGATTGCGGCACGAACTCCACGCGCCTCCTGATCAGCGAGGGCTCCGGACACCAGCGTCGAGTGCTCGACCGCCAGGCGATCATCACCCGGCTTGGCCAAGGGGTGGCCTCGACGGGGCAGCTCGATCCCGCGGCGATCGAGCGCACGGCAGCGGTGCTACGCGGGTACAAGACGGCGATCGACTCGCATGGCGTATCGGCTGTGCGCATGACCGCCACGTCCGCGGCCCGTGACGCGAGCAACGCCGACGCGTTCTTCGATGCCGCGGAAGCCGCCGTCGGGGTCCGACCGGAGCTCCTCAGCGGTGAGGAGGAGGGCCAGCTCAGCTTCGCGGGGGCCACCGCCGATCTCGACACCGCCGACGGCCCGTTCCTCGTCGTCGACATCGGCGGTGGATCCACCGAGCTCATCGTCGGCACCGATCGAGTGGAGAGCGTTCGCTCCGTCGATCTGGGTTGCGTGCGGCTCAGCGAGAAGCACCTCGTCTCCGACCCGCCCGCGCCGGAGGAGCTGTCCAATGCGATCGCGGAGGTGACCGACGAGCTCGACGACGTGCTCCGCGCCATGCCGCTGGTGCGCGCCGCCCGCACGGTCGTGGGGCTGGCGGGCACGATCACCACGGTGGTGGCCGTCGAGATCGGGCTGGCCGAGTGGGACCGCGACGCGATCCACCACTTCCGCCTCACCCGAGCCGCGGCCGAGGACGTGTTCCGCACGCTGGCCACAGAGTCACTGGCCGACCGGATCCACAACCCCGGCCTCGAAGCGGCGCGCGCTGACGTCATCGTCGGCGGCTGCTGCGTGCTCGTCGGCTTGTTCCGCACGCTCGGGATCGACGAGATGCTCGTGTCGGAAGCCGACATCCTCGACGGTCTGGTGTTCAGCTTGGCCGATCGCGTCGACGGCTGACCGACCGGCATCTCCGGGTCTCGACGCGGCGTAGGGTCAGCGAATGAGCGGCACCTGGCACCCGCCGGCCGATGCGTGGGCGACGACCAACGTGGGCCGCTTCGGTGCGCAACACGGCCTCGGCGACCTCGACGCCCTTCGGGCTCGATCCGTCGATGATCCCGCCTGGTTCTGGGATGCGGTGGTCGACTTCCTCGACCTCCCCTTCACCACGCCGTACACCGCCGTCCTCGACGACAGCCGTGGGATCGCGTGGACGACGTGGTTCACCGGTGGTCGCACCAACCTGGCCGATGCCTGCTGCGACCGGTGGGCCGCCGCCACCCCGTCGGCCGAGGCGCTGGTGTGGGAGGGCGAGGAGGGCCACACGCGCGCCTGGACCTACGCCGAGCTGCGAGCGCAGGCCGACGGTCTGGCGCAGCTGCTCGTGGCGCGAGGGGTCGGCGAGGGCGACACGGTGGGCATCTTCCTGCCGCTCCTGCCCGAGACGATCGCGGCCGTGCTGGCAGTGGCCAAGGTCGGCGCCGTGTTCGTGCCTGTGTTCTCTGGCTACGGCGCCGATGCCGTCCGGGTGCGCCTGGAAGACGCCGCGGCGGTGGCCCTCATCACGGCCGACGAGTTCCCTCGGCGCACGAAGGTCGTGCCGATGCTCGACACCGCGCTTGCCGCGGTCGACGGACTCGCCACCGTGTCCACCGTCGTGGTGGTGGATCGCCTCGGGGGCGACCTGCCCCGCGACGAGCGGGTGCACGCCTGGCCGGCCCCGGCGACGGAACCGTTCCCCACGGTGGCCGTCGACAGCGAGCACACGCTCTTCCTCGCCTACACCTCGGGCACCACGGGCCGGCCGAAGGGCGTCGTGCACGTGCACGGCGGTTGGACCGTGAAGGTGGCGGAGGAGGGTGCCTTCCAGACCGACATCCGCCAGGCCGACCGCGTCTTCTGGCTCACCGATCTCGGTTGGATCATGGGGCCCTGGCTCCTCACCGCGGGTCTGGCCAACGGCGCGACGCTGGTGCTCTACGACGGCGCTCCCGACCATCCCGGCCCCGACCGACTCTGGGCGTTCCTCGAGCGGCACCGGGCCACCCACTGCGGCATCAGCCCCACCCTCGTGCGGGCGCTCATGGCCCACGGTGACGCGCCGGTGGGCGCCCACGACCTCTCGGCCCTGCGGGTCCTCGCCTCCACGGGTGAGCCGTGGAACGAGGAACCCTGGCACTGGTTCGCCGAGCACGTTGGCGGCGATCGGTGCCCGGTCATCAACCTGTCGGGGGGTACCGAGGTGGGTGCCTGCTTCCTGTCGCCCCATCCGGTGCAGCAGATCAGCCCGATGTCGCTCGGGGGACCGAGCCTGGGCATGGCCGTCGACGTGTTCGACGACCAGGGCCATCCACTCCGAGGTGCGGTGGGGGAGCTCGTGTGCACGAAGCCGTGGCCGGGCATGACGCGCGGCCTCTACCAGGACCCCGATCGCTACCTCGCCACCTACTGGTCGCGCTGGCCCGACGTGTGGGTGCACGGTGACTGGGCCTCAGTCCAGGAGACCGAGGCGGGCCAGCAGGAGTGGTTCCTCCACGGCCGCAGCGACGACACGATCAAGGTGGCGGGCAAGCGGCTCGGTCCCGCCGAGGTGGAGAGCGCGCTCGTGTCGCACCCGTCGGTGCTCGAGGCGGCGGCGGTGGGGTTGCCCGACGAGCGCAAGGGCGAGACCCTCTGGGCGTTCGTCGTGCTCGGGGCGGGCATCGAACCGGACGAGGCGCTGCGGTCTGCGCTCACCGAGCTCATCGCGGAGCGATTGGGCAAGAGCTTTCGGCCCACCGGGATCCGGTTCGTTCGCTCGCTGCCCAAGACCCGCAGCGCGAAGGTGGTGCGGCGAGTGGTGCGAGCGGTGGCCACCGGGGCCGACCCCGGTGATCTGTCCTCGCTCGAGGACCTGGCCGCGGTTGCGGCGATTCGAGAGGCGGTCTGAGGTGACGACGACGTTGATCGGCCGACGGGTGGTGCTGCGCCCCCTGGTCGTGGAGGACTTCGCGGCGTGGCGTGAGGTGCGCCGGCGCAACGGCGACTGGTTGCTGAAGTGGGAGCCCATGCGCACTCCAGGCTCGCCCGACCCCGTCGAGAGCCGGGACGCGTTCGCGGTGCGGTGCGGGGCGCGGCAGCGGGAGCGTCAGCTCGGCACGGGCCACGGGTACGGGATCTTCATCGAGGGCCACTTCGCCGGCGAGATCAACCTGTCGATCGTGCAGCGAGGGCCGTTCCAGAGCGCCTACGTGGGCTACTGGATCGACGAGGCCTGTGCCGGCAAGGGCTACGTGCCCGAGGCGCTCGTGTGCCTCTGCCGCGCCGCCTTCGACGAGCTCCACCTCCATCGGGTGCAGATCTCGATCATCCCGCGCAACACGGCCAGCCGCCGCGTCGTCGAGAAGCTCGACATCCGCGACGAAGGCGTGGCCCAGCGCTACCTGGAGATCAACGGCCAGTGGGAGGACCACATCCGCTACGCGATGACCGCGGAGGAGTGGGAGCAGCGCCGGGAGCAGCTCCTCAGCGACTGGATCGAC
>JBKJIE010000022.1:0-51800 GCA_046598715.1 Acidimicrobiales bacterium | reverse complement strand
GGGGTGGGGGTCAGGAGTTGGGGGGCGATCCGTGCAAGCATCCCGGCATGGCCACCTTCGGAGCGAGCAGCACCACCGACGACGTGCTCGCGGGGGTCGATCTCACGGGCAAGCGCTTCCTCGTCACCGGCGCCTCGGCGGGCCTAGGGGTGGAGACCACCAGAGCCCTGGCCGCCCACGGCGCCATGGTGACCATGGCCGTGCGCGACCTCGACAAGGGGGCCGCCACCATGGAGCAGGTGCGGGCCGCGGTGCCCGACGCGCAAGTCGACCTGCGCGAGCTCGACCTGGCCGATCTGGCCAGCATCCGCTCGTTCGCCGACGGGTTCCTCGAAGACCACCCGGTGCTCGACGTGCTCATCGCCAATGCCGGCGTGATGGCCTGCCCGCAGGCCGCGACGGCCGACGGCTTCGAGATGCAGTTCGGCACCAACCACCTCGGCCACTTCCTCCTCATCCAGCGCCTGATGCCCGCCCTGGTCGCCGCCGGTACGGCCCGGGTGGTGCTGCTGTCGTCAGCTGGCCATCGCTTCAGCGACGTCGACCTCGACGATCCCGGCTTCGAGCGCCAGCCCTATGACCCATGGGTTGCCTACGGCCGCGCCAAGACGGCCAACGTGCTGTGCGCGGTGGGGATCGACCAGCGCTTCCGCAACCGGGGGGTGCGCGCGTTCGCCGTGCACCCCGGCGGCATCCAGACAGAGCTCGGCCGCCACCTCACCGACGACACGCTCAAGGTCCTCATGGATCGTCTCGCGGCCGCCCCACCGAGACGGTGTGGAAGACGGTGCCGCAGGGGGCCGGCACGAGCGTGTACGCGGCCACCTCCCCCGACCTCGACGGCCAGGGCGGGGTGTACCTCGAGGACTGCCACGTCGCCGGGCTCACCGACGACCCCGATGCCCGTGAGGGTGTGCGGTCCTACGCGCTCGACCCGGCGCGCGCCGACGCCCTCTGGGAGCTGTCGGAGCGCCTCGTGGGTGAAGCCCCGCCGGCATGAGGTTCACCTACGCGGAGGCCATGACCGACCCCGCCCACTACCTGCCGCTCGCCCGAGCCGCCGAGGCCGCCGGCTTCGACGGGTTCCTCGTGCCCGACAGCATCTGCTACCCAGCCACCTCTGACGCCACCTACCCCTACACGCCCGATGGCGACCGCACCTTCCTCGAGGACAAGGCCTTCCTGGAGCCGTTCTCGATCATCCCCGCCATGGGTGCGGTCACCGAGCGCATCCGCTTCGTGGTGTCGGTGCTCAAGCTCACCGTGCGTCACCCGGTGCTCGTCGCCAAGCAGGCGTCGTCCACCGCGTTCCTCACTGGCGACCGCCTCACCCTCGGCGTGGGCACGAGTCCGTGGCCCGAGGACTACGAGGTGTGCGGCGTTCCCTTCGAGCGCCGCGGGAAGCGCGCCGACGAGAGCATCGCCGTGATGCGCGGCCTGCTCACCGGCGACTGGTTCGAGTTCCACGGTGAGATCTACGACATCCCTCGCATCAAGCAGTGCCCCGTCCCCGCGGTGCCGATGCCGATCCTCGTGGGCGGGCACGCCGAGCCGGCGCTGCGCCGAGCGGCGTCGCTCGGTGACGGCTGGATCCACGGGGGTGGCGACGCCGACGAGCTGCCTCGACTCATCGCGCGTCTGCTCGAGCTGCGCGACGACGGTGCCCGAGCCGCCGATCCGTTCGAGATCCACGCGATCTCGATGGACGCCTACTCCGCCGATGGCATCCGTCGCCTCGAGGAGGTCGGCATCACCGACGCCATCGTGGGCTTCCGATGGGCCTACGAACGCGGCCCTGACACCGAGCCGCTCCAGACCAAGATCGACAACCTCAACCGCTACGCCGAGGGCGTCATCGCGGCCAGTCGCTGACCGAGCGGCCCACGTCGGTCAGATCGAGCGGACGAACGTCTCGCTCATCGTGGTGCTGCGGAGCCGGCTCAGATCGAGGCACGCCTCGACGTTCGTGAGCATCCGCGCCACGTTGGCCTGCATCCGCTCACGGTCGCCGTCGGCGTTGAAGAACAGGAACGGGTCGGCGATGTGCGCGGCGCTGGGCCACCCCTCCTCCACGACGCCGTGCACCTCGGGCGCGCCGGGGCTGAGCGAGCGCACGACCTCGTTGCGGACGTACCGCGTGCGGGGTTGCAGCGCGGCCGACTCGGGCGACTGCGTGCCGTGCCAGCGCGAGATCCACTCGTCGTAGGCCAGCCCCGCAGGCCGATGGATCAGGGCGACGGTGAGCACACCGGGCGACCGCTCGCCGTCGGGCCACGAGCGTGGGGCAGCATGGGGCGTCGTGCCGTAGTCGTCGTAGAGCGACTCGAGCACCAGGTAGGCCGACACGGGCAGCCCGCAGGTGGCCACGACGTCGTCCATGGCACCGCGTCGGTCATAGCTGTCCACCCACACGGACACCTCGGCCACGTGCACCGGCTCGCCCGGGGGGCCAGGCGCAGGGCTCGGGGCCTCGGCAGCCGCGCCATCGTGGACGTTGACCGTGAGACCGCGCGCCCCCAGCGTGAGGAGCGAGGGAGCCGCCTCCGACAGCAGCTGTGCTCGGAGACGGTCGCCGCGCTCCGCGTCGGGTTCCCCCCACAGGAGGTACACGATCTTCTCCATGCGGCTACGACAGAGCGGGGGTGTGGACCACCGAGGCAATGGCGACGAAGTGGCACACGACGGCCGCCACCACCAGCACGTGCCACACCTCGTGGTAGCCGAACACACGAGGGAACGGGTCGGGCCAGTGGGTGGCGAGGAAGATGGCGCCGACGGTGAACAGCACGCCGCCGACGGCCATGAGCACGAGCTCCGCGACGCTCAGGTGGCGCAGGAGCTGCGGGGCGGCGATGACCGACGTCCACCCCATCACGATGTAGAGCGTGCCCCGCATGATTCGGGTGACCCGACTGTCGGTGAAGGCCAGGACGAAGCCGGCCGCGGCCATCGTCCAGGACAGGGCGAGCAGCGTCCAGGCCACCCAACCCTGCAGCGCCAGCAGGCACAGCGGCGTGTAGCTGCCGGCGATCATCACGAAGATCGTGCCGTGGTCGAGCTTCTGCATGAGGCGGCGCTTGGCGGCGGTCCAGCGACCCCGGTGGTAGCTGCCGCTCACCCCGAACAGCGCCACGAGACCCACCCCGTACACGACGGCTCCCACACGGCCACGCGGCGAGGAGGCCAGGGCCACCACGAGCACGGCCGCCGGCACCGCAAGGAAGAAGCAGACCAGGTGCAGCCAACCCCGCAGCAGCGGCTTGACCAGCACGTCGGCGAGCGGGGGGCTCAGCTCCGTGGACATCATCGTCAGGCTACGACGACATCGGTGTTCCCGCGCCGTCGGCTCCATCGAGTGCGACACGCGTCACGCGGAGGCACCCCGTAAGTCGAGCCGCCTTGCACGGCTGGGGCGGCATGATGCATGGCGATGCCGTCGACCGCCACCGCCCGCGCTGAGCTGCTGGCCGGGGCCAAGGCGGTGGCTCCGATGCTCGTCGGGGTCATCCCGTTCGGGCTGGTGGCCGGGGCCACGCCGGCCACGACCGGGCTGGGCGGCGGCACGTCGATCGGGCTCTCCACGATCGTGTTCGCCGGCGCGTCGCAGCTCGCCGCCGCCGATGTGCTGGCCGACCACGGCAGCGCTCTCGTGGCCGTGATCGCCGCCTGCACGATCAACCTGCGGATGCTGCTCTACTCCGCGTCGCTCGCCCCCCACCTCACCCACGTGCCACTCCGGCGTCGACTGTTCATGGCGTACCTCCTCACCGACCAGACCTACGCCGTGTCGATCACCCGCTGGACCGGGGAAGCAGTGCGCGCGGGTGAGGGCGGACCGGCGCCTGATCTCGACCGCCGGGTGCCGTACTACCTCGGGGCCGCCCTGCTTCTCTGGGTCAACTGGCAGATCTGCACGGTCGTGGGCGTGCTCATCGGGTCGGCCGTGCCCGACTCGCTCCCGCTCGACTTCGCCGTGCCGCTCGTGTTCCTGGTGCTCCTCGTGCCGGCCATCACCTCGCGCCCCGCCGCGGTGGCGGCGATCTTCGGTGGCGGGACCGCGGTGCTGTCAGCCCAAGCCGGCGCCGGTCACCTGGCCGTGCTGTTCGGCGCAGTGGCAGGGATCGCCAGTGGTGCGGCCGCCGAGGTGCTCGTCGAGCGGCGCGCCCCGCGCGACGACACGCCTCTGCCTCCTGAGCCGGGGCTGGCGCCATGAGCACGATCTGGATCGCGATCGTGCTGGCCGGCATCGGCACCTACGCCATGCGCGCGTCGTTTCTCGTGTTCGCCCACCGGCTGGCCGACGTGCCGCCGGGCGTCCAGCGCCTCTTGCGACAGATCCCGCCCGCCGCGCTGGCCGCCATCGTGGCGCCCGCGCTGCTGCGCCCGGCGGGTCAGCTCGACCTCCTGCAGCCCCGCCTCGCGGCCGGTGTGGTCGCGGCCCTCGTGGCGTGGAAGACCCGGAACATCGCGCTCACGCTCGCAGTGGGCATGGCCGTGCTGATGATCATCGACGCGTTGTAGTCCAGCGCCACGCCGCCTGGTAGACCCGGCGCCATGCTGAGCTACGAGGATGCCGCCGCGGCGGTCACCGCGCCTGGGGAGCGCTACGAGGTGGAGACCATCGAGGTCGCGGGCGTGCCGATGCGGGCGTTCAAGCACGCGCCCTCCAGCCTGCGCGAGATCTTCGCCACCGCGCGGGATCGGGGGGAGGAGACGTTCCTCGTGTACGAGGACGAGCGCTGGAGCTTCGCCGAGGTCATGACCCACGTCGATGCCATGGCGGCGCTCCTCGTCGACCACTACGGCGTGGCCCCCGGCGATCGGGTGGCCATCGGCATGCGCAACTACCCCGAGTGGGTGATCGCCTTCGCCGCCATCACCTCCGTTGGCGCCGTGTCGGTGTCGCTCAACGCGTGGTGGACGCCCGACGAGCTCGACTACGCCCTCGACGACTCGGCGGCCACGGTGCTCATCGCCGACATCGAGCGTGTGGAGCGTGCCGCCGCGGCCTGCGAGCGCCTCGACTGTCGCATCCTCGCCGTGCGGGCGTCGGGCGACCTCCCTGCCGGCGTCGACCGCTGGGAGAACATCCGTCCGCTCGGCGCCCCCATGCCCGAGGTCACGGTCACCCCCGACCACGACGCCACGATCCTCTACACCTCAGGCACCACGGGGCACCCCAAGGGGGCGGTGTCAACGCACCGCGCCGTCGTCCAGGCCCTCATGGGGTTCGGGTGCAAGACCGTGCTCGACCGCCTGCGCCGACCGCCCACCGCGGAGGCTGCGGCCAACGCGCTGCCACCCACGTTCATCCTCATCGTGCCCCTGTTCCATGTGACCGGCTGCGTGCCGGTGATGCTGTCGTGCTTCGCCAGCGGCCTGAAGCTCGTGATGATGTACCGCTGGGACGCCGACCGCGCCCTCGAGCTGATCGAGCGGGAGCGGGTTACCAACTTCGTCGGCGTGCCCACCCAGAGCTGGGACCTCCTCGAGTCGCCCCGCTTCGCAACGACCGACACGTCGAGCCTCGTGAGCGTCGGCGGTGGGGGCGCCCCGGCCCCGCCCGAGCTCGTGAAGCGGGTGGCGTCGAGCTTCAAGGCGGGCAAGCCGAACATTGGCTACGGGATGACCGAGACCAACGCCTACGGTCCCGGCAACAGCGGCCAGGACTACATCGACCATCCCACCAGCACCGGGCGGGCCACGCCGATCCTCGAGCTCGCCGTGCGCGACCCCGACGGCAACGACCTGCCCGTGGGTGAGCGAGGTGAGATCTGGTTCAAGGGGCCGCACCTCATCCGCGGCTACTGGAACAAGCCGGAGGCGACGGCGGAGACGACGGCGGAGACGATCGTCGACGGTTGGCTGCGCAGCGGTGACATCGGGCGCGTCGACGACGAGGGCTTCGTCTACGTGGAGGACCGCGCCAAGGACATGGTGCTGCGGGCCGGCGAGAACGTGTACTGCGCCGAGGTGGAGGCGGCGATCTACGAGCATCCCGCGGTGTACGAGGCGGCTGTGTTCGGTGTCCCCCACGAGCGCCTTGGCGAGGAGGTGGCCACGGTCGTCTACGTGCGGCCCGGCCACGAGCTCGCCGTCGCCGACCTGCAGGCCCACATCGGCCAGCGGCTGGCGTCGTTCAAGGTGCCATCGATCGTGAAGATCGTGCACGAGGCGCTCCCCCGCAACCCCGCCGGCAAGATCCTGAAGCGCGAGCTCCGCGACACGCTCACCGGCTGAGTCGCCCGGGCGCCCTGGGGTTCGGGTCACCAGCGCGCGCTCACCGCGCGCCCATGCCCCCAACCTCCGGAGGCCCTGGGGTTCGGGGCACCAGCGCGCGCCCACCGCGCGCTCATGCCCCGAACTTCGTCGGTCAGGTGAACAGGTCGGCGAGGCGCTGGCGGGTATCGGCGCGGTCGAGGCGACGCAGGGTGGACTCGTAGGCCTGACGGGCGACCGCGGCGCGGCGGCTCGGGTCCATGGCGTTGACGCCCATGACGTCGGCGTCGTCGCCCGTGGGTTGGAACGCCACGACCGGTACGCCGGCGCGGCGCAGGCGGCGAGCCTCGCCGTCGAGCAGAGCGCCCGACCAGCGACGCGACGGCTGGTCGCCGGCCACCCGCAGGCCCCGGCCCGACACCGACATGGGGGAGCTGACCAGCACCAGGTCGAGGCGGAGCTCGGGGGCGCACAAGACATCGGCGTTGGTGGGCGAGTGCACGCCGCCATCGATGTAGGGCTCACCCTCGATGGTGACGGGCTGGAAGAAGGCCGGGATGGCACACGACGCGGCCACCACGTCCGGTAGAGGCGGTCGGCGTGCGTCGCGCCCGAACACCACGCGCCTCCCGTCGGTTTGCCGAACAGCACAGATCCACAGCGGATCTGCGGGCCAGTCGTCGGCGTAGAGGGCGCTGATGCCATCGGAGATCATGTCGGTGCTCATCGACCCGTCGGGCAGCAACCCGGCCAACAGGGCCAGCGGCCGGGCCGCGAACGGTTGCGTGGCGGCCCGGGCGAGCGTGCCGAGCAGCTGCGTCGGAAGCGATGGCCCGCCCGGAGCCCGCAAGGGGGGCAGGTGGCGCGGTGCCCCCACCTCCGCCATGAGCCGGGCGCCCTCCGGCGACGGCGTGCGATCCTCGGCACGGGCGAACACGTCGGCAGCCGACAGCCCGGCCCGCAGGGCGGCACCCGCGATCGATCCGGCCGACGTGCCCACCACCACGGTGGATCGACGAGGGTCCCAGCCGGTCACCTGCTCCAGGGCGGCGAGCACACCGGCGTGGAAGGCGCCGCCCGCGACGCCACCCGCTCCCAGCACCAACCCGATCCGAGGTGCGCTGCTGCCCATCGGGGTCGACGGTACCGGCGTCCGGGCTGCGGGCGACGCCGATCAGCGCACAGAGAAGGCGAGCTCGACCACGATGCTGTCGGCGTCGACGTGCTCCGGCAGACGGATCGACACCGTCGCACCGGCTTCGTACGTGCCGCCACCGGAGCCGGCCGCCGCACTGAACAGCGTCCGGCCATTCGGGCTGGCGAGACCAGCCTTGCCGGCCTCGAGCCCGTCGGGCGTTCCGTCCACGACCGCAGGCGCGGCTGGCTCGACGCTGACCTGGGCGTCAGGCACGTGAGCTCGGGTGGCCGCGCCCTGCACGTCAAGCGAGGTCAGCATCCAGTCGACGTCCCAACCGGCGAAGGTGCCGCGGGCGTCGATGACACGCACGGCCGGCAGCGTGCCCGTCCAGTCACGATCCGAGCCCGGAACCCGCTGAAGCGTCACGCTGGCGTGGTCGGTGACGAGCGAGAGCGGGCCGCCGATGACCGTGAGCTGGATGACCTCGGTCACGCTCTGGCCTGCTGCCGGCCCGACCGGCGCCTGTGCCGCGGCGACGAGCGCCGGATCCAGTGCGTGCTCGGTGACGGGCGGCAGGGCTGCGGTCGCCGCCGAAGCGGTCCCGAGCGGAGCAGGGCTCGCCGCTACGGCCGGACTCGGGTCGGTCGTGGGGGCGGGCGCCGCGTCGACCACCGCCGCGATCCCTGCAGTGGCCGCCACAGCCATCGCCGTGGCCGTCACGACCGTTCGCCAGCTCGTACCCATCGCCCGACCTCCAACCGGTCCATGCGAGAGGTGCACGGAGCTCGGTGGAGATGTCGGACCGCGCGACGGCGGACTTGATCACGCTCAGTGGGAATGGGCCACTGGACCCGGGACGAACACGCTGGAGCCGGAAGAGCCGGCGAACCTGGACCTGTCAGTCGGTGGTCGTGCGGTCCGCGCTCGTGGCCGCGAAGGCCTGCGACACGGCGTGGGCCAGGCGGGCGTCGAGCCCACCCAAGCGCGGCGCCGGCGGTGGCGGCGAGAGCTCCGGAGCTGCCGGCACCGCATCCGCGGTCTGGCCGGCATCTGCGGCGACCAGCGACTGCACGTGCTCGTCGAGCTCGCGCAGCACCTCGTCGACGGCCTCGCTCGCGGCATCGAGGAGCAGCGCCCGCTGCTCGTGGATCTCGGCGAGGGCGTGCTGGGCGGCGTCCCGGGTCGACGTTGCCTCGCGCAGCATCGCCGCTGCCCCCTCGCTGGCCTCGGCGATGAGCTGCCCGGCCTGCGTCCTGGCCGCCGAGAGCAGCTCGAGCGACTCGGTGTGCCGGGCCTCGGCACTGTGGAGCCGCTCGATCGTCTGCTCCTCCAGCGCCCGCACTCGGGCTGCCGTCGCGGCGACGAGCGCGCCGGAAAGCTCAGCCGCTTGGTCGAGGGCGGCGCGCGCCTGCTGCTGGACTAGGTCCAGCTCGCCTCGCTGGCGCTCGATGGCGGAGCCGGGGACCAACCGGGGCGCCGCGACGACCAGGTCCTGGCCGTGACCGTGCGCGAGCCCGAGCTGAGTGACCCCGTTGAGCCCAGGCCCCGACCGAGCGGCCGGCTGCGGGCTCGGGGGTGCAACGGACTCGGAGCCGATCTCGTCGAGGTCGATGACCACCGTGTCGTGATCGGCCGGCGCCCCGCCCGGGCCGGCACCCAGAGCAGCCCGAGCGGCACCGAGCTCGAGGGCCGCCCCGGCGAGCAGCGGATCGTTGGGGTCTGGCTCGGTGGCGCGCGTGACCCGTCGCCTCACTCGGTTGCGGATGCGCAGCAGCAGACCCTGCAGAGCCAGCAGGGCGAGGGCAAGAAGCCCCCACGGGTAGGCACTGGTCGTGGCCCGAGCGGTCACGGGGGTGGCGAGGCCCTGCACGTCCACCACGGCGGTCTGCTGGCCCAGCGTCAAGGCCGGTCGGCGCAGCGCCACCGTGAGCGTCTGGGTTGCCCCTGGCTCGAGGCGCTTGGTCTGCGGGGGCGTGACGAAGCCGTCCGGATGCGACCCCTTCCCCCACACCACGCTCACATCCGGAGCGTCGATCGCCAGGGGTCCCGTGTTCACCAACGTGATCTCGAGCACGCGGCGGCCGCCGGCACCGAACAGCTCGGCCCAGTGGCCGCCGCCGGTGATCTTCATGGAGCTGATCTCGATGGCCCGCACGGCTGCGACGTCGTCCGCTGTGAGCGGCACGGTGGCGATCCCGGCGACGGCGATGGGGGCGGTGGCAGCGATCTGGGTGGTCTGGTCGGTGGCCTTGACGACGCACGGGCACGATGCCGGAGGCAGTCCGCTGGTGAGCTCGACGCCGAACGTGCCGCTCGATCCCACGCCCGCGGTGCGCTGCTGGGCCACGTCGCAGTCGACCGTGCCCCGAAGGCCCCCGTGGCCGCAGAGCTCGACGATGAGGGTGTTGCCAGCGGGCCAACCGGCGCCTGTGACGAGCATCGTCTCACCAGCGGCTGTGCCGGTGCGGTCGAGGGCCACGGTGGGGTTCGGCGTCTGCGCCGACACCGTGCCGAGACCGACGGCGGCCACAGCCACCATCGCGACCCCTGCTGCGGTCCACCGACGCAGCGATGCGCTCATGCCGGGACCGGCACCTTGTGGTTGGATCGGCTCGGCGGCGAACCGTGGTCGGGGCGGCGGCTTCGACGCCTCCGGTACCACCATCCAATCGCAACGAGCAGAGACAGGGCGACGGCGATCAGAAGCCACGGGAGCGAGGCGAACTGCTTCGAGCGCTCGGTGCGCACGCCCTCCGCCGTCACCACGAGGTGCGCCGTCAGGGGCTCCCAGGACGGCATCCCAGTGACGATCGACGCACCGACGTAGTTGGCACCCGGGAGCAGCTCGGGCATCGGCTGGGTGGGCATCGTGCGCACCGTGCGGCCGAACAAGCCGGTCACCCGCACCGCGGAGGCGGGGCTGAGCCGGACGTTGCCGCTGTTCACGACCTCCCAGGTGATGGTGGCGGTGCCGCCCTTGCGCTGGACGGCGAGCTTGTTGATGCGCAGCGCGGGCTCGACAGGCCCGCTCACGCGCACGTACACCCGGGCACCCATGCGGTGGCGAACGTTGAAGGAGACGCCGTCGGGGGCGGTGTTGGGATCGATCTTCCCCTCGTCGGCATCGACGGCGAGGATGGCACCGGCATGGTCGCCCGGCTGGGCGTCCTGAGGCACGGTGATGCTGAAGGGCACGTCGATGCGCTTGCCTGGCTCGACCGTGTACTCGCCGGCGGCCAGCTTGATCCACGTGCCGACGTCCACCGCCTTCTGGTCGTCCTTCAACGCGGCGAAGCCACCGACGTCGGCAACGCTCACCGCGTCGGTGGGGAAGATCGCGAACCGAATCGGATGATCGCTCACGTTCGAGATGGCCACGGTGTCGCCGAAGACGGCACCGGGATCGAGGGAGTAGGTGAACCAGTCGCGTGCACCGGGGCCGTCGGGGCCCGACGGCTGCACTGCGAACCCGGACTCGGCGGCGGTGGCGTCGGGGGTCTGAGCCCCGGCAGTGGGCGCGGTCTGGGCGCGGGCCACGGAAGGGAGGACGACAACGATCCCGACCACGAGCGCGAGCGCGGCGCGTGCGAGGTGGGCAGCACGGCTTCGCGGGTGGAGCAGGTTCGTCGTCATGCGAATTCCTTGGGGGGATTGAAGAAGCGGAAAGGGCGGGGGCGGTGCGACCGAAGCCGCTCCACCCCCGCCCTCATGCGGGTGTTGCTACAGCAGGGTCAGGACGAGCCCTCCTGTGTAGGTGCCGGCGCCGGCGCTGGCCGGGACGCCGAGGAACAGCGAGGCGTCACAGGCGAAGGTGCCGCCGCTGTGATCGACCGGGCTGCTGCACAGGACGTTGACCTCAGAGAGGCCACCGATGCCGTTGACACCAGCCGCACCTGCCGTGACGAGCTGGCTCAGCCAGTCCGAGGCAGATGTGGCGTCGGCCGGGCCGGCCACCACCGAGGCGACATCACCGGCGATGACGTTGTGGGCGATGGAGGCCACAGGGCTCCAGCCCATGTTGTCACCGGGGATGCAGAGCCGGTTGGGAACGTTGCCGCTGCCGAGGGCACCACTGAGGCTGCCAGCGTTCGAGCAGGCCGGGATGGTCTGACCGGTGGGCAGGGTGATGGTGGGACCACCGGTGGCACCGAGGTCGGTGACGAAGCCGGACAGCGTCCAACCAGCAGCGGTGCCACGGGCGTTGGTGACCGTGAGGTCCCGCAGGGTGCCGCTCGAGGCCTGGGCCTGGCCGTTGAGCACGACCGGGCTCATCACGACGAGGCCAGCGACCTTGTCGAGCGTCATCGTGGTGCCGATGACAGGCTGCACCACGATCTCGGTGAGCGAGCAGGCTGTAGTGGTCGCGGTGCACGAGTTGGCCAGGATGGTGATGGACACGGTGCCCGTGTTGCTCACCAAGCCGGTGGGGCTCGTTGTGTCGGTGACCGTGTAGGTCATCGTCACCGGCACACCCGGGTCACTGGCCGGCGCAGTGTAGGCATACACACCGTTGCTGCCCGTGACGCTTCCCACGCTCGGCGCGCTCAGCGTGAAGGTGGTCAGGTCGATATTGCCGTTCACGTCGGTGCAGTTGCCAACGAGGTTGATCGGCACCGTCTGCGTGACGCCCACGCTGGCCGTCGCGTTGGTGCACACGGGAGCCGTGGGCGGCGCGATGACCGTGACGGTGTCGAAGGGCACCGCGGGCACCGGGATCGTGGTGGTGCACTGGACGGGCAGCGGGAGCGGACCACAGCCGGCCGGACCGGGCGTACCCGGCTGGCAGGCGAAGGTGACCGCGATGATCCCGCCGGGACCGACGAGCGCCGTGGTGGAGCTATTGACGAGGCTGAAGGCGACGTTGCCGCCGCTGGCTGCGCCGGTCCAGGTAGAGGTGGGCATCACGGCCGACACCGCCAACGGAGCCGCCGTCTCGTCACCGGATGTCCTGCCGGGCACATCATCGCCGACGGCAGTGGTGGCCGCGAACGGCGTCTGGAGGATCCCGTCGGGCCCTGGCAACCAAGGCGTCGGGTCGGTGATCGTCGTGACACCAACCACCGAGATGGCAGGCAGGGTCTGGGCGAGCTGAACCGTGTTGGAGGCAGCGAGCCGCACGGTGACACTGGCCGGGATGTTGTTCACGCCGTTGGACAGCAGGTTGAGGCCGTAACCGGCCAGCAGGACCGTGCCCGGAACGTTGATCCCGAAGGTGGCACCGGCGAGCGTGAGGGTGTCGCCGATGGTGGCCGGGCTCGGGGTGGCAGCGCCGGCGATGACGTTGTCCAGCGACGAGGTGCCCGCCTGCGCCGTGTTGGTGCACGACGTCGGTGTGGTGACGGTGCCGGCGCTGGCAGGTGTTGCACCCAGCAGCGCGGGCACCAAGCCGGCCAGCAGGCCGACTGATGCAAGGACGGCGCTTCTGCGCCGGGTACGTGTTCGCAAGGGAATGCTCCTTAGGTTGACTGAAGGTTGTCCGTGGCTCGGGATTTGTGTTGCGTTGTTGCACCAAATAGGACCGAAGCATGCGGCCCATATTGCGCCATTTGCCTCGTTGTCCACGTTCCGACGGAGCTCGCTCTGGAGCCCGTTCGGCTGACGACCAGTCAGATCACTGGGCGTGAGAATGAACACTAGACGTGGCATTGGACATGTCAAGACCGCAGGCGGGCAGGACTCGGCGAAACCTGCTGACCAGTAACTGAACTGCTCATTTAGCCTGGATGGGAACGTCGCAGCGAAATGGACGAGTCCAGAACTTCACCCACGAAGTGCGGTCATATCCAGCAATACTGCCCATCGTGTGCCTTGACATTGACCACTGATAGCGACGAATCTTGCTCGAACGTTGACAACCTCGCGTGAACGAGCGTCAGCGTCAGCCCGAGCCACAAGGGAGACAATCCGTGTTTGATCGCCGTCGGCGGCTTCTTGCCGCCGTTCTCGTGCTACCCGTCTGGGTGAGCGTTCTCGCTCTGTCCACGGTGAGCGCACCATCTGCCAGCGCCAGCACCGTGACGACACCAACGTCGTGCACGAACACCGCACAATCCGGCACGTCGGCACTCGACAACGTCCTAGCTGGCTCGGCTACCCCGGGTTCGGCCGCGGCCGGCGACTCGCTCACCCTCGCCGGTGCAACGTTCGGGATCAACGTCCCCTCCACGGTGCTGTTGGCCGGCTATCGCCTCGGTCTGCTCACGGCCGGCGTGAACAACATCCCCGCCGATGTCGTGGTCACACTCAAGGCATCCAACACGGTCGAGGGCTCACAGACGCTTACTCCCGTGTCGGTCCTCGGCGTCACGACCATCACCGACCCAACCCCGGCGGCCAAGACCTCCGGCGACGAGACGGCCACTCCATTGGCTGTGAGCGCGCCGCTGCCCACCACCACTTGGACGGCGGGGAGCAGCGACGCAGCCTTCAGCCTGGGCGGCAGCTCCACAACGGCGCTCGTCGGCCCCGGCGGGTTCATCGCGGTCACCTTCGCTTGCGAGCCCGGCACACCCACCCCCGCCGGATGTGGGGCGGCACCGCTCGCTGCGTGCACCGGCACGAGCCCCGTCCCCGCCGCTCCGTTCACGACCGTGACCATCGGCAGCGGTTCCACCGGCTCGACCTCCAGCAGCTCATCGACGTCGAGCACGTCGAGCTCGTCGACCTCGAGCACGTCCTCGACATCGTCGACTTCGAGCACGTCGACGTCGTCGACCTCGTCGACCTCCACCACGGCACCAGCCGTCGCCGTGACCAAGATCAGCGGCACCGGCACCTACACGACCACCTGCACGAACAGCGTGACGCCAGACATCAGCGAGCTGGCGTTCGCGGCGACCGGCAGCACCCTCTCCCCCGTGGAAGCGGGTTCGAAGGTCTCGCTCACCAACCAGAGCTGGACGGTGACCGTCCCCGCATCAGTGCTGCAGACCGGGATCAACCTCAAGCTCCTCAAGGCCGGTGACACGCCTGCGGGAACGGCGATCATGTCGGTGTTCGCGACCAACACCAAGGAGGGCAAGGTCACCTCGGCGCCGGTGAAGCTCTCGGTGAGCGCGATCAAGCTGGACAGCGCTGGTCTCGCCCAGCCGGCCACGACCACCTTCGCCGTGCCCGACATGAGCTGGACAGCCGTTGGAGGCAACGTCGCCTACCGCATGGCCAGCGCCGCCATCGAGGTCGAGATCGGACCGATCAAGGTGAGCTTCTCCTGCACGCCGAAGGACCCGAGCATCGCCATCGTGACCACGACCGTGAACGGCAAGACAGCCACCCCCGCCGCCACCCAGGTGCTCGGGACGACCGTCACGCAGGCCGCGGCGGCCAGCACGTTGCCCCGGACGGGCTCCAACACACTGGTGCCCCTGGCGCTGGCGGTCGGCCTGATCGACCTCGGCTATCTGTTCGTCTCGGCGGCCCAGCCCGCCCGACGTCGCCTTCGCTACCTCGTCCAGGGGTAGAAGGATCGGCGATTCGTTCGGCCTTGGGGCATTCGCCCCTGGGCCGAACGGATCATCGAAGAAAACCCTCAACCTTTTCGTAACCGGCGCCGATGTACTATCCCGAACAAGGGATGTCAGTCCGTGGCTCGGGCGAAGCACTCCCAGGCGGCCCCGGTTCACGCCGGGGCCGCTGCTGTTTTCGCCGGACCTACCGGGACGGCCGACTTCGACCTCAGGCATCCATCAGGACGTTGAGGCCGTCGACGGCCTCGAGGTACTCCTCCACCAGACGCTGGATGACTGCGGCGGTCTTCTCCACGGAGTTGAGCTGGCCCACCACCTGGCCCACCGGGTTGAACTGCACGGCCTGGGCCTTGTCGGCATAGCGGTGGCCCCGAGCGACGCAGTTGCCGGACACCATGTACTGAAGCGGCATCGGCAGCGGGTCCGGAGCGTCGGGCTGCTCCCACGCCTCGGTCCAGTCGCTCTTGAGCATGCGGCACGGCTTGCCGGTGAAGGACCGCGACCGCACGGTGTCGCGCGAGCCGGCGTCGAGCAGCTGCTGCTTCTGGGCGGGGGGAAGGTCGGCCTCCTCCACGGTGAGCCACAGCGAGCCGGCCCACACGCCCTGCGCGCCGAGGGCCAGCGCTGCCGCGATCTGCTGACCCGAGCCGACGCCGCCCGCGGCGAGCATCGGAGTGGGGGCGATGGCCTTGGCCACCTGCGGCCACAGCACGATCGAGCCGACGTCGCCGGTGTGACCGCCGCCCTCGCCACCTTGGGCGATGACGATGTCGACGCCGGCGTCCTTGTGCTTCATGGCCTGGTACGGCGAACCGCACAGCGCGGCGACCTTGAGCCCAGCGGCGTGGATGTGATCGATGACGTCCTGCGGCGGCGTGCCGAGGGCGTTGGCGATGAGGCGCACCTTCGGGTGAGCCAGCGCCACCTCGATCTGGGGCATGGCGGTGGCCGCCGTCCAGCCGAGGAGGCGCATGCGCTCGTTCTCCTCCTGCGGCAGCTCGGGCACGCCGTGGTCGGCGAGGATCTTGTCGGCGAACTCCACGTGCGCCTTGGGCACCATGGCGCGGAGCTCCTCGGCCAGGTGCTCGGGATCCATGTCGCCCATGCCCTCGTACTTGCCGGGGATCACGATGTCGACGCCATAGGGCTTGTCGCCGACGTGCTCGTCGATCCACTGCAGCTCCACCTCGAGCTGCTCCGGGGTGAAGCCGACCGCGCCGAGCACGCCGAAGCCGCCCGCCTTGGAGACGGCGGCCACGACGTCGCGGCAGTGGGTGAACGCGAAGATGGGGAACTCGATGCCGAGCTCGTCACAGAGCGGGGTGCGCATTGGGTCAGTCCTTCCGGGACAGAGGATGAGTGGGGGTGAAACGGACAGGCATCGTCTTGACGCCGTTGACGAAGTCGGAGTGGAGGCGGTTCACGGGCCCGGCCAGCTCAAGATCGGGCAGGCGGTCGACGAGCTGACGCATGGTGGCCTTGATCTCGGCGCGGGCCAGGCTGGCGCCGAGGCAGAAGTGCACGCCGCCGCCGCCGAAGGCGACGTGGTCGTTCGGGGTGCGACCGACGTCGAAGGTGTGCGGGTCGGTGAAGACGTCTTCGTCGCGGTTGGCCGACGCGTAGTAGAGCACCACCTTGTCGCCCTCCGCGATGGGCACGCCGCGCAGCTCGGTGTCCTTCGTGGCCGTGCGACGGAAGTTGTGGATCGAGCTCCCCCATCGCAGCATCTCCTCGACCGCGGAGTCCCACAGCGAGGGGTCGTCGCGCAGGCGCTGGGCCTGGTCGGGGTGATCGATGAGGGCGAGCATCGAGTGGTTGATGAGGTTGCGGGTGGTCTCGTTGCCGGCCACCACGAGCGTGAGGAAGAACATGTTGAGCTCGAAGTCGTCGAGCCGCTCGCCGTCGACCTCGGCCTGCACGAGCAGCGTCATGATGTCGTCGCGCGGGTTGGCTCGGCGGTCGGCGGCCACGGCGTCGCACAGCGCGTAGATCTCCATGGCGGCCGCTTCGGGGCCGCCGGGCAGCTCTTGGAAGTCGGGATCGTCACGCGAGCCAATGAGCTGGTTGGAGATCTCGAACATGCGCGGCCAGGTGTCCTGCTCGAGGCCGATCATCTCGCAGATCATCTGCACGGGCACCTGCGCGGCGATCTCCTCGACGAACTCCACCTCGCCCTTCTCGCAGACGCCGTCGATGACGGCGGCGGCGCGCCGCTCGATCTCCTCGACCAGCGCCGTGATCATGCGCGGCGTGAAGCCGACCGCCACGAGCCGCCGGTAGCGATTGTGCTTGGGCGGGTCCATGTTGAGGATCGTGAGGCGGAGGTTGGCGAGGGCCTCCTCGTCGGAGCTCGGGATGAAGGTGCCCCCCAGCTCAGAGGAGTAGGTGTGGTGGTCGTGGCTGACGGCGCGCACGTCGGCGTGCTTGGTGATGGCCCAGAACCCCGTGTCGTCCACCTGGGGGTGCCAGTACACCGGCGCCTCCCGGCGCAACCGGTCGAACTGGTCGTGCGGCTCGCCGCTCCCCCACGTGGCCGCGAGGAGATCGATCCCCTGCAGATCGTCGGTCATGGTCATGTGCGCACCCCTGTCGTCGTGGCGGTGACGACACCGCGCAGTGCAGCGATCGCCATCTCGTCGGTCACCGCGCCGGGATCGACCCGGCGCATCATCTCGAGCCCCAGCAGCAACCCGATCAGCGCAGGACCGACCCGCATCGAGCGCTCGAGGTCCTGGTCGTCCCAGCCGGACACTGCGTCGTCGACACCGGCCCAGGCGGCCCGGTAGCGGCGGGCCAGGTGATCGCGGGCGTCGGCGTTGCGAGCGGCGTAGCTCCACAGCTCGTGCTCGAGCGCGATCCAACGCCCGTCGCCGGTGGGCGGGTTGGAGACGTTGCGCCAGAGCGACGCCAGGCGCTCATCGAGCGAGCTGGCCATGGCCAGCTCGGCGCCGATGGTGACCGCGACATCGTCGACCCAGCCCTCGAGCAGCGCGAACAGCAGGCCCGGCTTGCCGTCGAAGTGGTCGTAGATGGCGCCGGAGGTGCGAGCGGCGCGCTCGGCGATGGCGTCGACCGACGACGCCTCGATCCCGCGCTCGGCAAACAGCTCCGCAGCCGCGTCGAGGAGACGCTGGCGCGTCTCTGCTCGCCGCTCCCCCTGTGTGGCCACCGGAGAAACATAGCGCTCCCTATCTAACTAGCGCCACCGCCCCACCCCGACGGCTTCTGTGTGCCCGCAGCCACGGCATCCGTGGCTGCGGGCACACAGAAGCAGATGTCAGCGGAGGATCTTGCGCACGACCTTCTCGACCGCGCCGCGGTAAGGCGGGTAGAGGAGCTTGAGGTCGGGCTTCACGGGCTTGCGCAGCACGCTCTTGCGGTGGCTGAACACGTCGAAGCCGGCCTTGCCGTGGTAGGCGCCGGTGCCGCTGTCGCCCACCCCACCGAACGGGAGCTCGGCGGGGAGCAGGTGCATGAGGGTCTGGTTGATGCACACGCCGCCGCTGCTCGTGCCGTCGACCACCGCGTCGATGGCCACCTGGTCGTTGGCGAACACGTAGAGAGCCAGCGGCTTGGGCCGAGCGGTGATGAACGCGGTGGCCTCCGTGGGGCCGTCGACCGCCAGCACCGGCAGGATCGGACCGAAGATCTCCTCCTGCATGATCGGGCTGTCGGGGCTCGGATCGACGGTGATGGTGGGGGCGACGAAGCGCTCTACCTCGTCGATCGTGCCGCCCGTGGCGATCGTGCCGGCGCCCGTGTCGAGCAGGCCTCGGAGCCGACCGAGGTGTCGCGCGTTCACGATGCGTCCGAAGCTGGAGCTGCTCTTCGGGTCGCTGCCGTAGAACTCGGTGATCTGATGCGCGAGCTTGTCGACGAGGGCATCGCGGATCTGGCGATCGGCGAGCACGTAGTCGGGGGCGATGCACGTCTGGCCGGCGTTGAGGAACTTGCCCCAGGCGATGCGCCGGGCGGCGACGTCGAGGTCAGCGCTGGCGTGCACGTAGGTGGGCGACTTGCCGCCGAGCTCGAGCACGGTGGGCGTGAGGTGCTTCGCGGCGGCCTCCGCGATCACGTGGCCGACCGCGGTGGAGCCCGTGAAGAAGATGTGGTCCCACCGCTCGGCGAGGAGCGCCGTCGTGTCATCGACGCCGCCCTCCACCACGATGACCGCGTCGTTGTCGACGTAGCGGGCCAGCAGGCGAGCGAGCACCGCGGAGCAGGCGGGGGCCAGCTCCGACGGCTTGGCCAGCACGCAGTTGCCGGCGGCGAGCGCGGCCGCCATCGGCTCGATGAGGAGCTGGATCGGGTAGTTCCACGGGGCGATGATCAGCGCCACGCCGAGCGGCTCGGGCTGCACCCAGGCCTTGGCGGGCGCAACCGTGAGCGGCACCCGAACCTTCGTGCGCCGCATCCACTTGTCGAGGTGCTTGTCGATGTGCCGGAGCTCGGCCTTCGTGTGGCCGATGTCGGCGGCGTAGGCCTCCATGCTGGGGCGGCCGAGGTCCTGGCGCAGGGCCTCGGTGAGCTCGGCATCGCCCTCGATCATCATCTGGCGCAGCCCGGCCAGCTGCTGCTTGCGCCAGGCGAGGGGTCGGGTGCGGCCGCTCTCGAAGGTGGCGCGCAGCGTCTTGTTGGCCAGGGCGGCATCGGCGGTGGCAGGAACGGTGGTGGTCATGGGAGCTCCTCCGAGGTGGACCGCCACAGCCTCGCGCTGGTGACGCTGGCCTGCCCACCCCGGCCCGCGATGCTCCTGGGTCGGTTGGTCGCGGTCTTCGCGACAGCACGACACAAGAACCTCAGGGGCTGATCGGGAGGTGCCGGTCGCTCGGATGACAGCAGATCAGTCGGAGAGTCCGTCGAGCGAGACAGTCAACGGGTGCCCAGGTGTTCGTTGATGCTCGCGGCGATCAGGTGGGGGGCCTGGAGGAGCGCGCCGTGGCCCTGCCCGCTGAGGACGGTGGTGTGGGCGCTGGGCAGGACCGACTGGAGCGCAGCGACTGCCTCGGCGTGGTGTTGGGCGGTACGTTCGCCGACCAGGAGCTCTACTGGTTGCCCGATGCAGCTGTATCGGGCCAGGTCCGTGGCGGGGTCGGCCAACGCCTGAGCTTCCCGGCGCATGGTCCAGATGAGCTTCACGCGGGTTGGCCAGCCGGGTGAGGCCTGGAAGGCCGTGATGTCCGCGGGATCGAGGTGGACCATGTCGCTCAGGAAGATCGTGAGGGCGTCCTCGTAGCGTTCGTCGTCCAGAGCCGCGAGCATGGCGGCGGGGGCGTTCGGCACCATGCCGGGTAGAGGGGGCTCGTAGAGCACCGCTGCCGTGATGAGATCGCCGCTGCGGCGAAGGGCCTGCAAGGCGATCGTCGCGCCGACGGAGTGGCCGACTACCAGCACATCACCGCCAAGCGCCTCGGCCACAACCAACACATCATCGGCTTCGATCTCGATCGAGTGCTGATCCCCGCCACGGCCGCTCCTACCGCGCCCCCGTCGATCCATCGCGGCAACCCTCACGCCCTCGTGCACCAAGGGCCGAACGAGGGACCACGTGCCCGCATCGATGGCACCCCCGTGGACCAACAGGACTGGGCGGCCGGCACCGCTGTCATCCCAACCGATGCTCGTGCCATCAGGTGACGTCGCCTCCACCGTCTCAGCCTTCCATAGGGCGCGCACCGCACCGCCGTTGCGGCCGCGCAGTGTCAGGCCTTGGCTCGAGCGCCACCATGGCAAGGGCTCCATGAGGCATCGTCTCCACGTCCGTCCCGACAACGGGGCGTCGGCGCCCGTGGGCTGATCGCCGCCACGGCCGCTCCTACCGCGTCCACGTCGATCCATCGCGCCGCCTCGCCTGCTCGATCCGCTGGCTTGGCCGCGTTCGCTGAGATCGGCGGCCACCAGCGCGTGCTATCGCTTGCGGGCGATCGTGAGCCCGTCGGCGATGGGGAGCATGACGACGTCGACGCGCTCGTCGGCGGCGATGATGTCGTTGACCGCCCGGATGGCCTCGGTGTCGTCGCTCACATCCGATGGGTCGATCACGTTGCCGCTCCACAAGACGTTGTCGACAAGCACCAAGCCGCCCGGACGGAGCCGCGCGACGATCTCGTCGTAGTAGGTGCGATAGCCGGTCTTGTCGGCGTCGATGAAGGCGAGATCGATCGGCGGGTCAGCGGGCAGCGCCCGCAGCGTGTCTGCCGCGGGAGCGATCCGCAGCTCGATGCGGTCGTCGAGACCGGCCATGGCCCAGTGCTGGCGCGCGATCGCCGTCCAGTCCTCGCTGACGTCGCAGCAGAGGAGCCGGCCGCCCGGCGACAACCCGCGAGCGATGCAGATCGACGAGTAGCCCGTGAAGGTTCCGACCTCCACGGCGAAGCGCGCCCCGACCAGCTGCGTGAGCAGCGTCATGAACGCGCCTTGCTCCGGTGCGATCTGCATCCGGCTGATGCCACCGAGCGCCTCGGTGGCGGCGATGAGCGCCTCCTGCACCGCGTCGGGCGGTGTGCCGTGGGCGACGACGTAGGCGTGCAGGTCAGCGCTGATGCCGAGGGACTTCGGTTCGCTCATGGGGCGACCGTACCCGGCACCACCCCCACCCGTTCTGTGTGCACGGAGCCACGCCATGCGTGGCTCCGTGCACACAGAACGGGTTGCGGTAGGCCGTGGGCTACAGGTGCGGGAGCACCTCGCGCTCGAACAGGTGCAGACCCTCCCACGCCAGCGCCGGCGGGATGCCACCGAGCATGGGATGGAGCAGGGCAAAGCCGAACGGACCCTGCGCGGCGAGCTCGGCGAGGAGCGCATCGGGCGTGACCACGCGGTACTGCCCGCTCGCTCGGAGCTCGTCCGCGTCGGTCGCACCCAGGTAGCCCGTGGGCGCGTCGGCCGCGGCCGCCCATGCGCCGTAGGCGTTGGCCTCGTGCAGCGCGTACGGCGCGATCGCGCGCCACGTGGCGTCGGGGTCGGTGCTGAGGATCGTGACCGTCGAGTCACCGCCGAGGTACTCACCGGGGTCGGCCCGACCCACAAGCGCGCACTCGGCTCGGAACGCTGGCCAGCTCACACCATTCGACGGCTGGTAGCCCACGCCCAGGCGGGCGGCGCGTCGAGCGGCAGCGTCGCTGCTCCCACCCAGGAGCAGCGCAGGACCGCCCACGCTGAAGGGGGCGGGCGTGACGCGCACCGTGCGCCCGCGGTGGTCGAAGGGCTGGCCGGACCATGCCCGCTGCAGCACCTGCACGGCCTCGGTGGTGCGAGCGGCCCGTTCGCCCAGCGGCACGTCGAACATCGCGAACTCCTCGGCCACGTAGCCGTTGGTGATGACGAGCTGCAGTCGACCCCGCGCCACGAGATCGACCACCGCCGCATCCTCGGCGAGACGGAGCGGATCGTGGAACGAGGCCACCATCGCGGCAACGTAGATGCCGATGCGCTCCGTGCGAGCGGCGATGGCGGCCGCCATGGGCAGCGGGCTCGGCAGGTACCCGTCGGATGAGCCATGGTGCTCGGAGAGGGTGACGATCGCGAACCCCACCCGGTCGGCCCACGCCGCCATGTCGAGGGCTGCCTCGTAGCGGTCGGCCATGTCCACGCCCGCGAACGCGGGGTTGCGGAGGTCGAACCGGATCCCGAAGAACGCCATGGGTGCTCAGGCTGCCAGACCCCGCTCTTCTGTGTGCACGCAGCCACGCATGGCGTGGCTGCGTGCACACAGAACCAGTGCGGTCTCAGTCGGGGAGTTCGATGCCGTCGTCGGCGGCCTTCTTGGCCACCTCGTCGGGGAAGATGTTCTTCACCAGGTAGAGGTCGCGGGCGAGGGCCCACCCGGGGGCGAGCTCGCGCGCGTAGCGCTCGAAGTACAGGAGCTGCTTGGTGACGAGCACGAGCTCCTGGGGGCTCTCCACGCCGAAGCCATCCATCATCTGCACGATGCCCTTGAACACCTCGGCGAGGCTGACGTCGGCCACGCCGAGGTCGAGCATCGGCCCGAACACCATGCCGAGGCGCGCGCCCACCTCCTCGTCGGTGCCCGCCTCCTCCGGGAAGGCGCCGACCCGCTTGAACGCTCGGGCGATGCGGGTGAAGTCGCCGTCGATCATCGAGGTGAAGAACAGGTCCTTCAGGAGCTCGCGCCAGGCCTCGGGGACCTCGCCCATGATCCCGAAGTCGAGGTAGGTGCCGCGCCCGTCGTCGAGCACCCAGAGGTTGCCGGCGTGCACGTCGCCGTGGAAGCAGCCGTGCAGCACAGCGGCCTCGAACCACACCTTCACGCCGCGGCGCAGCGTGAGAAAGCCGTCGATGCCCCGCTCGGCGATCGACGCGAAGTCGTCCATGGGCACGCCGCTCATGCGCTCCATGCAGATCATGTGCGGACCGCAGTAGTCCCAGTACACCTCGGGGGCGGTGATGAAGTGGTTGTCGCCATAGGCCGAGATGTCGGTGCGGAAGCGATCCTGCCGGAACGCCTCGAGGGCCGGGTTCAGCTCCTTGAACGTGTTGGCGTGCAGGTCCTGCACGACACCGACGAGGTTGGCGCTCTTGCCCAGCTTGGTGTGCTTCTGCAGCGTGGCGCCGAGCCGGTGCATGATCCGCAGATCGGTGGTCATGCGCTCGCGGATGTTGGGCCGCTGCAGCTTGATGACCGCCTCGCGGCCGTCGGGCAGCACGCAGGCGTGCACCTGACCGATCGATGCCGCGGACAGCGGTGACTCCTCGAAGTGGCGGAAGATCTGCGACGGTGCTCGGCCGAGGTCCTTGCGGATCATCTCCCGAGCCGTCTCGCCGTCGAAGGGCGGCACCTCGTCGAGACAGCGCAGCGCCGCGTTCGACAGCGGTGCAGGGAAGATGCCCGGCGACGACGCGATGAGCTGGCCCAGCTTCACGAACGTCGGACCGAGGATCTCGAAGGCATCGATGGTGCCTTCGGAGGCCACGGTGGCCCACGAGCCCGTGCGTGCTCGGGTGAGCTTCCCGATCAGCGCCTTGAGGATGGACACGGTGAAGGTCAGGTAGATCACCACCATGCGCCTGAGCTCGGCGACGCCGAACTGGTCGAGCGCGGGCGTGTCGACCTGCAGGGCCTTGGCCGGCGGCCCGTCGGCGAACGGGCCCCGGAAGTGCGAGACGACCCCTGGTGCGCCGAAGTCGGTGGCCGGCCGGTGCACGGTGAGATCCGGGTCGTGCAGCGAGGAGGAGGTGGGGCCGGGTAGGTCGTTGGCAGGGTCGGTCACGGCACCATTGTGGACATTCCATACCGATCGCGCCCACGGACGGGCCCGTCAGCGGAGATGATGGGCGCCATGACGCCTCCCCGCATCGCACCGCTGCCCCGAGATGGACGTGACCCTCGCACCGAAGAGCTGCTCGCCGGCCTGCGCCAACCCGACGGCGCCGAGCTCAACATCTTCGCCACGCTCGCCCATCACCCCCGCCTGTTGAAGCGCTGGTCGGCGTTCGGCGGCGTGCTCCTCTACGGCGGACGCCTCTCCCAGCGTGACCGAGAGCTCCTCATCATGCGGGCCGGCTACCTCTGCCGAGCGAACTACGAGTGGGGCCAGCACGTGGCCTTCGCTCGGGCCGCGGGCATCACCGACGACGAGATCGCTCGGATCGCCGCCGGTCCCGACGCCGAGGGGTGGTCCGACGACGATGCCACGCTCTTGCGCGCCGCCGACGAGCTGCACGCTGACAGCCGAATCAGCGACGCCACCTGGGCCGCACTGTCGGGTCGCTACGACGAGCAGCAGCTCATCGAGGTGTGCATGGTGGTGGGGCAGTACCACCTCGTGGCCTTCACGCTGAACTCACTCGGCGTCGAGCCGGAGCCGGGCCTGCCCGAGATGCCGGCATGACCGACGCCGCGCTGGCCGGGCGCAGGGTGCTGGTGGTCGGCGCCGGCACCCGCCCCTCCCCCGATCCCGAGAGCCCCATGGGCAACGGTCGCGCCATCTCGATCCTCGCGGGCCGCGCTGGCGCCGTCGTGGCCTGTGCCGACGTCGATGCCGATGCCGCGGCCGTCACCGCGTCACTCGTCGAGGCCGAGGGATCGGCGGCGCACGTGCTCGCCGCCGACGTCACCGACGCCGACGCCTGCGCACGGCTCGTGCTCGATGCCGAGGCGGCGATGGGCGGCCTCGACGGGCTCGTGTGCAACGTCGGGGTCGGGGCCGGGATGGGCCTCACCGGCACCACGCCCGAGCAATGGGACAGCGTCTTCGCCGTCAACGTGCGATCGCACTTCCTCCTAGCCGCGGCGGCGCTGCCCCGCATGCCCGAGGGCGGGTCGATCGTGTTCATCTCGTCGATCGCCGGTCTCACGCCGGGCAGTCGCATCCCCGCCTACGACGCGTCGAAGTCGGCGCTCACGGGGCTGTGCCGTCAGGTCGCTGCCGAGGGAGCGCGGCGCGGCGTGCGCGCCAACATCGTCGCCCCCGGGCTCATCGACACGCCCCTGGGTCGATGGGCCACCGGAGGCCGCCCCTCGCGTGCAAAGGCACCCGTGCCCCTCGGCCGGCAGGGCACGGCGTGGGAGGTGGCCGAGCCGGTCGTGTTCCTGTTGAGCGACAAGGCCAGCTACATCACCAGCCAGCTCTTGGCGGTCGACGGCGGCCTCACCGGCTGCCGGGGCTAGTGCCGTGTCAGGCAACGTTTGCGACGTTTGACGCCGGCCAGGAGCACCGCTGGCGGCGTCCTCGTCCTCGCATTCGCTGGGGGAGTGCGTCGTCCTGCGTCCTTGCCAGCGGCACCCCCGACTCGCCGTCAACCACCGAACGTCACCTGACACGGCACTAGCACTTCAGCGGCCGCTGGCGCTGAAGTGCTGGTAGTCCTTGCCGCCCGACCACGACCCACCCCAGCCCCAGCCCTGCGCCGCGAAGGCGCGCACGGCGGCGTCCCCGGCGTGGATCATCCCGGCGTCGGTGCGACTGCGGTCGGCGTAGGCCGCTCCCTCGGGCGGGTCGACGCTCGAACCCCGGACGTAGGGGTTCACGAGCGGGTTGACGTCGATCGCCCTGCCGTACGCGTGCTCCGACCACTTCGACGTGCCCGTCACGTAGCGACAGTTGAACCCGCTGGTGTTGTTCGCTCGCATCGACGCTTCGTCGTCACCGCCGTAGGCGTCGATCGGCGTCATGCGCTGGATGGGGAACCGCGCCGCGTAGATGTCGCGGAAGGTGCGCACCACCGACTGGGCCTGGTTGGCGTGCACGATGAGTCGCCCAGAGCGCACGGCGCCGTCGTAGCCCCAGTACGACACAGCGACCGCGCGGAGGTCGTCCGCCGCCACCGGGCACCCCGGGTGCCACGACGCGCCGAGCTCCGCCAGCGTGACCGACGCGATCGACGATGCGAACGGCGGCGCCGGGGTGGTCGTGGATGCGGGCGCCGTGGACGTGGTGGTCGTGGCCCGGGTGGTGCTGGTGGGTGGTCCCGGTGCAGTCGTCGCCGTGGTCGACGTGCTGGTCGAGGTGGACTCGCTCGACGAGGACGACGAGGACGAACCGGATCGCGATGCCGTGGTCGTGGTGCCGGTGGCCCGCACGGGATCGCCCGTCGTGTCACGTACCACGAGGTAGGTGATCGAGATGGCGACGAACACGGCGCCAACCGCGACCAGGATCCAATGACGGCGCTGCACCCGTCGAGTGTGCCACCCGTCGGTCGTCAAGAGCCGACGCTCTTGCGGACGTCAGCTTGCCGAGGCGTTGGCTGGCACTAGGCGATCACCCGCTTGGTGAAACCGCGGATGCCGAGCCAGGTGAAGAGGCCGACGAAGCCGGTGAGCACTGGGTAGACCGCGAGCAGGCTCATGTGCGGCACCGGCGTGAGCGCCGCCCTGAACCCCTCGCTGAGGTACACGAGCGGGTTGAGCAAGGTGAGGTCCTGCAGCCAGGTGATGGGCTCGAGCGCCAGCCAGCTGTAGTAGGTGCAGCCGAGGAAGGTGATCGGGATGAGGATCACGCCGAAGAGCATCGGGACGGTGCGAGGCTCGAACAGGGTGCCGAACACCAGGCCGAGGGCACCGCTCATGAGGCAGCCGAGGGGCACGAGCGTGAGCAGGATCGGCCACTGGAGCTGCAGGTGCACGGGGGTGGCAGGCACGACCGTGGCGATCGGGAAGACGATCAAGCCGGCGATCAGGCACTGCAGGCCCCCTGCCACGATCTTCTCGAAGGCTACGAGCGACACGGGCAGCGGCGCGAGGACGCGGTCCTCGATCTCGCGCGTGTAGCCGAACTCCTGCACGAGCGGGAGGGCCACCGCTTGGATCCCCTGGAAGAGGATGGCGGTGGCGACGACGCCGGCCACCAGCACGCTCGAGAAGGCACTGGCCGCCGCTCCGCCTCCGCCTACGCCCTGCCCGATCTTCGGGAAGACATAGGTGAACACGAAGACGAGCAGCAGCGGCTGGAGGATCGTGCGAGGGACGAACTCCTTCAGGTTCTTGCGGAGCACGGTGAGGTCACGGAGCAGCAGGGCACCGAACGCGGAGGCGGTGCTCTGCCGCAGCGCCGGACCGACGGCGGTCGCGGGGGCAGCGATGGCGGTCATTCGCGCAGGTCCTTTCCGGTGAGGCTGATGAAGACGGTCTCGAGGGTCGTCTCCGACATCGACAGGTCGGTCACAGTGAACCCGTTGCGCTCCGCGGCCTGTACGACAGCTGGCAGCACGCCGGTCGAGCCCTGCACACCCAGGAGGACCGTGCCCCCCACCACCGTGGTGTCGGTGGCGTGGGGGATCTCTCGGCGCAGGAGGTCGGCGAGCACCTGAAGGTCGCCGGCGGCGGTGACCTTCACGGTTGTGTCGGCCCCGACCGAGTGCTTCAGCCCGGCCGGGGTGTCGAGGGCCACGATGCGCCCCTGATCGATGATGGCGACGCGATCGCAGAGCTGGTCGGCCTCCTCCATGTAGTGCGTGGTGAGGAGGATCGTCTGCCCATCGACGTGGAGCTCGCTGAGGATCTCCCACAGCGCGATCCGGCTCTGCGGGTCGAGGCCCGCAGTGGGTTCATCGAGGAACAGCACCGACGGTCGGTGCATCACCGCTCGAGCCACCATGAGCCGCTGGGCCATGCCCCCTGACAGCGCCATGACCGGCGCGTCGCGGCGCTCCGTGAGGCGGAACTGCTCCAGCAGGCGCGTGGCCTCCGCCTTGGCCAGCTTCGAGTCCATCCCGAAGAACCGACCGTGGAAGTAGAGGTTCTCCCACACCGACAGCGAGCGATCGAGGGTGTTGGTCTGCGGCACCACGCCGATGAGCCGCTTCGCGTCGGCGGGCCGACGCACCACGTCGATGCCCCCGACCATGGCCGTGCCGGCGGTGGGGATCACGCGGGTGGTGAGCATGCCGGCGGTGGTGGTCTTGCCGGCTCCATTGGGGCCGAGCAGCCCGAAGATCTCGCCTCGCTGCACGACGAGGTCGAGGTCGTCGACGGCGAGGATGTTGCCCGGGTACACCTTGGTGAGCCCCCTCGTCTCGATGGCGGGGGCGTCGGCCGACGGTCGTGCCGCGCCGGCGGCGGGCTCGGTGATGGTCATCGTGTGCTCCTGGCTGGGCGGGTGGGTGGTGGCGCGCCGTGGATCTGTCCCAGCGCGAAGTCGAAGAGCTTGTCGAGCGCTCCCTGCATGACGGTGGCCTCTTCGGTGGTGAGCAGCGCTCGCATCTCGCGGTCACAGCGAGCCATCACGGCCTGCAGCTCGGCGAGGCGGGCGCGACCGGCATCGGTGAGGGTGACGCGCAGCACGCGGCGATCCGACTCGTCTCGAGTGCGACGGAGGAGGCCATCGCCCTCCATGCGGTCGAGGTGGCGCACGAGAGCCGGCCCACCCATGTCGGCGAAGCGCGCCACCTCCGTCTGGCTCATGCCCGGCGCCGGCGCCGCGCCCACGTGGAAGAGCAGGATGAAGTCGGTGACGGATGCGCCCATCGGTGCCAGCTCGCGATCCCCCCACGCCCGCACGAACTTGTGCGTGCGTCCGATCGAGCGGCCGAGCAGGTCGGACGGGGTCGGCGGTGACTTGGCCATGCGGGAAGCACCCTATCCCTACTTCGTTCGCATGTAAACCGTTCTTGAACGAACTACTCCGCTGCCCCGCCCGGCGGCCGGAAGAACGGGTTCCAGGCCGCGGCCCGCTCGGCGAGGTCGGTGGGCCATGTCGCTGCGTCGGGCAGCTCCAGGTACGGGGTGCCCTGCACGTCTTGGAGGTAGGCGCCCGCGGCGAGCGCCTCGCACTCGGCCACTCGGTCGGGCAGGGCGTCCGGCCGAACGAACCCAGGCAGGATCGACACGCCGTTGGTGCGGAGCTCCCCGGCGTGACGCTCGGCCACCGAGCCGCCCGCCCCCTCGAGCTCGGTGATGGGATAGCGCTCAAGATCGATCAGCGTGAGCGGTTCCACGACCCGCATCCTGGCACGCAGCCCGGGGCGCTCGTGGTGCCATGCTCGGGCCGTGCGCTACCGACGGATGCCCATCGAGATCGAGTCGCCCGAGGAGCTCGGGTACGACACGATCACCAACAACCTGTCCGAGAGCTCGGTCGCCGACCGCCGCCTCCGCGACCTCGACATCGACCTCGACGACCTCGACGACCTCCTCCTCTGCTACGGCGACCACCTCGGCGATCCCGCGCTGCGTGAGGCCATCGCCGCGGGAGGCTCCGAGGTGCGACCCGACGACGTGCTCGTCACGCCAGGCGCTGCGGCGGCGCTCTTCTGCACCGCGACCGCGTTGCTCGAGCCCGGCGACCACGCAGTGGTGGTGCGCACCAACTACGCAACCAACCTCGAGACGCCGCGCGCCATCGGAGCCGAGCTGGATGTCGTCGACCTCGCCTCCGACGACGGCTGGGCGCTCGACCTCGACCGCGTGCGGTCGCTGGTTCGGTCGGGCGACACCAAGCTGCTCAGCGTCACCTGTCCGAACAACCCCACCGGCACGATGCTCGACCTCGCGACGCTGGAGGCGCTCGTCGCGATGGCGGAGTCATCGGGCGCCGTGCTGCTCGTCGACGAGACCTACCGCGACCTCACCCATGGCGAGCTGCTGCCGATGGCCGCGTCGCTGTCGCCGCGGGCGGTCAGCGTGTCGTCCATGTCGAAGGCCTACGGCCTCCCTGGCCTGCGGGTGGGCTGGGCCGTGTGCCGCGACGCCGCGCTCGCCAACACGCTCCTCGCCGCCAAGGAGCAGGTGGTGATCTGCGGCGCCACGCTCGACGAAGCAATCGCCGGTCGGGTGCTCGGCGCACGTGACCGCATCGTTCCCCCGATCGTCGCCGACGTGCGCGCGCGCCTCGCCGTCGTGTCCGACTGGATGGCCGCCCAGTCGTGCTTCGAGTGGGTGACGCCCACCGGGGGCGTCGTCGGCCTGGTGCGGGCACGCGATGAGGTCGACCTCGACACGGCAGGGTTCTACGACGTCCTGCTCCGCGAGCACGGCACCTACGTGGGGCCCGGCCACTGGTTCGAGCTCGACGACCGCCACTTCCGCCTCGGCTTCGGCTGGCCGACGATGCCCGAGCTCGAGGCCGGCCTCGCCGCCCTCACCACCGCCGCGGAGGCGAGCAGCCGCTGAGACGCCGGACCGCGCCCCCGGGCGCTGTCACCGGACCCGGGTCATCGTCCCCGATCTCGTGACACGACCTCGCAGCGCCCCGGGTGCTCAGGTGAGCTGGCGGAACAGGAACCAGGCGGAGAAGACGACGAGGAGGACGCCGAAGGTGCGGCGAGCCGCCTCGGCGGGGACGTGCTGCGCCAGGTGCGCGCCGGCCAGCGAGCCGGGGAGCACGCCGAGGCCGAACACCAGGGCGACGGGCCAGTCGATGTGGCCGAGCTGCCAGTGGACGAGGAGCGTGGGCATGGCGAGGGCGCCGACGGCCACCATGCTCGTGCCGGCGGCCATTCCTGTGCTGAGACCGAGCAGCACCACGAATGCGGGCACCAGCAGGAACCCGCCGCCGTTGGCGAGCAGCCCGGTGAGCAGGCCCACCGCGAAGGCGAGGGTGACGACGAGGCCGGTGCGGGTGCGACGGGCCTCGCACCGATCGGCGTGCCCGACCGGATCAGGCAGCAGCACTCGAACCCCCACCACCGCGAGCAGCGCGCCAGAGAGCACGATGAGCCAGCTCCCATCGACCACCGACGAGGCGAGCGCACCGATGACCGTGCCCGGGAGCCCACCCAGCACGGCGAGCATCGCCACGCGGCGGTCGAGGTTGCCGGAGCGCAGGTAGCGGTGGGCGCCAACGATCGACGCGGGGAGCATGGCCGGAAGCGGGGTGGCAATCGCCATCACGCCGGGCAGGCCGATGAGGGCCAGCATCGGCGTCGCGAACGCCGACCCACCGGCGCCGAAGAGCCCGAACACGGTTCCCGCGGCAAGGCCGGCGAGGAGGATCGGGACGGAGATCACTCCCCCATCAAACGGCAAGTCCGACTAGAAGTCCAAGACATGTTGTTACCGATGTCGATACGATCTTCTTATGGATCTCCGCCGACTCCGACTGTTTCTCGCCGTGGTCGATCACGGGGGCTTCACGGCGGCCGCGGCAGCCGAGCACGTCGCCCAACCAGCGGTGTCGCTGGCCGTACGGGAGCTCGAGGCGGAGCTGGGCGCGCCACTGCTGGTCCGCTCGCGTCACGGGACCACCCTCACCGCGGCCGGCGAGGCGCTCGTGCCGCCAGCGCGCCAAGCGCTGCGCGACGTGGAGCACGCCGCCGCCGCGGTGGCGGCCGTCACCGGGCTGATCGCCGGTCGGCTCGACCTGACCACCCTGCCCACGCTGGCCGCCGATCCGGTGGCCGACCTCGTCGGGCGCTTCCGGCGCGCTCATCCGGCGGTGACCGTCCGCCTCGCGGCCCCCAACGATCTCGAGGAGCTCGCCGACGACGTCCGGTCGGGCACCGCGGAGCTCGGGATCACCGAGCAAGGCGCCGCCAACCGCGGCCTGGACGAGATCCGGCTCCACGAGCAGGAGCTGCTGGCCGTGTCGCCCCCTGGTGGGTCCGCCAGCCTGGTCCGCATCGACCGACTGGGGGCCACGCCGCTCGTGCTCACCCCTCCGGGTTCGTCGCTGCGCGATGTCGTGGCCTCCGCGCTCGGCGCCGCCGGGGTGGAGCCCGAGGTGGCCGTGGAGACAGCGCAGCGAGAAGCGCTCATCCCCCTCGTGCTGGCCGGCGCCGGCACCACGTTCCTCCCCACCCAGCTGGCCCGAGCGGCCGCGCAGCTCGGCGCGACGGTCCGGCCCACCACCCCGAGGCTGCGGCGCACGATCGTGCTCGTCCACCGCCGCGAGTCGATCGGCCCGGCGGCGCGGCGGTTCATCGATCTCGCCGCCCCGTAGTGCCGCCTTCTGTGTGCCGGCAGCACCGCCATGCGGTGCTGCCGGCACACAGAAGCGGTGGATGAGGGGGGCTCAGTCGAGGACGAGGAGGGCCGCGGTCTGGCTGGCCGTGGCCATGAGCGTGCCGTCGGGCGACCACACGTGCGCCGTGCCATGGCCGTAGCCGCCGAGGGCCAGATGCGGGTCGAGCTGGAGGAGGATCCACTCGGTGTCGACGGCGTGCGCGACGCGCAGCGTGTTGTCGAGGCTCGTGCCTCCACCGATGCGGCCGGCGGCCTTGACGACGGACATCGGCACCATGTCGGCGAGGTAGCCGATGAGCGCAGGCGTGGCTCGACAGCCCCGAACACGCGCCCAGAACAGCAGCTGGCCCGGCACAGCGTCGGCGCCGGCCGCAGCCCGAGCGATCCGCAGCTCCATGTGGCGATCGAGGCCATCGAGCGCGTCCTGCATGTGCTCGGGGATCGGGAACCGGAACACATCGCAGTCGTCGGGCGCGGCGACGGCGGGCATGACCTCGAACACCCCGCTGATCGCTCGCTCCTTCAGCGTGGCGGTGGCACCGAGCGCGCAGAACAGCTCGCGGTCGCCGAGGCGTCCGGTGACCCGCACCTGCGACGTGCGGCGACCGGCGGCCAGCACCTCCACCGCGCAGTCGATCCGATCACCGACGACGGCCGCACCCGACACGAACTGCACCGTGGTCCAGAGCGAGCGCCGGCCCGAGCCGTGCTCGGCGAGGACAATGGCGGCCGCGACGGCCGTGCCGCCGTAGAGCCGGCCGTCGTGACGAGCCAGCGCCCGCGTGAGGGCGAAGGAACCTCGGCCATCAGCCGCGAGCTCCATGCCGAGGAAGGCCCGGTCGGCCGCGCAGGCGGCGACGAAGGTCGCATCGGCTTCGTCGGCTGTCCCCACGTCGGTCATCGGCCCGACCGTACCGGCGCCCTCTCGACCCGCCCACATCGGGGCGAACCGGTCACCAGCGCCAGGTGGCCTCCTCGGCCCAGCCGAACAGGTCAGCCACCTCGATGGCCACGCCGTCGTCGGGCACGATCGTGCCAGCGAAGGTTCCGAAGCACTGGTCGACGCTGCCCGCGGCGACGCCCGCCTGCAGGCGGCAGCGGGATTGGTCACCGGCCACGTGCAGAGTCTGCCCGACGATGCGACGGGCCGAGCCCCCCGCTGCAGTCGCACCCCAACCGAGCGTCTACCGTCAGCGCCCGTGGTGAACACAGAGCTCGACGTCGTGGTGATCGGGAGCGGGTTCGGGGGGAGCACCACCGCGCTGCGCCTCACGGAGAAGGGCTATCGGGTGGCGGTGCTCGAGGCCGGCCGACGCTTCGACGAGACCACGCTGCCCAAGACGTCGTGGGACCTCCGGTCGTTCTTCTGGGCACCGAAGCTCGGCTGCACGGGGATCCAGCGGGTGTCGCTCCTCAAGGACGTCATGATCCTCTCGGGCGCTGGCGTGGGCGGCGGATCGCTCGTGTACGCCAACACCCTCTACGAGCCAAAGGCGCCCTTCTACACCGACACCCAGTGGGGCCACATCACCGACTGGCGGGCCGAGCTGGCGCCGTTCTACGACCAGGCCAAGCGCATGCTGGGCGTCGTCCCCAACCCCACGATCACGCCGTCCGACGAGGTCATGCGGGCCGTGGCCGAGGAGATGGGGGTGGGCAACACGTTCGGACCCACGCCGGTCGGCGTGCTGTTCGGCACGCCCGGCGCCGAGGTGGCCGACCCGTTCTTCGGGGGCGTGGGCCCGGCGCGACGCGGGTGCATCGAGTGTGGCGAGTGCATGACCGGCTGCCGGCACGGGGCCAAGAACACGCTGCTGCAGAACTACCTCTACTTGGCCGAGCGCGCTGGCGCTGTCGTGCACCCGCTTACGACGGTCACCGCCATCCGCCCCTTGCGCGACGGCCGCTACGCAGTGGAGACCGAGCACACCGGAGCCTGGCTGCGCAAGGGCCGCCGCAGCTTCATCGCACGCGACGTGGTGCTGGCGGCGGGCACGCTCGGCACACAGAAGCTGCTGCACCGCATGCGCGACGATAGCCACCTGCCCCACCTGTCGCCGCGCCTCGGCGAGCTCACCCGCACCAACTCCGAGGCCATCCTCGGTGCCCGCACCTTCCGCCCCGGAGCCGACTTCACCAAGGGCGTGGCCATCACGTCGTCGTTCCATCCCGACGACCACACCCACATCGAGCCCGTCCGCTACGGCAAGGGCAGCAATGCGATGGGGATGCTCACCACTGCCCTCGCCGACGGCGGCGGTCGGGCTCGCCCGCTGACCTGGCTAGGCGAGGTCGTGCGTCACCCGGTGATGTTCCTGCGGAACCTCAGCATGCGGCACTGGTCGGAGCAGACGATCATCGCCTTGGTGATGCAGACGCGCGACAACTCCATCACCTGCTTCACCAAGGCCGGCCCGCTCGGTCGCCGCCTCACCTCCCGACAGGGCCACGGCGAGCCCAACCCCACCTGGATCCCCGCCGGGCACGACGCCGTGCGCCGCATCGCCCGCCGCATCAAGGGCCTTCCCGGCGGAGGCTGGAACGACGTCTTCAACGTGCCGATGACCGCCCACTTCCTCGGCGGCGCTCCCATCGGCGACTCCCCCACCACGGGTGTGATCGATCCGTACCACCGCGCCTATGGCCATCCGGGCCTGCACGTCGTCGATGGCGCGGCGGTGTCGGCCAACCTCGGCGTGAACCCGTCGCTCACGATCACCGCCCAGGCCGAGCGGGCCATGGCGCTCTGGCCCAACAAGGGCGACGCCGACCTCCGGCCGCCACTCGGCGCCAGCTACGAACGGCTCGCCCCGATCCCGCCGCGCGCTCCGGTCGTCCCCGCAGGGGCGCCCGGCGAGCTCCGGCTGCAGGCGGTGTCGTCGCCCACCCGTCGCCTGCCGCAAGCCGTGGCGCCCACCGCCACCCCCTGACCGCCACCCCCTGACCGCTTCCCCCTGACCGCTTCCCCCTGACCGCTTCTGTGTGCCCGCAGCCACGCATGACGTGGCTGCGGGCACACAGAAGCGGGTGTGGTCGTGGGGGAACGACCGGTGATCCGCGACGGAGGGTTGCTCCGAACTAGCAATCGTGACGAAGCGACTGCGAGCGGACAACGAAGCGAAGTGCGAACGGCTGCTGGCCCGATCTGGTCTGCTCCGCTCGGATGACCTGGCGTGGCACGAGGTGGGCACACGCGCCGTCGACGACGGGGTGCTGACGTGCCTCACCTACATGCGTGACGTCGAGGGCTTCGTCGACCGCGATCTCGTGGGCCTCGTCGCCCACCCGGCCACCCTGGCTGATCCGATCGTGCGGCGATTCCTCGACGTGTGGCGGGCCGAGGAAGCCGAGCACGCCCACGCCATCGACCGCTACCTCACCCTCTACTCAGAGCGACGGGGCATCGAGCTGCCACCGATGCAGGCGCCGCCGGCGCAGGTGGCCCGGTCGGAGCGGGCCCTCGTCGCGCTCACGCGACCGGTGGGCCATGTGATCACGGCCGCCCACATGGTGTGGGGCGCGGCCAACGAGCTGCTCACGATGCACGGCTATCGGCTCCTCGCCCGACGGTGCGACGAGCCCGTGCTGGCCGAGCTGCTCACGCGCATCGCGGCACAGGAGTCTCGGCACTACAGCTTCTACGTCTTGCAGGCGCAGTGGCGGCTGGCGTCGAGTCGCCTCAGTCGAGTGGCCCTGCGGGCGATGATGCGGCGATCGTGGACACCCGTTGGGATCGGCGACGGCTACAAGTCGCCCGGCGAGTTCGACCAGGTGCTGGCCTTCCTCGCAGCCGACCATGTGGGCACCCGCGCCGTCGAGACGATGGACGCCACCTTCACCAGGCTCCCCGGCTTCGAGGACCTGCCCATCTACGACCGTGCCGTCCACGAGTCGCGCACGCGCCTCGCGACCGCCGCCTGATCTCCCACCTCTCGCCCCCCACCCCGGCTTCTGTGTGCCGGCAACCACGCAATGCGTGGTTGCCGGCACACAGAAGCTGGTTACGGGGTGCTGGCGCCGGAGGAGACGGGCGCGTGGCGGACGTCGTCGGGGGTGAAGGCCCGTGTGGTGGCCGCGAACTCGAGCAGGATCCCGTCGGGGTCCTGGAAGTAGATGGAGCGCACGAACACGCCGGGGTGCACGTCCTTGCTGATGCCCCACTCGCTGTCGTCGTGGTTGGCCACCTCGCTGCACGGGATGCCCAGGTCACCGAGCCGCTGGCGATACTCCTCGATCTTCTCGGCCGGCACTGCGAACGCGACATGGTTCATCGAACCGATGGCGCTCGTGAGCTCGCCGGTGTCGGGCCGAGCGGCTGGCGCGGAGATGCCGGGCACGCCGGCTGGTGCGCCGGGGAACCAGAAGAAGGCCAGCAGGTCGTCGCCGCCGCAGTCGAAGAAGAAGTGCTGCCCCATGCCCACCGGCAGCTCCACCGTCTTCACGAGCGGCATCCCGAGCACGCCCTCGTAGAACTCGACGGTGCGCGCCATGTCGCTCGACACCAGCGCGAGGTGGTTGATGCCCCTGAACTCGAACGATCCGGTCATTCCCGCAGCGTACCGAGCCACCACCCTCTGAGCCTGTGCTGCACGTGCACCGCAGTGTGCACGTGCAGCACAAGTTCGGGGGGGGTGTCGGGGTTGGAGCCCGCAGCGGGGTGTGGGGAGGTAGAACCTGGGGATCGAGGTGGACGAGGAGCCGGTGGCCTGGGGGCCGGTGCTGGGCGTGGCGACCGCTGTGGTCGCCCTGCTCGTGGCCGTCGCGCCTCGCTACGGCTGGCACCGTGACGAGCTCTACTTCCTCGAGGCGGGCAAGCACCTCGCGTGGGGCTACATCGACCAGCCACCGTTCACGCCGGCGGTCGCTCGTGCCGCGGACCTGATCGCGCCTGGGAACCTGCGGATCCTCCGACTGCTCCCCGCGCTCACCGCTGGCTTGACCGTGGTGCTGGGCGGGCTCATCGCTCGGGAGCTGGGCGGACGACGCCGCGCCCAGGTGGGTGGTGCGGCCGCGGTGGCTGCCGGCGGCTTCGCGCTCGGCTCCGGACACCTGCTGTCCACCGCGGCCTTCGACCTCACGGCGTGGATGGCGCTTCTGTGCGTGACCGCCCGGCTCTTGCGCACCGGCAACCCACGATGGTGGGTGGCGTTCGGCGCCGTGGCCGGGGTGTCGATGCTGAACAAGAACCTGCTGGTGCTGCTCGGCGCCGCTTTGCTGTGCGGCCTGCTCGTCGAGCGACGCTGGGATCTGCTGACCACGCGGTGGCTGGCGGCGGGCGGCGCGCTGGCCGCGCTCATCGCGGCACCGAACCTCTTGTGGCAGGCCCATCACGGGTGGCCGCAGATCGAGATGGCCCGTGTGCTGTCCGCCCGCCTGGCGGGCGAGAACCGCGTCACGCTCCTCCCGTTGCAGGTCCTGTTCGTCGGTCCCGGCCTGGTCGGACTGCTCTGGCGCGGCGCCCGGTGGTTGGCGCGCGATGCGCTGGCCCGCCCGTACCGTCCCCTGCTGTGGGCATGGCCCGCTGGCCTCTTCGCGGCGTTCGTCACCGGTGGCCGGCCGTACTACGTCGTGCCGCTCACCCTCGTGGTGATGCTGGCTGGCGTGGTCGACCTCGAGCGCGCGGGGCGCATCCGACGGATCGGCTGGTTCCTCATGCCGAACGCAGCGATCAGCCTCGTGTTCGGGCTCCCGCTCCTGCCCCTGTCCACGACCAGGGTCACCGCCGAGCTCAACGAGGCGGTGGCCGAGACCGTGGGCTGGCCAGAGCTCACCCACCAGGTGGCGATGGTCGTCCACGGCCTCCCGGCCGCGGAGCGCAAGCACGTCGTGCTCCTGACGGGGTCCTACGGCGAGGCGGGCGCCCTCGATCACTTCGGCCCTGCGCTCGGGCTGCCACCGGCGTACTCACCCCACAACAGCTACGCCGACTTCCGGCAGCCCACCGACGCTGATGCGACCGTGGTGGCGGTCCGCTTCTCGCGGGGTGAGCTCGTGCGCTACTTCGACCAGTGCACGCAGGTCGCCACCGTCGACAACGGCGTCGGGATCGACAACGAGGTGCAGGGCACGCCGATCGTGGTGTGCCGGGGGCTGCGCGGGACGTGGCCCGCGGTCTGGGACGAGCTGCGGTTCCTGTCCTGACCCGCAGGAGCGTCACCCATGAGCGAGCCTGTGCTGCAAGCGCACCCTCACGGTGCAGCTGCAGCACAAGCTCGGGGTCGCTTCAGCTGCCGAGGATGCCCAGGGTGGGTGCGCTCAGGCCGTAGACGTTCTCGGGATCGGCGCGGACCTGCTCATCGAGACGGTGAGCATCGTCGCCGACGAGGATGCGCCACTTGTCGGCCCGCACGCCATCGAGGATGACGGTGGCGGCCTGCGCCGCAGTCATCGGCGCGCTCTCGCGGAACAGCTGCCCGAACATGTCGACCATCGAGCGCACGGCGTCGTCGTCCATGGAGGCCACCGGCACGCCCCGCTCCGCCATCTGGGCGCGGGCCGCCGCGACGCCGTCCGCGTCGAGCGGGCCGTCGCCACCGTGCACCTTGCGGCTGTTGGTGACGATGTCGGTGCCGATGTGGCCGGGCATCACGACGGCGACCTTGACGTGGGGCGCGTTCAGGCGGAAGTCCTCGAGGAGCGCCTCGGAGAAGCCCTTCACGGCGAACTTCGCGGAGCTGTACGCGGTGTGGGGCAGGCCCGGGCCGAGGAGGGCCCAGAACCCGTTCACGCTGCTGGTGTTGATCAGGTAGCCGGCGTCGCTGGCCACGAGCAGGGGCACGAAGGCCCGGCTGCAGTTGTAGACACCGCCCCAGCAGATCGCGAACGTGCGGTCCCACTCGGCTTGATCGCCGGTGAGGAAGCTCCCGCCGCCGCCGACCCCGGCGTTGTTGAAGAGCAGGTTGATGTGGTCGGTGTCGTGCTGGGCTACCACTTCGTCGCGGAAGCGCGTGACGGCGGCCGTGTCGGCGACATCGCACACGTGCGTGGTGATGCGGATGCCAGCAGGGGCCTCCTTCTCGGCGAGGCGGGCGGTCTCGGCCACGGCGTCGTCGTTCACGTCGCACGCGGCGACCGAGCACCCCTCTGCGGCGAGCTGCAGCACGAGCTCACGCCCCATGCCACTCCCACCGCCGGTGACCACCGCCAACAGACCTTCGAAGCGCTCCATGGCTCCCCCTTCCCCTGATGCGGCGGACGATACGCGACCCCAGCGGGATCAGACGATTCGGTACGTCTGCACCCCGTGGGCCACGACGGCGCCGTCGGCGTCGGTGGCCGAGATCTCGGTGAAGGTGAGCTCCTTGCCGCGTCGCACCACGCGGGCGTGGCAGACGAGATCCGAGCGCTTGCAGGCGCCCACGTACTGGATCGACATGGCGATGGTCGACGCCCGGGCGCCCTTGTCGAAGTCGTGGTTCGACCACGCGGCCAGCGCGCCGGTGGTGTCGATGACGGCGGCGATGACACCACCGTGGTAGTAGGTGCCGTCGTTGGTGAGGTCGGGGCGGAACGGCAGCCGCACGGTGGCTTCGTCAGGCTGGTAGCGCTCGATCACGATGCCGAGACCGCCGAGGTAGGGCGTGGTGGGCATCAGCTCCGAGATCGCGGCGCGGCGGCGCTGCTGCTCCTCGTCGGTCAGCTTCTCCCGCTCGGCGGACATCGAACCCTCCCCAGTCGCTGCTGGCTCTGAACCTAGGGCCATTGGTCCCCTTGAACACCCGACCGGGGGCCCTGTCGATCGCGTGGGTTCCGGACGACGCTGAGGACATGACCGAGCACGCACGACCCTCCCTCGACTCGAGGTGGCTCGTGGAGACCGACCGCAACGGGCTCGTGATGCTCGATCGTGACGAGTGCTTGCGCCTGCTGGCCAGCGCCACGCTGGGGCGCATCGGGCTCACCACGGGGGCGCTCCCCGCCGTGCTCCCCGTGAACTTCTGGTTCGACGGTGAGCACATCCTGATCCGCACCGGCCCGGGCACGAAGCTCGCCGCCGCCACCCACGACGCCGTCGTCGCCTTCGAGGTCGACGACATGGACCCGTTCTGGCACACGGGCTGGAGCGTGATGGTGACCGGCGTGGCCCGCCACATCGCCGACCCCGAGGAGCTCGAGCGGATCCAAGCGATGCCGATCGCCCGATGGGCCCCGAGAGGCGGCGGGCACGTGGTGTCGATCACCCCCGAGCTCATCTCCGGGCGGCGCATCGAGACGGGGGCCACGGGCCAGGTGACTCACCGCATGTGACCCTGGGTGGACCCGGCCCCTCAGCTCTTGGGGATGCGCCACTCCAGCACTGCGCCTCGCTCAGCGGCCCGGAGCTCCATGGTGCCGCCCAGCTCGACGGCTCGGGCCGCCATGTTGCGGAGCCCGTTCCCCGTGGGGTCGCCCGATGTGGGCGGTCCGACGCCATCGTCGACCACGCGGAGGCTGACGTCAGAGGAGACGATGACCGCCACCTCGACCCGGCTGGCACGAGCATGGCGAGCCACGTTGCTGAGGGCCTCCCTGAGGGTGGCCACCAGGGCGGTGACGGCGCGCTCGCTCAAGGCTGCATCGACCGGACCGTCGAAGAGGATGTTGGGCTCGAAGCCGAGCGCCCGTGACGCCTCGCGCGCCAGCGCAACCACCTGGTCACGGGTGCCGGCCGTCGTGAGCCGCGACGCCTCCAGCCCGAAGATGGCCGAGCGAATGTGCTTGACGGTGAGATCGAGCTCGTCGACGGCCGACTCGATGCGCTCCATTGCCGCGTCGGCGTCGGTGCGCACCAGCCGCACGCTCCCCTGGAGCGACAGCCCGGTGGCGAACAGCCGCTGGATCACCGTGTCGTGCAGGTCGCGGGCGATCCGCTCCCGGTCCTCCAGCACGGCAAGGTCGTGGAGGCGGGTGTGGAGGCGGGCGTTCTCGATGGCGACGCCGGCCGCCGATGCGAGCCCGATCACAAGCTCCTCGTCGACCTCGCTGAACGTCTCCGCCCCCACCTTGTCGGTGAGGTAGAGGTTGCCGAACACCTCGTCGCGCACCCGCACCGGTACGCCGAGGAACGAGGTCATCGGCGGGTGGTTGGGCGGGAAGCCAAAGCTGTCAGGGTGCTTGGTCAGGTCCGGCAGGCGCAGCGGCTTGGCGTCGAGGATGAGGAGCCCGAGGATGCCGTGCCCCTCAGGGAGGTCACCGATCGCCCGGTGCGCTTCGTCATCGATGCCCACCGTGATGAACTGGGCCAGACGCGTGTGGGTCTCGTCGAGCACGCCCAGCGCGCCGTAGGTGGCACCAGCCAGCTCCGTGGCGCTCTCGACGATCCGTCTGAGCATCGCTGGCAGGTCGAGGTCGGAGCCGATCGTGAGGATGGCGTCGAGCAGCTGATCGAGCTGACCGTGACCCGCGACCTCCGACATGCCGGAAGGCTAGGCGTCTCCGACGCCCGTCGTCGGCCGCTCATGAGGCAACATGGGGAGCGATGGCCATCAGCGTGTTCCTGCTCGACGATCACGAGGTGGTGCGTCGCGGCGTGCGCGAGCTCATCGAGGCCGAGGACGACATGGTCGTCGTCGGCGAGGCGGGCACGGCCGAGGAGGCCATCGGGCGCATCCCGGCCACGTCCCCCAACGTCGCCGTGCTCGATGTCCGGCTGCCCGACGGCGACGGCATCGAGGTGTGCCGGGAGATCCGCTCGAAGCACCCCGAGATCGCGTGCATCATGCTCACGTCGTTCGCCGACGATGAAGCGGTGTACGCCGCGATCATGGCCGGGGCGGCGGGCTACGTGCTCAAGCAGGTGCGCGGCAGCGACCTCATCGCCGGCATCCGCCGGGTGGCTGCGGGCGAATCACTGCTCGACCCCACCGTCACCACGCGGCTCCTCGATCGGCTCCGCCACCAGGGTGACGACGATGAGCTGGCCACCCTGAGCGACCAGGAGCGCAAGATCCTCGACCTGATCGCCGAGGGACTCACCAATCGCCAGATCGGCGAGCGCATGTTCCTCGCCGAGAAGACGGTGAAGAACTACGTGTCGAACCTGCTCTCCAAGATGGGGATGAGCCGGCGCACGGAAGCCGCTGTCTACGCGGCCCGTCTGGCCGAGCGACGGTCGCGGGGCGCGTCCGAAGGCTGAGCACCGCCCGCCGGCCAAAGAGGACGATCGCGGCACGGCGCGGGACCTTCGGCCCTACGCGTGCCGCAGGCGGGCTGGGCATGCTTCACCCCATGGCCACCGCCCCCGAGGAAACCGATCTGTCTGCCCTTCCGTCCGGCGAGGAGCCCAGCTCCCGCGACGGCATGTTCGCCATCGCCATCGTGGTGGCGATCCTCGCGCTGGTTGGCGCGGTCGTGGCCGTCGGCATGGGCTGGCGAGCGATCGACGAGAGCAGCGCGAGCACGGGCGGTGGCGGCGCGAAGGCGGATGACCAGGCCATGGTGTCGCTCACCGAGTTCGCCATCACACCCGCGACCGTGGGGGTGGGTGGCTCGTTGCACGTGATGGACGAGGGCACGGCGGCCCACAACCTGACCATCGAGGGCACCGACCTCAAGACGGCCGACCTGCCCGTGGGCGGGGATGCGGTGCTCCAGCTGGGCGACCTCGCGGCCGGCAAGTACACGATGTACTGCGCCATCCCCGGCCACCGTGAAGCGGGGATGCAGGCCGAGCTGACCGTCACCGAGGGCAGCGCGCCCGCCGCTGGAGGCGGAGATCAGGCCGCCGGTGGGGCCGCGAGCGGCGCCATGGACTACGACGCCATGACCGCCGCGATGCTCGACTCGATGGCCAAGTTCCCCGCCGCCACGAAGGGCACCGGCAACACCATCCTCGAGCCCACCGAGGTGCTCGCCGACGGCACCAAGGTGTTCGATCTGGTGGCCGAGATCACCAAGTGGGAGCGGTCCCCGGGCGACGTCGTCGATGCCTGGACCTACAACGGCACCGTGCCCGCGCCGTCGATCCACCTGCAGGTGGGCGACAAGGCGCAGTTCCGGCTCACGAACAAGCTGCCGATCGCCACCGACCTGCACCTGCACGGCCTCAACGTCGACAACAAGTTCGACGGGGTGGCCCCGATCACGCAGCCGGTGATCAAGCCGGGTGAGACGTTCACCTACGAGTACACCGCCGACGAGGTGGCGGTGGCCATGTACCACCCGCACTTCCACTCGCAGCTCGGGATGCCCAACGGGATGTTTGGGTCGATCTTCGTCGGTCAGGTGCCGATCCCACGCGGCAAGACGGTTGGCGGCGAGGTCATCCCTGCCGATCTGAAGATCGCGCAGGAGTTCCCCATGGTGCTCAACGACTCGGGCGTGATCGGTCTCAGCCTCAACGGCAAGAGCTTCCCGGCCACTGCCCCGATCGTGGCCAAGGCCGGCGACTGGGTGCTGTTCCACTACTTCAACGAGGGCTCACAGGCCCACCCGATGCACCTCCACCAGTTCGACCAGATCGTGCTGGCCAAGGACGGCTACCCGCTCGACAGCCCCTACGTTGCCGACGTGGTGAACGTGGCGCCGGGCGAGCGCTACTCGGTGCTCGTGAAGCTGGACAAGGCCGGCACCTGGGTGTGGCACTGCCACATCCTCCCCCACGTCGAGAGCGACAAGGGCATGTTCGGGATGGTGACTGCAGTCGTCGTGCAGTAGTCGGCGCCCCCCGGGGTGAACCAACCGTGCGTCGCCACGCGACAAGCGGGACGATGGTGTCGGTGCGCACGGACGGGGACCTGCTGGCAGCAGTCGCAGACGGTGACCGCGCCGCGCTGCGCGAGCTGCACGATCGCCACGCGCCCTGGCTGTCGGCCCGCCTTCGCCGTCGCTGCGCCGACCCCGATGTAGCCGCCGAGGCCGTGCAGGACACGTTCGTGGCGGTGTGGAGCTCAGCCGGTCGCTGGGACGGGCGGGGCGAACCGGCCGCGTGGATGTGGGGCATCGCCATCCGGCGTCTCATCGGCGTGCTCCGCAAGCGAGACCGCTGGACGCCGGTCGTCGACGCCGCGCGAACCGCCAGCGCCAGCGAGGTGGTGGTGGCCGCTGAGGAGCAGGTGCTCCTCGGGATCGAGCACGGCGGGCTGGCCGTTGCGATGGCCGGGCTGTCCCCCGAGCTGCGGGCCGTGCTTCAAGCCACCGTGCTCGACGGTCTCACCACCCGCGAAGCCGCTCATCTGCTCGGCATCCCCGCCGGCACCGTCAAGACCCGCGCCATGCGCGCCCGATCCCAGCTCCGAGGAGCACTCGCATGACCACCTGGCACGCACCCCCCGACACACTCGCCCGGTTCGCTCGCACCCCCGAGTCGCTCGACGACCTCACGGCGTCGTCGCTCGAAGAGCACCTGATCACGTGCACTGCGTGCCGCTCGATCGTCGCTGATGCCGCCGACATCACCGCGCTGCAACGCTCGTGGGCGGAGGTAGCCGACAGCGTCGACCAGCCCCGTCACACGTTCGTCGAGCGAATGCTGGTGCGCCTCGGCTTGCCCGATGATCTGGCCCGCGTGGTGGGCGCCACGCCGGGCCTGCGCGTCGCGTGGCTCGTCACCACCGTCGCCCTCGCGGTGGTGGCGATCGCCACCGGACGTGACACGGGATCGGATGCACCGTTCCTCCTGCTGGCCCCGCTCGTGCCGCTCGGTTCGGTGGCGCTCGCCTTCCTTCCCACCGAGGAGCCAGGGGGCGAGGCGGCCACCGCGGCTCCGCTGTTCGGTGCCAGCCTGATGATCCGCCGCTCACTGGCTGTCCTCGCCCCCACCTTCGCCATCCTGGCCGTCGCCGGGCTGGCCCAACCCGACCTCGCGGATGGCGCAGCCGTGTGGATCCTCCCCGGCCTGGCCCTCACCCTGGGCAGCCTGGCCCTCGCCACCTACGTCCGCGTCACCACCGCCGTGCTCACGCTCGCCGGGGCCTGGGTCGGGCTTCTCGCGTTGGTGAGCTTGCTCGACGGCCGGAGGATCCCCGTCGCCGACACGCAGGTGTTCGGGCCGGTGGGGCAAGCCATCGCGCTGGGCCTCGGGCTCATCGCCACCGCGGCGCTCTACGTGCGACGGGACCGCTTCTCGACCATGGAGGTCACCTGGTGAGCACCACCTGTGCACGGGACGTCACGAAGCGCTTCGGTCCGAAGGTGGCGCTGAGCGGCGTTGACATCGACCTCGGGCCGGGCATCACCGGGCTGCTCGGCCCCAACGGTGCCGGCAAGACGACGTTGCTGCGCATCCTCGCCACCGTGCTGCCGGCCGACCATGGCACCGTCGAGCTGCTCGGCCACGACCCCACCACCTCCGACGGCCGCCTGGCCGTGCGGCGCCGACTGGGGTACCTGCCCCAGGAGCCCGGCTTCCACCGCTCGTTCACGGCCTTCGAGTTCGTCGACTACGTGGCCATCCTCAAGGAGTGGGGCGACCGGCGCGCCCGGCATGACGAGGTGCGCCGCGTCCTGTCGCTCGTGGGCCTCGAACCGGTGATGGGCACCGCCATCAAGAAGCTGTCGGGGGGCATGCGGCGCCGTGTGGCCATCGCCCAGGCCATGCTCGGCGACCCCGACCTGCTGATCCTCGACGAGCCCACCGCCGGGCTCGACCCCGAGCAGCGGCTCCGCTTCCGCGAGCTCCTCTCCGCGGTGGCCGCCCGCTCCACCGTGCTGCTGTCGACGCACCAGACCGACGATGTCGCGGCTCTCTGCAACCGCGTGGTGGTGCTGCTGGGCGGCGCGGTGCACTTCACCGGCACACCCCCCGAGCTGTCGTTGCTCGCTGAGGGCCGCGTGTGGATGGACGCGGAGCGCGACCCGTCCGCGCAGCTCGCCTGGATCACCGGCGAGGGCATGGTGCGCCACATCGGCACGCCGCCCGTCGACGCCCACCTCGTGGCACCCACCGTGGAAGATGGCTACCTCACGCTCACCGGGGCCACTGCAGGCGTGCTGGCGTGATGCGACGCCTCGGACCACCGCTGCTCGGGATCGGTGCCGTAGGCGTGTTCGTGGCGCTGGTGTCGGGGGCCGAGACGGGGGCCGCCGGTGGCTTCATCGCGGTGCTCGTGCTCGGCGGGGCCGTGTGGTTCGTCGCTCGAGCGGTCGACCGACGGCGCCCGTCGCCCGCCGGTGGCTGGACTCCCAATGCCGTCGTCGCGTTCCATCCCGCCGCGGGCCACGTCGCCGCATCGCCGGGCGGGGTGGCGAGGGCGCTCGGACGCGTCGAGGCGCGAGAGATGCTCTCGTCGGCGCCCATCGGCGTAGGCCTTGGATTCAGCGTCCTGACCCTCGTGCTGTTCGGGCAGGTGTGGGCCGGCGACTACCGCGGCGGGCTCACCGGCGCCATCGAGCTGTATCCGATCTACGTCCACCCGCTGGCCGGGCTGGTGGTGCTGGCCGCCCACCGGGCCCGCACGCGGTCACGGCGCGACGGCACCGACGAGCTGTTCGACACCTGCCCCACGTCGCAGGCCACTCGGACCACCGGTCACCTGCTCACCGCCTGGGCGCCCGCATCGATCGCCCTCGGGTTCCTCACCGCGATGACTGCGCTCCTCGCCGCCAACACACTGGGGGGCTACGGCGAGGTGGGAGCTCGACAAGTGGCCGCTCTGCTGGGGGCCGCACTGCTCTGCGTGGGTGCCACGGTCCTGGGTGTCTCGCTGGCTCGATGGGCGCCGTGGATGCTCGTGCCGGTGGCAGCGGTGGTGGCCATCGGCTTCGCCTCGACGCGCCTCGCCACGGCGGGCAACGGCAAGACAGAGCCGATCCGCCAGCTCTCCACGTGGCTCAACGATCCGGAGGAGTACCTGCCCTTCACGGCGCCGCACTGGGTCGCCCACCACCTCTGGATCCTCGCCCTCGTCAGTCTGGTGACCGTGCTGGCCCTAAGCCGCGATGTGCGACGGCCGCGACTCCTCGCGGTGGGTGCATGCCTCGCAGCAGCGGCCGTGATCAGCGGCGTGGCCGCCACGCGCCCCATCGACACGGCCGATGCCGTCCGCATCGCGTCGTTGATCAACGATCCCGAGGCGCACCAGCGCTGCGTCGACGCTGCCGGCCTCCCCGTGTGCACCTATGGAGCGGACCGCGAGCGCTCGCAGCACATCGCCGACGTGATCGCGCCCGTGGTCCGCGCCGCCGCTGATGGCGCGCTCGCGGGATGGGCAGTGCGCCAGGACACGCGCCTCGAGATGACCGAGCTCGATCCGGCAGTGCGTCGTCGCCTGACCACAGATCGCCGCGACCGTCGCTTCATCCCGATGCAGCGAGCGGTGTCGCGGCGCGAATCCGACGAGGCGGCACGGTTCTGGGTGGCGCTCACCGCGACGGGCGTCACCGCGGACATCGCGAGCACCTCGCGCGCCGTCCTCGACGGCACGGGCGGCGATCTCGACGTGGTGTACAGCCTCGATCACCAAGCCCGCGGCGTCGTGGCCCTGTGGCTGGCCACCCGGGGCGTCGATGCCGGCACCGCGGCAGCGATGACCTCATCGCAGCAGGGCAGCGACGACCGCTCCAACGTCACCGGCGACTACAGCCGCCCGTGGCCCGACGTCTGCTACGCGGGTCCCGCACCGGTGACCTGGGCCCTCACCGACCTGGATGCGGCACGGCGCCTGCTCGAGCTGCCAGACGCGACCGTCCGTGACCTCCTGCAGGCGGACTGGGCCCGGTTCACCGACCGCGCCACATCCACAGACGAGCTGCTGGCCGCCCTCGGCCTCGACCCCGTGCCCTCCCGACCGGGCGCCACCCATGGCGGCGGCACGTGCTGACCGACGGCGCCGCCACCCGTGCGCACCGACGCCCCGTGCCCACCCCACAGGGCACCACCCGTGGCGGCGGTGCGTGCTGACCCAGATCGCAGCCCCCCGTCGGGGTCGCCCGCCGTCGGGTCGCCTCCCATGGCGGACGACGATGCGGGCCTGGGGACCAGCCGCCCGCGGGCTCCCGCTGCCCACGATCGGTGCCGTCCTGGCCCTGGCCGCGGCGCCGGCGGTGTTCACGCTGGGCAAGGGCGGCCACGACCTGTCCGGCTCGTTCGTGGCGGCGGCCATCATCGGCGCGGCGGCCGTGGCCTTTGCCGTGGAGGACCCAGCCGGGGAGACGCTGTCGGCCAGCCCGACATCGCTGGCCCGTCGCCGTGCGCTGCGCCTGAGCGCGATCCTGCTCGGCCTCGCTATCACCTGGATGGTCCTGGTGGCCGCGGCAGCGATCCGCGGGCCCCTCACGGGCCATGACCTCGCACAGCGGGCGGCCGAGGCCGCAGCCGTCTCCGGTCTCGCCAGCGCCGCCGCCGGGCTCGCCCACCGTCAGAGCGTGGCAACCGCCGGGTCGGTGGGCGCCGGAACCGGTGCCCTCACCGCGCTGGTGATCACGTCATTCGCCTACCGCTTCCACCAGCTCCCGGCGCTGATGACCGAGGCTCACCACGGCCGCTGGTGGCTCGTCGCGCTGACGGCATGGACGGTCACCGCCTGGACTTGGCGCGATCCCGCCCGCTGAACCTCCGTCGATCCTGCCAAGCACGGGCGACCTGTCCCGTTCGGAACTCGTGCACCATCAGACACTCGTGCGCTGGCAACACGAACACGCACTGCTCCCGCACGAGTGCTCGGCCCGCCTCCCGTGGTACTCGTGCACCATCAGACACTCGTGCGCTGGCAACACGAAGACGTGCTGTTCACGCACGAGTACACGGCGGGCGGGGCGGGTCAGTGGCCGGTGGGGGCGGCGGCGACGTCGCCGGCCTGGAACACGCCGAGGGCGCCCTTGCCCACGTTGGAGAACTTGTGGGTCACCATGAGGTAGAGGCCTGCCTCATCGAAGGAGAACTCCACGAAGCCACCCTGGGCGGGCTGCAGGTCGAGCACCTGGGAGCCGCCCTTGTCCGGGCCGGGGCGGAGCAGGTACTCGCCCTCCTTGTAGACGGTGTCAAAGATCGTGCCGACGATGTGGAAGGCGGAGTTCTCGCTCGGGCCGGCGTCGAGCACCCAGGCCCGCACCCGCTGCCCGGGCTCCACCCGGATGGGCATGTGCTGGTACTGGTTCACGTAGCCGTTGAACACGACGGCATCGAAGTCCATGGCCTGCATCTTCGTGAGGTCGCCCGGCTGCCCTTGCGGACCGAGGTACAGCTCCGACTGCACGAACACGAGCTCGTGATCGACAGGTGCGAGGTCCGGCGGGTCGATGATCACGGCGCCGAACATCCCGTTGCCGATGTGGTGCAGGGCCGGAGCGGTGCCGCAGTGGTACATCCAGATGCCGGCGAACTTGGCCTGGAACTGGTACACGAGCGACTCGCCGGGCTGGATCGTGCGCATCTCGTCGCTCCACGCCACCTTGCTGGCGTGGAAGTCGATCGAGTGGCCGAGCTTCCCGTCGTTCACGAGCGTGACCGTGAAGAGGTCGCCCACCTTGCCGTGCAGGATCGGTCCGGGGAACTGGTCGTTGAAGGTCCAGAGCTGCTGGGTGACGCCGGGCGCCACCTCCTTCACCGACTCAGTGGCGTGGAAGGTGATCGCGTGCTCCGTGCCGCCGGGGGCGGGCGCCAGGTTCGGGTCGAAGGGCACCCAGTCGGCGGCTGGCTTCGCCGCGAAGTCGATCTTGGCCCCGGTGTCGGCAGGCGGTGCGGCGGCGCGGCCGTCGACGGGAGCAGCGCCTCCGGTGACGTCGATGGCGAGGACCATGCCGGCCTCCTTGTGGCCGGGGACGGTGCACCACGCTTCGGTGGAGGCGTCGATCATTCCGAGAGACACCTCCTGGGTGGCGCCGGGGTCGAGCATCTTGGTGCCGGTGTCGCCTCCTTGGAGCCTGAGGTCGTGGGCCATGGCCCCGGCGTTGGTGACCTTGACGATCAGCTCCGTGCCGGCGGGCACCGAAACCGACGACGGCTTCACGTACAGGTCACCGAGCTCGATCTCCACGGTCTTCACCCCGCCGGTGGTGCCGACCGAGCCGTTGTCACCGCGCCCGCTGATCAGCACGGCGGCCAGGGGCACGAGCAGCGCCATCGCCACGACCGCTCCGGTCATGGCGAGCAACGGGGTGGCCCCGCCACGGGTCGGCTGGTCGTTCATGCTTCCTGCCTCCTTGCCGGCACGAGGCGCCGGCCTGTGATCTCGGCGGGCACGATGCGCACCCAGTGGGACTTGTCGCCTGATCCCCAGAAGCGCACCGGCAGCTCCCCCGCCGTCACGAGATCTGCTGGCGAGGTGAGCTCGACGGCCCGTCCCTTGACGAGCACGCTCCACCCGGCGTGGGCGTCAGCGTCGATGGCGTCGACCTGGAAGCACACCGACGGGCTGCGATCGACGGCTTCGAGCTTGGTGCCAGGATCGGTGCGGAAGACGATGGTCTCGCCATCCACAGCGTGGTTGACGGGGTAGATCTCCGGGGCGCTGTTCACCAGCACGCCCACGCGCCCAACCGGCACTGAGGCGAGGAGCGACCAGCACTCCTGTGGGGTCAGGTGCTCCATCCACGTACGTCCATCGATCAGTGCCATCAGCGGCCTCCCCGGTCCTTGCTGTGATGGTGGCCCGTCGACGCAGGGCACGAGCAGGGCCAAAGGTCCCGAACCGGCGGACCACAGGCCCCAGGGTCAGCACCCTGTTGCCCGCCGGGTTGGTTGGGTACCGTGCGAGGGATGGCCCCCCCGACCGCGGCGACGAGCAAGCGCGGGCCAGGCCGGCCCCCCGACCTCGAGAAGCGCCGGGCCATCCTCGACGCCACCCGCACGGTGCTCGCCGAGGTGGGCTACACGTCGATGACGATCGACGCCGTCGCACAGCGCGCCGGATCGAACCGCGTGCTGATCTACCGGGTCTGGGACACCAAGCTGGCGCTGGCCGCCGACGCCCTGTTCGGATCGATGGGCGAGTTCGAGGTGCCCGACACGGGCTCGCTCGAGGACGATCTCCGGGCCTTCATCGCCCAGCACGTGGAACGGATGAGCGGCGACGCCTACCTCAAGGGCCTGCCGGGGCTCACCGTGGAGCTGCTCACCGACCCCGACCTCTACCGGTGGGTGCACGTGCGCTTCGTGCAGCCGTCGGAGGACGGTTACAAGACGATCCTCGCCAACGCCGCCGCCCGTGGTGATCTCGCCGGCGACGTCGACCCACGGCTGCTCACCCGCGTGGTGAGCGGTGCCACGACGAGCCTCGCCCAGACCGGGCGCCTCAGCCGCGAGGCAACCACCGACACGCTCCTGCACCTCCTGCTGGGCGGCCTGATTCCCCTGGCGGCTAATTAGTGACAGATCGTAACAGAACTGGTAGGATGCACTGATGGAATTCGGACTCTTCATCGGCGGCTGGGTACCCGACTACCTGGAGGGTCGCGACGATGCCTACGAGCACCAGCGGTTGATCGACGAGACCCGCATCGTCGAGGCCGGCGATCGCAGCGGCTGGAAGTACGCCTGGGTGACCGAGCACCACTTCCTCGCCGAGTACAGCCACATCTCGGCCAACGAGGTCGTGATCCCCCACATCCTGGCTCGGACCCAGAACATCCGGGTGGCGTCGGGGATCATGAACGTGACCCCGCCGGTGAACCACCCGGCACGGTTGGCCGAGCGGGTGGCGATGCTCGACCACCTCTCGGGCGGGCGGTTCGACTTCGGTACCGGCCGAGGCTCCTCGAC
>JBKJIE010000014.1:0-17199 GCA_046598715.1 Acidimicrobiales bacterium | reverse complement strand
CTCCTCCGGGACGCGCGGTCACCTACGCACGCACACACGAACGGGGACCAGCACCCAGGTCCCGAAGGGGAAGACCCCCACCATAACGAACTGGTGTACCCGAGTCAACCCCCAATCCCCGCATCCGTCCCCCCAGACCGCCCACAACGCCGCCTGCCGTCCCGGGACTGCGATCTCAGACGATCGCCAACACACCGACACATCGCTCGCTGGCGTCATCCACGAACCTGAGCGCCCCTCGGTACACCTCGCGGCTGTCGGCATCGAAGAAGCTCCACGCCACCATCAGCTCGACCGCCGGATCGCCAGCGACCAGCCCTCCCCAGTCGATGACCCCGCTGAGGCGGCCGTCGCGCACCAGCAGGTTGCCGTCCATGAGGTCTCCATGGACCCATACCGCCGCCTCGTCCCAGTCCGGCGCGTGAAGGCCCGCATCCCACACGGCGAGGAGGCCGGAGCCGCCTTGCCGCGGGTTCGCGCCGGAGAGCCATGGCGACACGTACCAGCGAAAGGGGTACGCATCAGCGGGCTCGCCGACGGCGAGGGGAACCGGCACCTCGACCGGGAGGTTCGGGGCGAGCACGGGGAGCCAGCGGGCCTCCAGCACCCCCTGCTGCGCGGCCCACGCGATCTTGGGCACACGCACCGACAGGTCATCACCGAGCCGGAAGATGGCGTGGTCAGTGCCCCAGGCCTCGATGGGCGTCAGCGGAAGACCAGATCGGTGTGGGAGCTGCGCGGTGAGCAGCCGCCGCACCAAGCGCATCGTCGATGTCGACCTCGCCCTCGTGCATCCGCGGGACCGTCACGGGCGCGATGTCAGCGCCAGGCGCCGCTCTCGTCCATCGCATTGCGCTGACGGCAACACAGTCGTCGCCATCACGCCCGCCGACGAGTGCTCAGTACTCCCGGGGCGTGGCGACGGATTCCTTGCCGCTACGACCCTTGTAGTCGCCGGTCACCGGGTCTTCGTCCCACCGTGCTCCGCAGGAGGCGCAGGCGCACGAGTCGAGTCGAAGCGATGCGAGGTAGAGGCGCTCCACCTCGTATGCCTCACAGAAGGGGCACTGCAGGTGTCGTGCTCGTTCGTCCATGGCCATCGTCGTGCCCACCCACCGGTTCGCCCGCGGTTGCAGGCACGTTACCGCTCGCTGGCTAACGTGCCCGCCATGTCTGTCGACTTCGAACAACGAGGACCCTTCGCGGTCATCACCATCAACCGGCCCGAGGCGCGCAACGCCGTCAACGGGGACGTAGCCAAGGGCATTGAGGAGGCCATCGACCGCCTCGAGGAGGACGATTCCATCTGGGTCGGGATCCTCACCGGCGTGCCGCCGGTCTTCTGCGCAGGCGCCGACCTCAAGGAGATCAACGCTGGCAACGCGGGAGGGCTCGCTACCGCGAAGGGCGGCTTTGCCGGGTTCGTGCAGCGTGAGCGCACCAAGCCGGTCATCGCGGCCGTCGACGGACCGGCCCTTGCCGGCGGCACCGAGATCGTCCTGGCCTCTGACCTCGTGGTGGCGTCCACCACGGCCACCTTTGGCATCCCTGAGGTGAAGCGCTCCCTCGTCGCGGGCGCTGGCGGGCTCTTCCGGCTCGGTCGCAAGATCCCCCTGAACATCGCGATGGAGCTCACCCTCACCGGTGATCCGATCGACGCGGCGCGGGCGCACCACTTCGGCCTCGTGAACCGCCTGGTCGAGCCGGGTCAGGCACTCGACGAGGCGATCAAGCTCGCCGAGCAGATCTGTGCCAACGCCCCCGTCGCCGTCCGCGAGTCGCGCAAGATCGTGCTGGAGGCCACCAACGCTCCCGACGACATCGGCTGGCGCATGTCGATGGAGGGCATGGGCGTGGCCATGTCTTCTGAGGACTTCTCCGAGGGGCTCACCGCGTTCATCGAGAAGCGCCCGCCCGTCTGGAAGGGGCGCTAGCCCGCTCAGGTGAAGGTGGCGATGATGCCGTGGTCGTGGAGGAACTCGGCGAGACCGTCGACGAGGGCCACGTCACACACTGCGTGCAGGTCCACCCAGGCCGCCTCCGCGGCGTCATCGCCCGCCACGACCTGATCGTCGCCCACCAGCGTCACCTCGAAGTCGAGGATGACGAAGTGCTCGTCGTCCTCGAAGCGCTCCACCCAACCGAGCAGCGGGCCGCACACGCCGTCGAGGCCGGTCTCTTCGCGCAGCTCACGGGTGACAGCCTCGACCAAGGTCTCTCCCCGTTCGACGCGCCCGCCTGGCACCGACCACGACCCGGCTGCCGGACCGCGGCCTCGTCGCACGAGGAGCAGGCGGTCGTGGTCGACCACCACCGCTCCCACGGCCACGATGGGCCGGTCCCCGCTCACGGAAGCGGGCGGTGGACGATGAGCGCTCGAGCCACCAACCCGAACGACTCGAAGAAGTTCTTGGTGTGCCGGTCGCCAGGCAGCGCCAGGCTGTCGACGCCGAAGCATCCCCGCTCGGTGCACCAGTCGACGAGCGCCTGCATCGTGATCTCCCCGAGCCCGAGCTCACGCGCGCCCGGCTCGGTGTAGAGGTCGGTCACCACACCGAGCAGCCCGCCATCGCGCAGGTGCTCGATGTGCGCGATCCCGTAGGCCAGCACGTCGCCATCGAGCGTGCCCACCAGCACTCGGTGGTCGTCGTCAGCGAGCTCCTCGACCAGCGTCGGCACGAAGGGGGCCACGCGTCCTTGCTGACGGGCCCACACCACGCCCCCACGACCGTCCTGCAGCTCGGCGATGGCCTGTTCGACCAGCTCGGCGAGCCTGGGCAGGTCATCCGCGTCCGCTGGCCGCCAGCCCTCCTCGGGTGCGTGGGAGGCCATTAGGTCGACTGCAGCTGTGCGACCTTCGACAGGATCGTCTTGCGGCCGCGGTTGGCGGCCTCGTAGGCCCGGACGGCCTCCAGCTCTGCTGGCGCCAGTCCACCGAGCCGGTTGACCACGTGCGATGCGGACAGGCCGTCGTAGTCCGGGATGGCGAGGTCGGCCGCCTCGGCGGAGGACCCGGCGGTGGCAGAGGTGGCAGCCGGAGCGGAAGGCGGCACCGGAGCAACGGCAGGGGCGGTGACCCCGGCCACCCTGCGGGCGGCCTGGCGAGCGGCGCCCGGCGCCTTGGGGGCCGCTGACGAGGCGCCGTTCGACGACGAGGCGCGTGCGGGCCGAGGGCGGGGGGCGGGTGCCGACGGTGGCGGGGTGACGCTGCCGCCGATGAAGTCGAGGACGCCGGCCGCCTGGTCTTGCAGCTTGCCAGCGGCCTTGGTTGCCTCACCCCGACCCTGCTCCACGGCGAACTTGCCGATCATGCGGGCCATGGTCACCTGGTTGCGGCCCTTCTCGACGAGCTGCGGCAGCAATGAAGCGCCCTCGAAGAGCAGGCCGATCGGCGCGTAGACGAGCGCTTCGACGGCGTGCTCCACCGCTGCCTCCACGGGCGTCTTGGCGGATGGGTCGTTCTGCGATTCGGTCACGGGTTCCATCCTGCTCGCTGGGGCGGGGAGGGTGAAAGTCTGGCGGGCATGCTGCCGATCCCTCAGCGGTTCCCTCAGGCGGTGGTGTGGGCGACGAGCACGTCGCACGGTGCGTGATGGGCCACCGAGGACGCCACGCTCCCCAAGAGGAAGTGCGCGTGGCTGCTGAGGCCCCGCGAACCGACCACGATCAGACCCGCATCGAAGTCCTTGGCCACCTCGAGGAGCACAGCGGCTGGGTCGCCGGGGACGGCCTGCACGACCACCTTGCCCGCGCCGGCCTCCTTGGCGACCTCGCGACCGTGCACGCCGAGCTCCTCGGCCTGCACCCGATCGGTGAGGGCGAAGCGGATGTCGGCCGGCACCACGTCAGGGTCGATGTCGTGGGCCGCACCTTCACCGGGCGTGTAGGCCGTGACGATGACGAGGCGGGCGCCATCTGCGGCGGCAAGCGTCGCGGCTTGGATGATGGCCCGCTCCGCGGTCGCCGACCCGTCTGTGCCCACCACGATGTTGGCGTACGTCATGCGGTCTCAGGCTCCCCGGTGCCGTTCCGATCCGACTCGATTCCTACGCTAGTTGACCGTCGGGTTCGGGCGGGCGGGTTCGGTCGGGGTGGTCAGACGCAGTCGGCGCAGAGCTTGCGCTTGGCGTCCGCGAGCTGGCTGGGGTGCTTCACCAGGAAGCACGACTGGCAGACGAACTCTCCGGGGCGCTTGGGCTGGATCCGGCCGCTGCCGTCCGCGCGCTCCTCAGGCTCTGGCGCCTCTTCCTCTTCGTCGTCTTCTTCTTCCTCTGCCGCGGCGATGCGGTCCTTGAGGATGGCGTCGAGGTCGGCCTCGACATCGTCGGGGTCGGCCTCCTCCTCGTCCTCGTCGTCGCCCTCGTCATCGTCCCGCTTGGCCTTGACCGGGGCCACGACGACCACGTCCTCCTCGTCCTCGTCGACGTCGGCCACCACGACGTCCTCATCGAGGTCATCGACCACAAGGTCGACGTCGACGAGCTCGTCATCCACGAGGTCGTCGTCCTCCAGGTCGCCCGGCTCCTCGTCGAGGTCGTCAGGCTCGTCGAGCTCTTCGTCCTCGATGACCTCGTCGTCGTCAGCCATGCCAGTCCTCTGCGGGGGGTGTGTTCGGGGGGCGTTGCGGCGGGATCATAGGCCCGGCGCTCGTGGGTCGGGCAAGCCCGGTCGCCCGCGGGGCGCTCAGGGTACCGAGGTCGTCGTCGAACCGGTGGTGACTGACGGCACAGCCGCGGCACCGGCGTTGTCGAAGTTGAGGTCGGTGACCTGATCCACCTTCCATGTGCCGCCGACGTTGACCAAGGTGAGCCGGAAGTAGACGTCGTAAAGGGTGCTGGGGCCGTTGGTGCCCTTGTGCTCGATGTCGGCCACGACGATCGCCTGAGCGCGCTCCTGGTCCACCTCGGAGAGGTAGACGTCCTTGACGTAGACCTTCGAGGTGGCCTTCACCTCGGTGATGATCTTCCCCAGCCCCTGGTTGAAGGCCGCCTCGTACTCTTCACGGAAGGACCCCGTCGCGAACCCGAGGACGGCATCGCGGTGCGCGGTGGGATCGTGGTAGTCGTAGCTGACGAGCGCTTCCCCGAACCTCCCGGCCGTTGCGCGCAGATCCTCCGTGGGGCCACTGGCGTCCTTGCGGACCAAGAGCACGCCCAAGACCGAGGCGAGGATGGCGAACACCACGGCCGCGCCCACGGCGAGGGTCAGGGACGACCGCATGCGGCGACCCCGCCGCGCTGGTTCCGAGGGTTGGGATGCCTCCGCCATCGCAACCTCGCGGTCATCAGGTGCCTGCTCGGGGGCGGCATCGTCGTGGGGCGTGTCATCCATGGGGTGCTGCCTAGCGCGTCGGGGGCTGGAGTCGGCGGCGCGCCGCTGGGCGGCGGAGGCGCCACGTGCCCAGTCCGCCCGCGGCGAGGACGAGCGCAAGACCCGTCATCGCCTTGCCGCCGGTGTTGGACAGCAGACCGGAAGCCGGGGAGGTGGGTCCTGATGTCTGCGCGAGGGTGGCGGGAGACGATGCCGCGAGCGCAGAGGCGCACGCCGGCACGGACGGCACCACCGGCAGAGTCTTCTTCGGGACGTAGACGGGGGGCGGCGGGGCATCCGCAGGGGCAACGAGGTTGATGCGCACCCACGGGCCGTCGGCTTCCTGGTCGACGGTGGCCACCACGTAGCCGAACGCCAGCGGGCCGTTCTGCAGGGTCTGGGCGAGGTCGTCGAGCTGGTCGGGTTGCGCAAGGGTGCGCAGCACCGGGGCGAGATCGGTGAGCAGGCAGTCGAGGTTGCGCTTCTGGTCGGCGACGAGGTCGGCGGTGGTGCCGAGGAAGTCCGGGCCAACGTCGAGCAGCACCCGGGTGTCGCCATTGGCGTTGCGCAGCGCATCAGCGACGGCCCGCAGGTTCCGGATCGAACGGCCGAGGCTCAGGCGGTGATCGGCGAGCACCTTCGTTACGCGCGTGCTGTTGTTGGCGAGCCGATCGAGCTGATCGGTCCTCTCCACGAAGCTGGCCGTGATCTTGTCGATCGAGGTCGTGAGGGTCTGCAGCGATTCGCCGCGTCCGTCGAGCGCCAGCGAGAGCTCGTGGATGAGACCGCCCGCCGCCTCAGGATCGATGCTGGAGATCAGGGCGCCGGCCGACCGGAGGAGCTCCGAGAACTCGAGCGGCACCGTGGTGCGGCTCACCGGGACGTTCTCCCCCGGTTGGATCAGCTTGGCGTCAGCCTTCGTGTAGGAGGCCGGCGGCTTGAAGTCGATGTACGGCTCGCCGATGGCCGACTTGCGGAAGATGCGCGCAATCGATCCTTCGGGGATGTCCTTCTTCCGATCGATCTTCATCGTCACGGACACCCCGCCCGGACGCCGGACGACATCGGTGACCCGCCCGTAGTGCACGCCGAGATAGGTGACCTCGGCATTGGCCTTCACGCCTGCCGCCTGCAGGAAGTCGCCGGTGATCGTGTACGGCCGCTCGATGCGGTCGACGGTGACGATGTTGTTGACGGCCCAGAACACCATCAGGAGGAAGACAGCGTTGAAGAACACAAGGTTGATCACGGTGCGTCGGCTCATGGGGCGCCGTCCAGGAAGGCAGGCTGGAACCAGCCGTACACCTGCGCGAAGTCGCCGGGCACGCCGAGGGGGGCCTTTCGAGTGAACTCGGCGAGCCAGTCAACGAACACGCCCACCTCTTCGCGCTGGGCAGCGACGACCTGGAGGAGGGCGTCGAGCTGCTTGATCTGACGATCGATGTCGGCGCGGAACGGCTTGAACACGATCTCGTTCTGGTCCTGCGCCACCCGCGTGAGATCGCGCAGGGTCTGCAAGGCGAGCTCCCGGTTGTCGGCCAGCACCTGCGTGGTGTCGGCCAGGTTCACCAGGAGCTGATCGATGCGGTCGGAGCCCTGCGCGAGGGTGGCAGTCGCTTGGTCGAGCCCGTCGATGATCCTGACGATGTTGCCGGTCTGGTGGGCCAGGGTGCCGCTGACCACCGACAGGCTGTCGATGAGGCTGCCGAGCTCGACGGCCCGCCCGCCGAAGCCCTCGGCACCGGTCTTGATCAGGGTGGAGAGATCGTTGCTGGCCACCCCCGCCAGCACGTTCACCGCCTCCTCAGCTACGAACTCGAGCTCGGGTGCTTCGGCTGACCTGGGGATCTGATCGCCGTCCTGGAGGGTGCCCTTCGCGGGTAGCTCCTTGCCCTTGGCATCGCGCGGCGCACGGAGCTCGATGAACTTCTCGCCGAGGAGCGAGGTGGTGCGCAAGACGGCTTCGCTGTTGTCGGGCAGGTCGAGGCCGTCTTTGATGCGCAGGGTGACCTTGGCCTTGTAGTCATGGGTGAGCTCGATCTTGGTGATCGACCCCACCCGCACGTCGGCGACCTGCACGGAATGCCCCGCCACGAGATCGCCGACGTCGTCGAACGTGGCCGTGAGCTCCACGGGGCCGGTGACGCGCCCGGGGAGGGTGCAGCTGCTGGCGCCGAGGACGACGATCAGCAGCGTGGCCAGGACCTTCGCACCGCGGGTCATCGCGCCACCCCCAGGAGCGTCGTGGCGGCGTCGCGCACGCCCCGACCAAGGACGGACCACGAGCTGCGGCGCGGAGCCGTGTCTGATGCTGGCGGGCTGCTGAGGAGCGCCAGGAGCGAGCTGACCGGCGTTGGGGTGGAGCGGATGCGGGCGGGAGTTGCCGGTCCGGCGCTGGCACCGCCGATGGGGCACCCGGGTCCCGGGACGCACAACGGCGGAAGGCCGAGCTGCCCGAGGAGCACATCGACGATGTCGGTGACGAGGGGCGAGAAGCTGTTCCGGAGGTCGAAGGCGCGCAGGTCGGCGTTGTAAGCGCCGATGATCCCGCTGGTGAGCTGCGGCCCCGCGGCGAGGAGCTGGGTGACCGACGTGAGGTTGGCGTCGATCGTGGCGGCGGCATCCGCGAGGGTGGCGATGTCGGTGCGAAGCGCTCCGGCGTGCTTGCCGATGAGGGCGAGTCCGTTGCTCGACAGGTCGGCCAGTCCCGACACGAGGTCCTCGATGCTCTGCCGCTCGTCAGCCAGGACCTGGCTGGCGTTGGCAAAGGCATCCATGACTTCGCCGAGCTGCTGCTCGCGCGTGACGAGCGTCGCCGTCAGACGGTCGAAGCTGTCCACGATGCGAAGGAGCACGTCGTCCTTGTCCGCGAACGTCTTCACGAGCTGGGACAGCGAACCCAGCGCGTCGTTCAGCGCGCCGCCGTTGCCGTGCAGGTCGTCCTCGAGGTTGGTGACGAGGTTCCCGATGCCCTTTGGGTCGAGGCTGTCGAGGAACTTCTTGAGCGCGGCGAGCGCCTCATCGGGTTCGACCGGGACGATCGTGTGCTGGAGGACGTCGCCGTCCTTCGCCGCGGCCATGCCGGTGGTGAACGCCGGCGAGATCTGGATGTAGCGCTCGCCGATGAGCGACTGCGGCACGATCTGGGCGGTGGCATCGGCCGGCACCTTGATGTCGGAGGGGATCGACATCTCGATCCGCACCTTGTCGCCGTCGATCACCACCGATGACACCGATCCCGCAGGCAGGCCAAGGACCCGCACGTCCGAGGAGGGGAACACCGACACGGCCCGGTCGAAGTAGGCAGTGAGGCGATAGCTGCTCGAGCCACCGCCCAACCCGCACCCGGGAAGGGCTGCCAGGACGGCGACGGACAGCAGGGCGGCGAGGAGTCGGCGTCTCATGGCTGCCCCGTGCTGGTTGCGCCATCGAGGGTGCCGAGGATGTCCGGACCGAGGGCGGCCACGTAGATGTCGAGCCACGGCCCATGGGTGCCGGCGAGGGATTGTCCGAAGAAGGCCGGGCCCGCGATGGCAAGGGCGCGGTTGAGGTCGGGCAGGTTCGACTTCACCACAGCGAGCGTCGGGTGGAGATCACCGAGGATGGCATCGAGCTGCACCCGATTTGTGTCGATCAGCCGAGACAGTGACTTCACTGCATCGCTCCCCGCCCCCAGGGCCGCGGCCAGCTCTTCGCGACGTTGGACGAGGAAGTCGAGGATCACGCGGGAGCTGTCGATCAGCTGCACCAGCGTCTGGTCCTTGGCGGCCAGGTGGGCCGAGAGCTCATCCGCATGGTCCAGCAGGGACTTGAGCTCTCCCTCGCGCTCGTTGATCGCCGTGGACACCTGGTTGATGCCCTTGATCAGGTCGGTCACGGTGCCGCGCTTGCCCTTGGTGATCTCGGCCAGCTGCTTGATGAGGGTGTTGAGCTTGTCGTTGTCGGTCGCCTCGATCCGATGGGTGGCATCCCTGGTGAGGTCGAAGACGTCGACGGGCGTGGTGGTGCGGGCGACGCAGAGACCGTCGGCGCCGCAGTCCTGGTACGGGATGAGGCGCTTCGGCGCGGGGAGGTCCTCCATGAGGGCGTGGCCGGAGTCGGCGTTGGTGATCCGGATGAACTTCGAGCCGAGGAGGGTCTCCAGCGCGATGTCGGCGCCGGCGCCGTCCTTGATGTCGACGCCCTTGTTGACCACCCACGAGACCTCCACCAGCCCTTCGGCCCGGTCGGCGTGGATCCCCGTGACGCGCCCCACCTTCACCCCCGCCACCTTCACGTCGTCACCGCTGCGAAGGCCGGCCGCGTCGGTGAAGGTGCCCTCCATCGTGTAGGTGTGCTCCAACAGGTGCAGCAGCCCCACCAGGAAGGCGGCGCCGGTGACTGCCCCGATGAGCAGCAGGCTGACGAGCCCCACCGCGTAGGGGTTTCGGTCGCGGAACGACCTCATCGACCCACAGCCTTCGTGAGGAGCGATGTGATGGCGGCGGCGCCGTTGGTGGGCAGGGGTTGGAACGGCTGGGCCGAAGCGGACAGGCCCGTCACGGGATCACCCGTTGGGCAGCCGGCCTGACCGTTGGCGGGAGGGGCCGTGAAGGCGCAGAGGATCTTCTGGTTCAGGAACTCGCCGCGGTTGCCCGCTCGGAAGATCGCTGCGCTGGCTTCGGCCAGGCCGCCGAGGGCAGCGTCGAGCGCCGGCAGTCGGCCGTGCACGGTGTCGGTGACCTTGGCGAGGTTGGTCAGGAGGCGGTCGATCTCCGTGGAGTTGTTCTTGAGGAGCGAGTCCAAGCTGGTGCCGAACGAGCTGAGCTGGACGAGGGCTGCATCGAGCGTGGCGGTGTTGTCGCCGAACGTGTTCGACAGCGTGACGAGGTTGTGGAGCATCGTCTCGATCTGGGCGTCACGCTTGTTGACGGTCTGCGCGACCGTGTCGAGGTTGGTGATCAGGCGCTGGATCGCCTGATCACGTCCGGCGAGGCCGGTCGTGAGCGTGGCCAGGTCGTCGAGGGCCTGACCCACCTCGTCCTGGCGACCATCGAGGGCCGAGGTGATCGTGTCGAGGAAGGTGTTGACCTGCGCTGGATCGATGGCTCCGACGATGGGCCCGAGCCGGTTGAACAGCTCGCCGAGGTCCACGACGGACGCGGTCTTCGTGATGACGTCGCCGTCCTGGAGGGCCTGGGACGACGTGCCGGGGTACAGGTAGATGTACCGCTGGCCGATCAGGTTCCGCCACCGAATGGCGGCCGAGGAGTCCTTCGGGATGTCGGCGTGGTCGTTGTCGATCGTGAGCTCCACGACGGCTCGGCCGGCGTGGGTGGAGACGCCGGTGACCTTGCCCACCACCACGCCCGCCACCTTGATGTTGTCGTTCATCAAGAGGCCCGTGACGTCATCGAAGGTGGCCGAGACGGTGTAGGTCTTGTGACCGAGGGGATCGCGCACATCGAGGTTGCCGATGGTGAACGCCAGATAGCCCGTGAAGAAGAGGCACACGGCCACGAAGGCCCCGAACTTGACGGCGACGCGGATCATCGCACCAGCGCCCGGGTGAGGAAGCCGAGGAGACTGTCACCAGAGCCCGCGCCGTCGGCACCGCCACCAAGCGGCCCGCTGGGCACGTGCGGGAGGGTCGGCGCCACCGGAGCAGGACCGGCCAGCGGCGCGAGAGGCGAGGCCGCCGCCCCCGTGCCGGGGCACGGGATGACACCGCACAGGTCGCCGCCCAGGATGCCCTTCACCGCGGCCATGAGCGTGCCGTCACCCACGTCGACGCGGATCGAGATCGCCAGCGTCTGCACGTACTGGCGCAGCCCGACCACGAGGGGCATCACCTGCGCGCGCCGGTCGAAGAGGACCTGCAGCGTTCGTGACCCATCTCCGAGGGAGGCGTTGACGAAGGCCCTGTTGTGCTCGAGCAGGTCGGCGACGTCGTTGGAGAGGCGACCGGTCTGCTGGAGCAGGGCCACGACATCGCCCTCATGGTCGTTGATCGTGGGCAACGCGACGTTGGCCGCATCGGCCAGGCCCACCAGGTCGTCGGCTGATCCGGCCAGCTGGTCGGAGAGCGCGGCGAGGTCGCCCAGGAACTGGCGGGTGTTGTCGGCGTTGTCGGCGAAGACCTTGGACAGCTTTTCGCCGTTCACGATGGAGCGGTTGATCGTGGGCCCAAGCCCCTTGCCGCCCTCGGCCAGCTGGCCGAGCACCGTACCGAGCTCGACTGGGTCGATGGCCTTGAGGATCGGGTAGAGATCCGAGAGCACCGCCTCCAGCTCGTAGCCGCCGAGGGTGTGCGCGATCTCCTGGCCGTCCTTCAGGAACGGTCCCGTCTCCTCGGCGGCGCCGGGGTCGACGTCGACGAACTTCTCGCCGAACAGGGTCTTGGGGCGGATGACGGCGCTGGCCGACGTGGGCACTCGCTCGCCGTCCTTGATGCGCAGCGTGACGACGGCCTCGCCCTTGGCCAGACGGATGCTGCGCACCTCACCGATGCTGACGCCGCGCACCTTGACGTCAGAGCCCGCGAGGAGGCCCTGACCGGCGGCGTCGAACCGGCCGACCAGCTCGTAGCCACCGTCGAAGGCCCCGAAGGCACCCTTCACACCCACCGTGATGGCCGCGAAGAACAGCAAGAGCGCGATGGCTCCTGTGAGCATGTGCTGACGGCGGGGGGACATGGTGAGCACGCTTCGCTACCCGGTGAGGCTCACGGTGTTGCCGCCACCCCAGAAGATGAGCGACAGCACGAGGTTGAGGATCACGACCGACACGATCGACAGCCGGATGGCCCGCCCGACGGCCACGCCCACGCCGGCCGGTCCGCCGGACGCGTAGTAGCCGTAGTAGCAGTGGATCAGCGCCACCACGACGGCAAAGAGGCAGGCCTTCACCAGGCTGTAGAAGATGTCGATGGGCGGCAGGTAGAGGCGGAAGTAGTAGTCGTAGACACCGCTCGACAGGCCGAAGAACTGCGTGGACACGAGCTTGGTGGCGAAGAAGCTGGCGAACAGCGAGATCAGGTAGAGCGGCACGATGGCGAGCACGGCTGCCACCACCCGGGTGGCGACCAGGTAGGCCTTCGACGGCACCGACATGACCTCGAGGGCGTCGATCTCCTCTGAGATCCGCATGGCTCCGAGCTCCGCGGTGAACCCCGCACCGACCTGAGCCGCGAACGCCACACCCGCGATCAGCGGTGTCACCTCACGCGTGTTGGCGAAGCTGCCGATCAACCCGGTGAACGCCTCCGCACCGATCTGCTCGAGACCCTTGAACCCCTGCAGCCCCACCTCGGTGCCGGTGAAGAACGACATGGAGAAGATGACGAAGATCATCCCGCCGCCGACGATGAGCGCACCGGCGCCGATCGTGATGTCAGACACCAGGTTGAAGATCACGTTGCGGTACTTCAGCCGCATGATGATCTGCGTGACGATCTCGTAGAACACCTCGGCGTAGAAGACGAGCTGCTTGCCGATGTCCTCGAAGAGGTCCCCAATGGCGCGGGAGGTCTTGCGGACGGGACGGGTGAGGCGGGTGACGGTGGTCATCAGAACTTCTGGGGCACCAGGGCGAAGTAGAGGGACGTCATGACGAAGTTGGCGAAGAAGATCAGGATGAAGGTGATCACGACCGCCTGGTTCACGGCGTCGCCCACGCCCTTCGGCCCGCCCTTGGCGTAGATGCCCTTGTAACAGGCGACCATCGCGGCGATGAACCCGAACACCCACGCCTTCGCCAGCGATGAGTAGAGGTCGGGGAGCTGGACCAACGAGGTGAAGCCCTGGAAGTAGGCCCCGGGGGTGACCTTCTGGATGACGACGTTGAAGAAGTACCCGCCCGCGATGCCCGAGACCGACACCAGCGACACGAGGAAGAGCCCAACGGTGCTCGCTGCCCACAGGCGGGGGGTGACGAGGCGGTGCACCGGGTTGACGGACATGACCTCCATCGCGGCCAGCTCGTCGCGGATCTTGCGGGCACCCAGGTCAGCGGTCATGGCCGATCCCCCCGCTCCGGCGATGAGCAGCGCAGTGGCCACCGGCGCGGCCTCTCGCACGATGGCCAGCACCATCGCCGCACCCGTGGTGGACTCGGCGCCGAGCTGGCGTGAGAAGGCGCCCACGTGGAGGGCGATCACCGCACCGAAGGGGATGGAGATCAGCACAACCGGGATGCTTGTGACCTTGGCGATGAACCAGCACTGACGCAGGTACTCCTTCCACCACATCCGAACGTCAGGGGTCTTGCGAAGCCCCTCCAACGTGATGGCGAAGAGGTTGCCCGTCTCACGCAGGACGAACTGCACCTTGCTGATCACGCGGCGTCCCCGCTCATACCGTGAGGATGTCCGTTCCGGCGTCCTCGCCCAGCCGCGCCACCTCGCGTGCGACGAGCTCCTTTTCGATGTCGCTCTGCTCGGTGGCCAGCTCGTCCATGCCGATGGGGCCGAGAGCCCGCCCGGCCAGGAACTGGCGGATGATCGGATCAGCGGTGGTGCGCATCTCCGCCTTCGAGGCGAACTTCACCAGGCCCGCTCGGTACAGGACGGCGATGAAGTCGGAGGTGCGCATCACCGACGCGATGTTGTGGGTGATGATGACGAAGGTGGCGCCGGTCTCCTCCTGGATCTTCTTGACCAGCTCATCGAGGTAGGAGACGCGCACCGGATCCAGGCCGGAATCGGGCTCGTCGAACAGGATGATCTCCGGGTCCATGGCCAGGGCTCGGGCCAGGCCGGCCCGCTTCTTCATCCCGCCGGACACCTCGCCCGGGTACTTCTTCATGTGGTCGAGCATCCCCACCATGTCGGCTTTGGCCAGGACGATCTCCCGGATCTCCTTCTCCGACTTGCGGGTGTGCTCGCGCAAGGGGAAGGCCATGTTGTCGAACATGTTCATCGAACCGAACAGGGCGCCGTCCTGGAAGAGCACCCCGAACTTCCGCCGCACGCGGTACAGGTCGCGCTCACCCATGCACACGGTCTCTTCGCCCTCGACCCAGATCTCGCCGGCGTCGGGGCGCAGGAGGCCGATGATGTTCTTGAGCAACACCGACTTGCCGGTGCCCGAGGGTCCCATCACTGAGGTGATCTGGCCGCGTGGGATGTCGAAGCTGATGTCCTTGAGCACCGTGTGGGCGCCGAACGACTTCGTCACGCCACGCAAGGAGATGACAGCGTCCAGGGGTTCCCTCCCTCGGGTGGTGCGGCGACGTGCTGCAGCGGACCAGGTCTGCGTGGCTGGGACGTCCGCCCTGAAGCCTTCAGGAACGTGACCAGCGACACGTCAACCTAGTCGCTGGCCCTGATGGGGAGGAATGTTCCCAACCCGGACAACCGGGTCAGCCGGTCAGCAGGCGGCCGCCACGAGGGGGTACGGGTTGACTGCCGCTCCCCCGCCCGGGTGCACCTCGAAGTGCACGTGCGGGGGCCCACCCACGGCGTTGCCGGACGTGCCGACGTAGCCGATCAACTGGCCCGCGGTGACGCGTCCGGCCACACCGAAGGCGTCGAAGTGCATGTAGTAGTAGGTCGAGCCGTTGTCGCCGATCAGCTTCACCTGCTTGCCCCCCAGGAGGCCGAGCGTCTGCACCGCCGTGCCGCCGACCATGGCGACGGCGGGTGTGCCGCGAGCGGCGAAGAGGTCGTTGCCCTCGTGGAAGCGCCCGCCCGAGCGGGGGAACCCCCAGTCGTTCATGTGATGCATCGCACCCCGGATCGGGCACACGATGCCACCGGTGGTCGGCGATCCGGCCGGGATCTTCAGCACCCGGCCGACCACGACCCGGTTGGGATCGGTGATGCCGTTGGCGTCCTGGATGGCCTTGATGGTGGTGCCGTATCGCTTGGCGATGTCGGAGAGGGTCTGCCCCGCGACGACCGTGTGCCCCGTGCTGGACGCGCTGATCGGCGTGGGGGTGGCCGCCGAGGGCAGGAGTCGGAGCCGCTGCCCGACGTAGACCTGGCCCCCGGTGAGACCGTTGGCGTCGATGAGCTGCGCCTGGGGGATGGCGTAGAGCGCGGCGATCCTCGAGATGGTGTCCCCTGCCTTCACGACGTGGAAGGTCGCGCCGCCCGCCGGGATGCGCGTGGCGGGTCGGGCAGCGGCGGCGGCCGCCGCGGTGGCGGCACCGGGCAAGGTGAGCACCTGACCGATCCGGATCAGGTTCGGGTTCTTCAGGCCGTTCGCCGAGATCACGGCCGCAATGGTGGTGCCGCCCTTGGCCGCGATGCTCCCCAGGGTGTCGCCGCGCTGGACCTTGTAGGTGGCGCCCGCCGGAGCAGCGGTGGAGGTGGCCGAGCCAGTGCCGAGCAGCGCGAGGAAGGCCAGAGCGACGACCGTCGCAGTCGTGGAGATCGTTCGATGGGCGCGCATGGATCCTCCGGGTCTCCGCCCGCCACGTCAGGAGCGTACGCCGCCCCTCAGCAGCCTCACAAGCCCCATCTTCACCAGGAGCAACAGCAGCCCCACCCTGGGCGGTCGGGTGTCAGCGGGTCTGGCGGCGTGACTCGGCCCGGCGCTCGGCATCGAGGCGCTCCAGACCGGGCTCGGGCGAGTGATCGACGAACCGCATCGCCTCGGCCACTGCGTGGTGGCCGGCCTGCTCGGCGATGAGTCGGTGCATGTCCTGACCGACGACGCGGTAGGCGGGATGGCCCTGCGGCGTCGTGCGCAGCTCGGTGAGGTGCATGGCCTCCCGCGCGTTCAGATGGAGGTAGAAGCGGATCCTGTAGGCCAGCGACACCGCGTAGGCCGCCTGCGACGGGAACCGCTCGATCAGCGCGTCGTGGAGGTCGGCCGAGCGCTCCATGGCTTCGTCGAAGCGAGCCGCGCACCCTGCCATCTCCACGGCGTCAGGACGCGTGAACCCGTGCCTCGGGCTCAGCTGCTGCCACTCGATGGACAGCATGCGATGCCGCTGCAGATCACGGAAGGCGCCGTAGTCAGCCAGCACGTCGAACCGGTAGGTGAGGCGCTCGAAGGCGCGCCCGGGCTTGTGCCGACGATTGGCGCGATCCCCCACGTAGGCGGTGATCACGCGGAGCCGCTCCTCGGTGGTCATGGCCCGCACGCGCTGCTCGAGAACGGCCTCGCTCACGTGCATGTGCGAGTAGAGGATCGAGGTGACGAGCTTGACCTCGCCGTCGGGGTCCCAGTCGAGGAGGACGACCGATGGCGCCTCCGGTGTGGGGTCGGCCGTCGGGAACAGCTCGCTGGCGATGTCTTCCACCGCTGTGCGGGTGGAGGCCAGATAGGTGCTCCACGCCACGCCCCGATCGTCGAGGTCGACGCGCTTCAGGAAGCTGGGGATCACCTTGCGGAGCTCCGTGAGCATCAGATCGGCGTAGGCCCGGGCCTCGGGCAACGGGTGCGACCGCATCCGGAGAAGGAGCGCCTCGTACCCCTGGCCGGTGCCGTAGATGCCCACGTTCGAGATGGAGGCGGCGGGCAGGACGCCGCGGACGGCGTCGAAGGCCTTGGCCCGGATGGCCTGCCGGTAGACGAAGTCGGAGTCGGCTGGGTCCTTCGGGAACTGGTCGCGGTAGAAGTCGGACATGATCGGCACGAGCTCGGCGTACGAGTCGAACAGGCGGTCCATGTCACCGATGTAGCGAAGCCCCAACCCCGACCCCAGGACGGCCGGGTCGCGGAAGTAGCGGTAGCGACCGCCGATGCGCGTGTCGTAGGCGATGTAGCGGGTGGACTGCTCGAGGTAGGCCATGAGCCGGCCCCACTCGAGCACCTTGGTGAGCAGGTTGGACGCCTGCTCGCAGGCCAGGTGCACACCGCCGAGCTGGGCGACGGAGTCGTCGCCGTACTCGAAGAAGACCCGGTCGTAGAGCTCCTCGGCCCGTCGGAGGCCCACCGTGGCGTCGATCGTGGTGTCGCC
>JBKJIE010000146.1:0-14341 GCA_046598715.1 Acidimicrobiales bacterium | reverse complement strand
CGCGGCCGAGGCGGAGGGTGTCAGCCAGGCCATCGTCGCCGGTTGTCACGAGCCCGCCTTCGCCGGCGACCACCACCTTGGTGGGGCTGAGGCTGAAGACTTCCGCGGTGCCGAAGCTGCCGATCGGGCGGCCGGCACGGCTGCTCCCGAGCGCGTGAGCGGCGTCGTAGACCACGGGGATCCCCCGCTCGGCGGCCAGCGCGTCGATGGCGCCCACCTCCGCGGGGTGGCCGTAGACGTGGGTAGCGCTGATCGCACCGACTGACCCGGGGGCGTCGAGGCGCGCGGCCAGGTCATCGACGTCGACCGAGCAGCGCTTCTCAGTGACCTCACAGAAGTCGACCTCGGCACCCGTCCAGGCCACGGCGTGGGCGCTGGCCGCGAAGGTGAAGCTGGGGAGCACGACCCGCTTCCCGGGCCCCACACCCAGAGCCTGGTAGGTGAGCATCAGACCGACCGTGCAGCTCGAGACCGCCACGGCGTGGGCGACGCCGAGGCGCTCGCACACGCGCTCCTCGAGCTCGCGGACCGTGGCACCGTTGGTGAGCAACCCGGATGCCAGGATCGATTCGATGCGCAGCGCTAGGGCCGGCACGTCGTCGATGGTGGGGCGCACGAGCGGGAGTCGCTCGGGATAGGCGGGGGCTCCGCCGAGGATCGCCGGCAGGGACGTGGAGGTCACAGCACCTCCACGTTCGACCCGGCCGACCCGGCCGTGGCGTTGCGGGCATCGAAGAGGAGCGACGACCACTCGGTGAGCGCCGTGACGTCGTAGCTGGCGAGGGGCGTGAGCAGCAGCACGGCATCGGCGCTGCGCACGGCCTTCTCGGTGAGGCGGCTGCGCCGCAGGTGGAGCCCGTAGTCGTCCACCCGCGCGACGAAGGGGTCGTGGAACGAGAGCTTGGCGCCCCAATGGTGCAGCTGGGCGAGCACCTGGAGGGCAGCCGACTCGCGGATGTCGCCCACGTCGGGCTTGTAGGTGACGCCGAGTGCGAGCACGCGTGCTCCCCGCACCGCGACGCCTCGCTCGTTCAGCGCGTCCATGACGCGTCGGGCGACGTAGATCGGCATCTGGTCATTGATGTCCTTGGCCAGCTCGACGAGGCGGAACGGCCGCCCGGTGTCACGACGCGACTGCCAAGTGAGGTACGCGGGGTCGAGGGGGATGCAGTGGCCGCCCACACCAGGGCCGGGGTAGAAGGCCTGGAAGCCGAAGGGCTTGGTGGCGGCGGCGTCGATCACCTCCCACGTGTCGATGTCCTGGTCGGCGCAGAGCTGGGCCAGCTCGTTCACGAGCGCGATGTTCACCAGCCGGTAGGTGTTCTCGAGCAGCTTGGCCATCTCGGCTGCCCGGCAGCTCGACACGGGGTGCACGACGTCGACCAGCTCGCGGTAGAAGGCGGCGGCGGCCTCAGTCGCTGGTGGCGTGGAGCCACCCACGACACGCGGCACCGACGCGAACCCGTGGGCGTCGTCGCCGGGGTTGATGCGCTCCGGCGAGTAGGCCACGAGGAAGTCGGCCCCAGCCCGCAGGCCTCCTGACGCCACAAGTGGGGTGAGCACCTGCTCGGTGGTGCCGGGATAGGTCGTCGACTCGAGGATCACGAGCGTGCCGGCGCGAAGGTGAGCGCCGACCTCGCGGCCTGCGCTCTCGATGGCGCTCAGATCGGGACGGTGGTCGATGAGCGGAGTGGGGACGCAGATGAGCACGATGTCGGCCGCGCTGACCACCTTGGGCGATGACGAGAACGACAGGCGCCCGGTCTCGAGGGCGACCTCGAAGAGGGCAGCGTCGACGCCGGCCACGACGAGGCGTCCGTGGCTGAGCTGCTCGATGCGATCCGTGTCGCGGTCGATGCCGGTGGTGGTGAGCCCCGCGCGCGCTGCCGCGGCCGCAACCGACAGCCCGACGTAGCCCTGGCCCACCACGACCACCCGGGCGGTGCGGTCAGCGATGCGACGGCAGAGCTGCGCGGCGAGACTGCGGCCGTCCGTGGGGTCAGGGGACAGCGGGGTCACCACCGGCGGATGGTAGATCGGGATCGACCCGCTCCCCATCGGCGACGTCGAGATCGACGGGCTGGGTGGAGTCGGCGGCATGGACGCGTGCGGCGTCGAGCAGGACGTGGCGCACATCCTCGTCGCGCAGCTCATTGGTGAGGGTCTGGAGTCGTTGGACCGTGGCCCTCACCGCATCCCGAGGCGGCAGGGCGGGCGAGACACGGGAGATCGCGGGGTGCGCCGTCGGGTAGGTGGGTTCGTCGTTGGCCACCAGCTCCTCCTGGAGCTTCTCGCCGGGCCGCACGCCGATCACCTGCACCTCGATGTCGGCCCCGACCCGCAATCCCGCCAAGCGGATCATCCGTTCGGCGAGGTCGAGGATCTTCACCGGCTCACCCATGTCGAGCACGAAGAGGTCGCCGCCGCGGGCCAGCGCGGCAGCCTGGAGGACCAGCTGGACAGCCTCCTCGATGCTCATGAAGTACCGGGTCATCCGGGCGTCGGTGACGGTGACCGGGCCGCCTTGGGCGATCTGGCGGGCGAAGGTGGGCACGACGCTGCCGCGACTTCCCAGCACGTTCCCGAAGCGCACCGCGGCATGGGTCGCTCCGGGGGTGGGGTCGCCGAGGACGAGCTGCTCCCCGATCCGCTTCGACGCGCCCATGACGCTGCTCGGCTCGACGGCCTTGTCGGTGGAGATGAACACGAACCGCTCGACCTCGACCCGCTCGGCAGCGGCGAGCAGGTGCGCGGTGCCGAGCACGTTGGTGCGGACCGCTTCAACGGGATGGGCCTCGAGGAGGGGCACGTGCTTGTGTGCGGCGGCGTGGAAGACGAGCTCGGGACGATGGCGGGCGAACACCCGGTGCACGGCGATCGGATCGCGGATGTCGACCAGCACCTGGATGACGCCGCCATCGGGGATCGACGCTGCCATGTCGTGCAGGTGCGATTCGTCGTGGTCGACGGCGACGAGCACGGCCGGCCCGCACCGCGCCACCTGGCGGGCGATCTCGGCGCCGATCGACCCGCCGGCCCCCGTGATCAGGACGCGACGGCCCGCCAGCATCGCGCGTACGGCCTCGAGGTCGGTGTGGACCTGGGCTCGGCCGATGAGATCGTCGATCTCGAGGTCGCGCACGTTGCGCAGGCCACCACCAGCGCTCACGCGACCGGCCAGGCCACCCACGATCTTCAGCGCGACCCCAGCCTGCTCGGCGGCGCCGGCCGCCTGGCGGACGGTGTCGGCTGACACCGAGGTCATGGCGAGGATGGCCAGGTCGGCGTGGGTCGCCGCGACGAGCGCCGGGAGCTCGTCGAGGCCGCCGGCAACTCGCAACCCCAGCAGGTTGCGCCCGTGCAGATCGGGCTCTGGGTCGACCACCCCGACCGGGCGCAGGCCAGCACCGGGGTAGCGCTGCATCTCGGCGATGAGGGTCGCGCCGGCGTCCTTCGCGCCGATCACGATGACGCGTGACGCGCCTCGCTCCACCTCCTGGCGGCGGAACGAGAACAGCCGGCTCTGGAACCGGATGGCGCCCATGCCGAAGGCGCCGACGCCGGTGCCCAAGATGATCACCGACCAGGGGACCGACCGGCCCCCGATGAGCTCGAGACCAGTCAGGATGAGCAACGTGGAGAGGGTGGCCCCGAGCAGTCGGCGCGCCTCCTGCACGCTGGCGTGCCGCCACACCTGTCCGTACAGGCCGAACGTCCAGGTGATGAGCACGCCGACACCGATGGCGACGGGCAGCCACGACGCGAACCGGCCCCAGATCGTGCTGGGGACGCTGCCGTCGAAGCGAAGGAGGAGCACCACCGCGTACGAGGCGGCGAGCAGGCCGGCGTCGAGCACGGCCAGGGCAAGATCGGCGCGGGAGCCCACGACCCACCTCGCGGCGCGCGACCAGGGGGTGGGGTCCTTCGTCGACTCGTGGTGGTCGATCCCTACCATCGCCCGTTCCTCGCCCGCTGGGGCATGCTCGTCCTTCGACGCTACCGCTGCACAGTCTCGCTTGGAATGAGCCGTTGGGCTCAGCGGCCTCGCTGGACGATCAGCTTGCGGTACCTCGCCTCGAGGTCTCGCTGGGTTCGCGCGATGTCGAAGTCCGTCGCGCGGCGAGCGGCGGCCTGGCCGAGTCGGCGACGTCGGTCTGGGTTGGCCGCGAGGTCCAGGTAGGCCCGGGCGAGCAGATCCGGGCGTCTTGGGGCGACGAGCACGCCGTCGATGCCATCGGTGACGACTTCGGGCACGCCGCCCACCGCCGTCACGACGGGCGGCACGCCGAGCGCCATGGCCTCGAGCATCGCGATGGGGAGGCCCTCGTGCAGCGAGCTGAGCGTGAAGATGTCCGCGCCGGCGACGACCGCTGGCGGGTCGGGGTGGTACCCCATGAAGGTGACGCGATCAGCCAGGCCCAGCGACCGGTGCAGCGCCCGCAGCTCGCCCTCAAGGGGACCCTGACCGATCACCACGAACCGCAGACGGGGTTCGTCGGCGCAGGCCGCCGCGGCTGCGAACAGGGTCGGGTGGTCCTTCTTCTCACGGAAGTTGGCGACAGACGCCACAAGCACGTCCTGGTCGGTGAGCCCGAGCGCCGCGCGCGCCGACGTGCGCTCGCCCCGTCGTGCTGTCAGCTCGGCAACGGGAATGCCGTTGCTCAGCACCTCGGTCGCGCCGCGGAGCCGGGGCCACATCGACGATCGGACCTCCTGCGACACGGCGAGGTGATGATCGCTGAGCGGCAGGGTGAGGGCGTTGGCCAGCCTGGTGAACCGATGGTACGAGCCCCAGACGTTCTGCTCGATCGACACGACGACCGGCCGCCGACGAGCCGTGCGAAGTGCCAGCCGAGCGATGGGCGCGACGGCGGGGGAGTGGATGTGGACGACATCGGGTTCTGTGCTCTCCACGAGGCGTCGAAGGCGATGGACCCACCGGAGGTCTGCGAGGCCGCGCGACCCGCCCAGCGCGTGGACGATCGCGCCCGCGGCGCGGAGTTCGGCCACGAGCTGGGTCTTGTGTGGCAGGACGTACGCGACCTCGAACCGGATGTCGGGCGATCGGGCGGCGCACAGGGACACGATCAGCCGCTCGGCGCCGCCGGGGCCAAGCCCCTTGACCAGGTGGAGTACCCGCACCGGCTCACCATGGCATGCGGGGGGGACCAGTACCGTGGCGGCGTGCCCGACCTGGTCATTCGTCCTTACGAGGACTCCGACGAACCAGCCGTGCTGCACCTGCTGGCGGCCTCACTGGGCAAGACGGTGGACGACCGCTACCGGGACTTCTTCAGATGGAAGCATCTGCAGAACCCCTTCGGTCGGTCGTTCATGTGGGTTGGTGAGCTCGACGGTCGCCTCGCCGGGTTCCGGTCCTTCCTCCGCTGGCGTTTCTTGGACCCAGGCTGCGAGACGGTGGAGGCGGTCCGCGCCGTCGACACGGTGACGCACCCGGACTGCCAGGGAATGGGCATCTTCCGCGCGCTCACGCTCCACGGCCTCGACGAGATGCGCCCGGCGGGCATCGACTTCGTGTTCAACACGCCGAACGACCAGAGCCGCCCGGGTTACCTGAAGATGGGCTGGCAGGTTGCCGGCCGAGTGCCGGTTCAGGTTCGCCCCCGATCGCCACAGGCGCTGTGGCGCATGGCTCGCTCACGTACAGCTGCTGATCCATGGTCGCTTGAGCTGGATGCAGCCGGGCAGATGGGCCTCCTCGATGGTCTGGTGGGTTCAGGACCCCCGATGAACCGCACGACGGCGTTGGTCACGGACCGATCCAGCGAGTTCCTGCGTTGGCGCTACGGGGGTTGTCCCGCAGTAGCCAGCCGCACGGTCCGGGCAGGGGACGGCGCAGCCGTAGTGCGGTTCCGCCAGCGCGGCCAGGCTGTGGAGTGCACGGTCGCCGACGTGATCGGCTGCCTCGATCGTCGAGTCGCGGGCTCAGCGGTCAGGTATGCAATGCGGCAAGGTGGCGCTGATTACGCCATTGCAGCGGCGGTGACGCCGATCGGCGGGATGGTGACCGTCAGAGGGCTCGGCCCGATCCAGACGCGGCGAGGCGTAGCAGCGGCGCCGAACCCGTTGCCCCTCGAGTTGACGCTCGGCGATGTGGAGCTCTTCTGATCATGTGCCTCCGGCGGAGCGGTGCAAGGGCGTTCATCGGAGCCCGGCGAGCTCCCTAGAGCCCAGACGGCCGCGTCACCTCGCAACGAGGAGGATCGCGGTGCCGTCTGTGGGAGCGTGCTCCTCGACGATCGAACGCGTTCGACGGATCTCGTCGACGTGCCTCGAGTACCGGAGTCGGTCGTGGATCTTGATGACGATCACGCCACGGGGGGACAACCGCTCGGATGCCAGCGCCAGGAACTCTGGCACGCGCTCCACGTTCACGAAGTAGATCGACTCACGCAGCAGCACGACATCGAACGGACCTCCCGCCTGCGCGATGACACTTGGGTCGGCGATGTCACCCACGATCAGGAGCTGCCCGGCGTCCAGCTCGGGTAGGACGGAGGACCGTTCCGCGGTCCGGCGGATGGCCTCGCTCGAGAGGTCCACGCCGACGTATCGGGCGACCGAACCAACCGGGAGCTCGCATCGGACAGCGCCGTTGCCGCAGCCCAGATCAAGCAGATGGCCTCCGTCGAGGTAGCGGGTCACGACCTCGCACACCATGCTGTCGCCGAAGTTCTCCAGGTACCGCCACTGTCCCGACAGGAACTCCCAGTTCCAGATCAGGGCGCGGATCCTCGAAGAGCCCCGGCGCTTGCCGAAGGCTCGGAGTCGCGCACCTTGGTACCGCAGCGAAAGCGCCCGTCGTCCAGCCATCGGTTGCCTAGAGGCCGACCAGTCGCACGTCTCGCGCAGCCAGAAGAGCGATCAGCGACTTGGTCGCATCCAGAGATTGCTGCGTCGCGTCATGGAGCAGCACGACACCTCCGTCCTCTACCTGCAACGCGTTGGCCACGATCAGATCCGTCCCGATCCCGTCCTTCCAGTCGTAGGCGTCGGTGCTCCAGAGAAGGGTCTGCCATCGCGCCGAACGCAGGTGCAGCGCGCTACCGAGCGTCAGGTGACCCCTCGGAGGTCTGAACAGAGGGACGGCTCGCCCCAGGATCTTCTCCACCGCATACCGTCCCCGATCGATCTCCTTGCGGGCCTGCGATCGGCTGATGGCGCGCAGGTCGGGATGGTGCATCGTGTGCGTTCCGACGGAGTGCCCCTCGTCGATCATTCGACGGACGACTTCGGGTTGCGCTTGGGCGTGCTCACCGACGACGAAGAAGGTCGCCTTGGCCCGGCCCTCACCGAGGATGTCGAGGAGCCTGGGCGTGAACACCGGGTGTGGTCCATCGTCGAAGGTCAACGCGACGGATCCGGGTTCGACGGCGTCCTGGGCTCGTGCGATCGATGTGAGGAGTCGCCGTCGTGCGCGTCCGGCCACGTGGCGGCACGCGAGCGTCGCGGCGCGAAGCCCGGTCGTCTCCGTGGAGCTGACGGCTGGCGCCGCCTTGGGTGTGGCTGGTCTGCTCACTCGAAGGCGACGGTAGCCGAGGCCCTCACCAGGGGACCTCGACCCTTCGGCCCAGGCGGCCGAGTGCCGCGTCGATGCTCGCCCGGGCGTAGGTACGAGCAAGCTGTGTGACCTCGCGGGGAGAGCTGAGCAACGAACGACCCAGTGCAGCGGCAGGGAAGGCGATCGCCACCACGAGGAGCGGCCCCCACAAGTGATAGCGAGCGTAGATCCGCAGCAGGTTTCGGTGGTTGTAGTAGCGACGCCACTGGATGGCGGTGTTGCCGGGGCTCTTCGACAGGACGTTGCGTTCGCGCCTCCCGGGAGTGACCGACGCGTCCGCCGCCGCCTGCAGATCAGCTGCCACGAGGGCGCGGTACCCAGACGACGCCAGACGCAGGCCGAACTCGAGCTCCTCGAACCCGAAGAAGAGGTCTCCGTCGAAGGGCCCGACGCTGCGGATGGCCTCGACTCGGTACAGCGGGAGGTAGCCGCTGAACAGGTAGTCGACCCGGATCGCTCCGTCTTCGCTGCGCTCTGTACTCCTGTGCAGCAAGCCGGTACGGCGGTTGATGCAGGCGCCGTCGATGCCAACTGCGCCAATCGAGGGGTCGTGCCGGCATCGCGCGTGGGCGAAGTCGAGCAGCTCCTCCAAGAGGTCGCTCCGCCAGGGAGGATCGTTGTCATCGAGGAGGAGGATCCAGTCATCGGGCGCAGCGTGTGGGAGGACAAGCGCGAGACCGACCGAGATCGCTCCAGCAGGACCGAGGTTGTCGGGCAGCCCGACGTACCCAACCTCGAGGTTTGGCAAGCTTCGCACGATGGATTCCACAGCTGGGTCCGAATCGTTGTCGAGCACGAGAACTGCCGACGGCGGTGTGGTCTGGTTCCCAACCGCAGCGAGCACCTCGTGGAGCAGTTCCGGCCGCCGGTAGGTGATGAGAAGAGCGTGAACGTTCGACATCACAGGAGCCCCGCTCAAGCCTACCCACGGTCCCCGACACCTTGAGCGCGTCCAGGCATCGGTTCAGATCATGAGCGTCCGGTATCGGACCGATCCGATCACCTGACCGAACCGGTTCCCCGCTCCCCAGAGCCACCGGGCACGACCGCTTCGTGTGACGATCGCTGGCGCCGTGATCGCGAGCAGCACCCAGGACTTCCACCCGCCGAACCGTGGTGGGCGCGGTTTGCCGGCTTCTCGCAGCAGGCGGGCGATCACTGGTCGGTGCGATCCGTAGGCGAACCCCTGCCTCCACAGGTCACGCGCCGACTCTCGGTACCGATAGTGCACCACTGCTCCTGGAGCCCCGACGATGTCGATGCCGTGGAGCCAACAGCGCAGCGAGAACTCCATGTCGGCCACCGGGAAGAACCCCTCGTTGAGGGGGCCAACCTCCGTCCACACCCGCGATCTCACGCCGTAGTTGTTCCCGCGCACGCAGGGGAAGATGTCGGAGAAGCTGCCGACCGCGGCGTCTGCCGATCGCCCCCGAGATGCGGCGAGCCACGGCGGGTTGAGAAGGTCGAGCTCGTTGGGACCCGTCACGACATCATGCTCGGCGAGCCCGTGCGCGATGGCCGCCAACCACCCGTCGGCCACGATGTCATCGCCATCGCAGAAGACCACCGCATCCGCCGACGTGGCAGCCACCCCGGTGTTGGCGGCGAAGGACTGGTCGGCGCGCTCAGCGGCGAGCAGGTACCGGACGCGTGGCGAAGCAGCCGCTCGGCGCTGGACCACGGCCGCGGTGCTGTCGGTCGACCCGTTGTCGACGACGAGGACCTCCCACTCGCCGTCCCACTCCTGGCGAAGCAGGGCATCGAGCTGCGCGCCCAAGTGGGTCTCCTCGTTTCTCGCCGGGATCACCACGCACAAGTCCACCTCGCTGACCGTAGTTTCCGCGTGGCACGCCGGTTGAGGTGGTGAACGGTGCGATGATCTCCGGGGCGAGGCAGCGTCCGCGCCACCGCAATCGCCTCCTGTAGGCCAGCGAGGCAGCACCAGTAGATCGCCACGAGGACGGTGGACCTAGTTGAGGACCTCGATGCCGAGATGACCGACCCTGAACCCTCTGATGGGCCAGCGGCGGAGCTGCGCTACCGACGTCCCGTCGACCTGGTGGCCACGGTCCATGAGCTGATCGGGGCTCGCGAGGTTGTACGCAGCCTCGTGCGACGCGAGCTGCGGGTGCGGTACAGCCAGGCAGTGCTCGGGCTGGCGTGGGCAGTCCTGGCCCCGCTGTCGCTGATGGTGGTGTTCACCGTGTTCGTGAACCGGGTTGCTCCCATCGACTCTGGGGGCGTCCCCTACGCTCTGTTCGCCTACGTGGGTCTCGTGCCCTGGACCTTCTTCGCCAGCGCCGTGACCCTCGGGAGCATGAGCCTGGTCGGCAACGTGGCCCTCCTCAACAAGGTGTACTGCCCACGAGAGGTCTTCCCCGTGGCCAGCGTGCTCACCGCGTCGGTCGACGCGGTCGCGGCGTCGACCGTGCTCGTCGTGCTCTTCGCTGTCTACGGAGAGGTGCCAGCGGCCACGTCCTACTGGCTCGTGGTCCTGTTGCCGCTGCTCCTCGCGCTGGGGTTGGCGGCCGCGCTCCTGGTCAGCATCGTGACCGTGTACTTGCGCGACGTCCGCCACGGGGTGGTGTTGGCCCTGCAGTTCGCCCTGTTCGCCACCCCGGTCGTCTACCGGCTGAAGGAGATCCCCGAGCGGTTCCGGCTGTTCTACGTGATCGTCAACCCAGTGGCGGGGGTCATCGAGGCGATCCGTGGAGCGCTGCTCGATGGGGATGCACCGAACGCCGCGCTCACCGGTGCTGCAGCCGCTTCAGGGCTTGTGGGGCTGCTCCTGGCGCTCGTCATCTTCAAGAAGATGGAGACCGGGATCGCCGATGTCGCCTGACGGGTCCATCGACGTCGACCGCCTCTGGAAGGGCTTCCGCCAGGACCAGGGTCGTCGGCTCCTCCGCGACCAGCTGGGGCGGGTGACCGGCCGATTCCGCGGGAAGCCTGCCTCATTGCGGTGGGTGCTGCGCGACCTGTCGTTCAGCGTGGAACCCGGGGAGTCGGTTGGGCTGATCGGCGTGAACGGCTCCGGGAAGTCGACCCTCCTCAAGCTGTTCTCGCGCGTGATGTACCCCCACAGCGGGCGGGTGGAGACGCGTGGCCGCATCGGCGCGCTGATCGAGGTCACCTCCGGCATCCACCCCGATCTCACGGGCCGTGAGAACGTCTTCGTGTATGGGTCGCTGCTTGGGTGGACGCGCCGTGAGATCGAACGACGCTTCGACGAGATCGTTGACTTCGCCGAGGTGGGCGATGCCATCGACCGGCAGGTGAAGTTCTATTCGAGCGGCATGAAGATGCGGACCGGGTTCGCGGTGGCTGCGCTGCTCGACCCCGACGTGCTCCTCGTCGATGAGGTCCTCGCGGTAGGCGACGCAAGCTTCCAGCAGAAGTGCCTCGACCGGATGCGGGTGGTGCTCCAGCAGGGCACGACGGTCGTGTTCGTCTCCCACGACCTTGCCGCCGTCACCGCAACATGCAACCGGTCCCTGTGGCTCCACGACGGCGTGGTCCGCCTCGACAGCTCCACGCCTGTCGTCGTCGCGGCCTACCGGGGGATGGTGGAGGAGCAGGCCGAGGCCCTCGAGGTCGTGGGCCTGGTTCGAGTCGAGCGGCTTGAGGCCAGCGGTCACGGTGGTGGCCCGGTGATGGCAGGCGCGCCGGTGGACCTGGTCTTCGACCTGCACAGCGAGGTGCGCGGACCCACATGGGTCTACGTGGGGATCACCGAGGGAGGGGCGACCCCGGTGCTGGCGCACCGCCACGAGCTCTCACTGGAGCCAGGGGCGACGAGGGTGAGGTTCTCGCTCGACTACCTGCCCGTGCCAGCGGGCACGTACTACGTGTGGTTTGGCGCCCATGTCGCCGAGGGTGGTGAGCTCACGCCCTGGCAGCCAGTCCGACGGGTAGGCGTAGAGGGTGACCGCCTGGACGTGCTGCCCCGGGCCATCGTGCGCCTGGCGCCGGTGCACGCCAAGGCGACGTGGACCGTCGAGCGGCCCGCGACCGGACGGCCATGAGCTGGCGCGACGCGGGCCCAGACCCGAGCCGCCCCGAGAACCTCGAGCGGCGGTCGCAGGTCCTTGCGTCGTCCTTCCGCCTCGACCAGCGTGACCGCCTCGACGTCCTTGCGGAGCTGTGCCAGGGTCGGAGCGTGCTCGACGTCGGGTGCGTCGCCCACGACCCGGCGCGACGCTCCGATCCCCGATGGCTGCATCGGGTGATCGTGGAAGCGTCGGCACGGTGCGTGGGCCTCGACGTGGATGCCGAGGGCGTCGCGGCCCTCCGGCACGCTGGCTTCGATGTCGTGGTGGGCGACGTGGGTCGGGCCGGTGAAGCGGTGGGCGACCGGGCCCCCTTCGACGTCGTCGTGGCCGGCGAGGTCATCGAGCACCTCGGCTGCGTAGATGGCATCTTCGAGGGAGCGGCCCAAGTGCTCACGTCGGATGGCCGACTGGTGCTCACCACGCCCAATCCTTACGCGCCGTGGCGGGTGCGGGCGGGCCAGCAGGGGGTGGTGTGGGAGAACGCCGACCACGTCTCCTACCTCTTCCCCTCTGGGATCGCGGAGCTCGCCGACCGGCACGGCTTCGCGCTCGAGTGGTGGTGCACACTGCAATTGCCGTTCACGTCATCGCTCAGGCGTTCGGCGAAGGTGCAAGGCGCGGCGCTTCTCGCGAGAGCCCGCGGGAGGCGTCCTGACCCCGCTACGGGGCTCAGGCTGCCGCTCCGGCTCCAGCACCTGTCTCCCCTCGACCACCTGCTGAGTCGATGGCGTAGGTCGCAGGGCCGCCTGGGGGAGACCGCTGTGTACGTGCTCACACCGCTCGCTCAGCGGCACCGCACGCGGGATCGAAGCTCGGGCTGAGCCCCACCGCCTGGGCGGCTACCGAGTCGAGCGGAAGACGGCTCCGTCGACGAACCTCTCGACGAGCACGAGGTCGAGGCTGCGTACGACCTGCTCCTCGGTCGGGAGATAGGTCCTGTAGTCGTACGGGTCGAGCCAGACGAGGTGGCCGCCAGCGCGAAGTTCGCGCTCGAGCCGCGCCATCTCCTCAGCAAACGCGGCGTTGCGCTCAAGGGTGTTGGGATCCGTGCGGTGGGGGATCCAGGCTGCCTCCACCCCGGTGAGCACCCAGAGCGCTCCGGGCGCGTTCGATGCCACTGCACCGTCAAGGTGGCGGGCCGCGGCGATTGTCGGCGATGCATCGAGGCGCAGCGGCTGGGAGCGGAGGTTGGCGAGCTGACGAACGGTCGCCACGCCGGTGAGGGTGGCGATCACCGCGAGGCCCACGAACAGCAAGCGGCGCAATCGAACTGTGCCCAGCGCGGGGATGGCGAGGATCATGAGCAGCTGTACTGGTGCGAGCAGGCGTGGGTCGAGTGGGGTCTGCGCATCGAAGATGGTGACGGTGAGAACGACGATCACCGCGTACCAGGCGGCGGTGATCCCGAGGCTGCGCCCCCCCGACAGCTGACGTGCTCGACAGAGCACGAGCACAGCGCCGGCGGCGACGATCAAGCCGCCGGGGAGCGACCCTTGGACGCCCGTCACCCACGTGCCGAGTGACTCGACGCCGGCGAACACGAGGCCTCGGCTGGGCGGATGCCAAATTGCGGTGCGACTCGTGAGTGGACCTGCTGAGACACGCACAGCGATCCACAACGCGATCGGCAACGAAGCGCCCGCTGCGTACGCGAGCAGTCGACGTCGCTGCGGCCACAGGATTCCGACCCCCGCAGGGATGAGCGCCGCGCCCGCGTAGCGCGTGAAGAACGCCGCGGCGGCCAGCGTGCCGGCCGCCGCGCTCATCGAGGGCTGCTCTGACCGGATGCACAGAAGCCACGCCAGCATCAACGTCAGGAACAGCGGCTCGGAGTAGAGGCCGGCGTTCAGCACCGCGAGCGGTGTTGCCGTGGCGACTGCAAGCGCGACCCCGACTGCCCAGGGGCCACCGGCCACGCGCATCGTGTGGACACCTGCGAGCAGCACATTGACTGCCGCGAGGAAGACCCCGAGCCATCGGCCGGCGCCGACTCGGCCGAATCCGAGGTCTCGCAGGATCGAGAGGGCGACCGGGTAGCCGTTCGGGAAGTGTCCAGACGGGTGCTCAAGCAGCGGAAGGCCGGCCACCATTCTCAGGTAGCTGACTCCGTCCGGGGTGATGGTTGGCCCCACCCGCGTGGCGATGGCGGTCCCGACAGCGGCCAGCACGGCGATGAGCGTCACAGCCCAGACGGTCGCTCGGCGCTCGGAGTCGTCCGGGTCCGACGCGGTCATCGAGCGCCTCCACCGGTCAGCGAGGCGATCAGCGCCTCCCAGGCCACTGCTGCCCCGGCAGGGCTGCAGTGCTGTTCGACGAGGCGCCGAGCGGCGCGACCCGCCTGGTCGGCCCGGGTTGGATCGACCAAGAAGGGGCGTAGAGCGTTGGCGATCGACGTCGGGTCGGGGTCGGCCACGGATCCGGCCTCCGATCCGTCGATGAGCTCGTGGATCCCGCTGTTCGGAGTGCAGACGACAGGTCGGCCGGCGGCCATCGCCTCGAGCGCCGCGTTGGGGAAGTTGTCAAACCGGCTCACCATCGCGAACACTCGGGCACGGCTGAGCACCGCCGGGAGCTCGGATGGCTCAACCGCTCCCAACATCTCGAGATCGATCTCATGGCCGGCCGCTCGCCGGCTGGCCCATGTTGCGTACTCGACCCCTTCCCGCGTGCCGTTGGAGCGCCCGACCAGCACGAGTCGCGCTGGGAC
>JBKJIE010000079.1:0-12480 GCA_046598715.1 Acidimicrobiales bacterium | reverse complement strand
GTTGATCGCCAACCTGGTGCGTGGGGGCGTCACCGAGGTCACGCTTGCTTTGGGATTCAAGCCGGAACCCTTCCTGGATGCCTTTCCCGATGGCACGTGTGCGGGCGCAGCGTTGCGCTACGCGGTCGAGCCACAGCCGCTCGACACTGCGGGCGCCATTCGGTTCGCTGCCGACGCCGCCGGTATCGACGACACCTTCGTGGTCGTCAACGGCGACATCCTGACCGACCTCGACGTCGGCGCCCTGGTGGCGTTCCATGTGAATCGCTCGGCGCAGGCCACGCTGCATGTCACCGCTGTCGACGATCCCTCGTCGTTCGGTGTCGTGGCCCTGGACGCCGGCGGTCGGGTCGAACGGTTCGTCGAGAAGCCAGCACGCGGCACCGAGCCGACCAACCTCATCAACGCCGGCACGTACGTGCTCGAGCCGTCGGTCCTCCACCGGATCGAGCCCGACCGTCCGGTCAACGTCGAGCGGATCACCTTTCCCGCGATGGTCGCCGACGGGTCGCTCTTCGCCTTCGACGGCGACACGTACTGGATCGACGCCGGCACGCCTCCCACCTACCTGGCCGCCAACCTCGACCTGCTCTCCGGACGGCGCGGCGTGCCCGAGCAGGGTGTGCATCCCGGCGCCACCGTGGAGGGCAGCGTCGACGGCTCGGTCATCGGCGAGGGCGCGGTAGTGGAGGCAGGTGCGTCGGTCTACGCGTCCGTCGTCCTGCCGGGAGCGATCATCCACGCCGACGCGGTGGTGCGCGATGCCATCGTCGGCCCCCGGGCGGTGATCGAGGTAGCGGCGATCGTCGAGCACGGGTCGGTGATCGGCGATGATGTCGTCGTGTCCGCTGCCTCGCACCTGTCGGGCCGGCGCATCCCCGAGGAGGCGACGTGAGGGCATTGGTCACAGGGGGCGCCGGGTTCATCGGGTCGACGCTTGTCGACCGGCTGCTCGCCGAAGGGCACGCCGTCGACGTCGTCGACGACCTGTCGAACGGCTCGTTGGCCAACCTCGCGGAGGCGCGCGCCAACCGTGACCATCAGCTGAAGGTGCACCAGATCGACATCCGAGATGGCGCCGTCGTCGACCTCATCGCCCGTCGCCAACCTGAGGTGGTGTTCCACCTTGCCGCGCAGGCTGATGTGCGCGTATCGGTGGCTCGCCCCGTCTTCGACGCTGAGGTCAACATCTTGGGCAGCCTCAACGTGCTCGAGGGAGCGCGCCTCGGCGGTGCCCGCAAGGTGGTCTTCGCGTCGAGCGGCGGCACGATCTACGGCGAGCCCGCCCCGGCCGATCTGCCCGTGAAGGAATCACACCCGCAGCAGCCCCTGTCGCCGTACGGCGTGGCCAAGCGCGTGGTCACCGACTACCTCCACGTGTACCGCGAGCTCCACGCGCTGGAGTTCACCTCGTTGGCCATGGCCAACATCTACGGGCCCCGCCAAGACCCTCACGGCGAGGCCGGCGTGGTCGCGATCTTCGCGGGGCTGCTGCTCGCCGAGGAGCCGTGCACCATCTTCGGTGACGGCAACCAGACCCGCGACTTCGTCTACGTCGACGATGCCGTCGACGCCTTCGTGCGAGCGGCCGATCGCGGCAGCGGACTTCTCTGCAACGTCGGCACCGGCGTGGAGACCTCGGTGAACGAGCTCTATGCCGCCATGGCTGACGCGGCGGGCGTCACCACGCCCGCGACCCACGCGGCCGCTCGCGCTGGGGAGCTGGCGCGCAGTGCCTTGGACCCGAGCCGCGCGGGGATGCACCTGGGCTGGGAGCCGTGGACCACCCTCGCCGATGGCGTGGGCGAGGTGCTCCGCTGGTTTAGGGGCTGACCGAACCCCGACGGAGCAGGCCGTACTTGGCGATGCACCACAGCGCCCGGAAGCCGTCCTTCCAACCGATCTTCTTGCCCTCGTCGTAGGTGCGGCCGCTGTAGCCGATGCCGACCTCGAACACTCGCAGGTGGCGCTGGGCGATCTTCGCGGTGATCTCGGGTTCGAACCCGAAGCGATCCTCCTCGATATCGATCGACTGGATCACCTCGGTGCGGAAGGCCTTGTAGCAGGTCTCCATGTCGGTGAGGTTGAGGTCGGTCACGGCGTTGGAGAGCAGGGTGAGCACCCGGTTTCCCACCGAATGCCAGAAGAACAGCACGCGGTGGGCATCGGCACCCATGAAGCGACTGCCGTAGACGACGTCGGCGCGGTCATCGAGGAGGGGGGTCAGCAGCCGGCCGTACTCGGCCGGGTCGTACTCGAGATCGGCGTCCTGCACGATCGTGTACGGCATCGTCGCCTCGGAGAAGCCGCGTCGCAACGCGGCGCCCTTGCCCATGTTCTGGGGCTGCAGGTGCACCTGCACCCGAGGATCGGTGAGATCGGCGAGAAGCCCGCGCGTGCCGTCGGTGGACCCGTCATCCACGATGATGAGCTCACCCACCCACGGCGAGTCGAGCACGATGGCGGTGATCTCCTTGATCGTGGCCTGCTCGTTGAAGCACGGCATCACCACGGAGAGGCAGGGAGTGGGGCTCGTCGTCATCTGAAGAGGTCCTCCTGCGGTGGACGAACGACCTGTGAGCGTACGTCGCCGCGTCCCAGCCATTGGGGCTCCACCCCGCGCACCACCGCTGCCGCCACCCCGGTGGCCTTGCCCATGACGAGCTCGGCGGCGGCGGCGAGCTCGTCGACCACGCACACCTCGGTGACCTGCAGCACTCGCCCGCGGCTGTCCTCTGTGCCCCGCAGGTCGACCACAGCTTGGATGCCGGCACAGCCGATGGCCACGTCGGTGAGCCCCTGGCGCCAGGGGCGACCAAAGGTGTCCGACACGATCACGGCCACCTCCACGCCGAGCGTGGCGCGCAGGCCGTCACGGATGCGGCGGGCCGACCGGTCGCTGTCGTCGGGCAGCAACGCGGCCCAACCCTCGTCCACGTTCGACAGGTCCACCCCGGCGTTGGCGCACACGAACCCGTGGCGCGTCTCGCTGATGATCAGATCGCCCCGGCGTCGCACGATCCTGACTGACTGCTCCTCGACGATGGCCTTGTGGCCGCGGGGGTCGTTGGGGTCGATCTGGACCATCGCCCCCTCCGCCTTCGACACCACCTTCTGGGTGACCACCACGACGTCGCCATCGAGCAGCCCGGGCTCAGCCGCCGCGATGAGGCCGGCGAGGTCGTCGCCTCGGTGCACCTCGGGGATCCCCTCGATGGGGAAGATCGACAGGCTCATGCGTCGAGCACCGCCTTGGCCAGTGCGGCCGCCGCGGCCGGGCCGTGCATGATCGTCGGGGTCACCACGCACCGCAGTCCTTCGGCTTCGACGGCCGCGACCTGGTCGGCGTCGGCCTCGTCGACCACCAGGGTGGCGGCCAGCGGCGCGTAGAGGCGGGCGATCCCCACCACCGACGACTCATGGCCCAGCTCGCGGAGCAGCCGGTCGGCCGGACCCTTGAGGGCGCAGCCGGCGATGATGGGCGACACAGCGACGACGGCGTCGCGGCGTGCCATCACTGCCGCTCGCACGCCCGGCACGGCCAGCACGGGTTCGATCGAGACGATCGGGTTGGACGGTGCGATGATCACGCGGGTCGCGGCGGTGATGGCGTCGAGCACTCCGGGGGCGGGCGCCGCGGCTTGTGCCCCGTCGAACCGCACGGCCGTGACGGCCACGTCGTGCTGCCGCTGCACGAAGTACTCCTGGAAGCTGATCTCGCCGTCCGCGACCGTGATCCGCGTGCGGATCGGGTCGTCGCTGACGGGCAGCAGGCGCAGGCCGAGTTGCCAGGCGTCGACGATCTCCGCGGTGACGGTTGACAGCGGCGCGCCCGCACGCAGCCGGTCGGTTCGGTACAGGTGGGTGCCGAGGTCCTGATCGCCCAGGTTGAACCAGGCGCGTGCCAGCGGATAGCGCCGCAACGCCTCCATGGCCCGCCACGTCTCGCCGGCCAGGCCCCACCCGCGTTCTGAGTCGATGGCGCCGGCGACGGTGTAGGTCACCGTGTCGAGGTCGGGGCTCACGTGCAGCCCATGGAGCTCGACGTCGTCGCCGACGTTGACGATGGCGGTCAGCTCGGCCGGTGGCCGCACCTGGATGAGCCCCGCCAGGAGGCGGGCTGCGCCCACCCCGCCAGCGAGGACCGTGATCAGCTGATCCCCCTGAGCTTGCCCGTGAGCAGCGCGAGGTCAGCGTCGACCATCATCGTGATGAGCTCGACGAACGGGGTCTTCGGTGCCCACCCCAGGAGCTTCTTGGCCTTGCTCGCGTCGCCCACGAGGAGATCCACCTCAGCCGGACGCATGAACCGCTGGTCCTGCACCACGTGGTCCTCCCAGCGGAGCCCCACGTGGTCGAAGGCCACCTGGCAGAACTCCCGCACGGAGTGGGTGTCGCCAGTGCAGACCACGAAGTCGTCGGGCGTGTCCTGCTGGAGCATCAGCCACATCGCCTCGACGTAGTCGCCCGCGAAGCCCCAGTCGCGCTGGGGATCGAGGTCACCGAGGACGAGCTGCTCCTGCTGACCCAGCTTGATGCGGGCCACTGCGTGGGTGATCTTGCGGGTGACGAACTCCAAGCCGCGCCGCGGGCTCTCGTGGTTGAAGAGGATGCCGCTCGAGGCGTGGAGGTCGTAGGACTCCCGGTAGTTCACGGTGATCCAGTGGCCGTAGACCTTGGCCACGCCGTATGGGGAGCGCGGGTAGAAGGGCGTGGTCTCCCGCTGGGGCACCTCTTGCACCTTGCCGAACATCTCGCTGGAGGAGGCTTGGTAGAAGCGGATCTCCGGGTCGACCAGTCGGATCGCGTCGAGCACCCGCGTCACGCCCAACGCTGTCGTCTCGCCCGTGAGGACGGGCTGGCTGAACGACGTCTGCACGAACGACTGTGCCGCCAGGTTGTAGACCTCCTGCGGACGGTGGTCGCGCAGCAGGTGGATCATCGACACCTCGTCGAGCAGATCACCGGCGACGAAGGTGATGCGGTCCTGGAGGTGGGCCAGCCGCTCGAAGTTCACGGTGCTGCTGCGCCGCACCATGCCGATGACCTCGTACCCCTTGTCGAGGAGCAGCTCCGCGAGATACGAGCCGTCCTGACCCGTGATGCCGGTGATGAGGGCGCGCTTGGTCATCGTGTCTCCTGTGCCTGGGGGATCTCGGCCCTGACGCGGGCCCGCATGTCGTCGAGCAGGTCGGCGAGGGTCTGTTCGACGGTGAGCGTTGGTTCCCATCCGGTAGCGGCGCGGAGCTTCGAGGCGTCGCCGCGCAGCACGGGCAGGTCGACTGGTCGTAGGAGGGCCGGGTCGGGGGCGAGGGTGATCGGGCGCCGGGCCAGCGAGACGAGGTGATCCGCCAGCACCTGGATGGCGATGTCCTTGCCGCTGCACACGTTGTAGACCTCGCCCGGTGCACCGCGCTCGATGAGGAGCCGGTAGGCGCGCACCACGTCGCGCACGTCGGTCATGTCGCGGCGGGCGGTCAGGTTGCCGACGGCGATGGTGTCGAGGTGGTCTCGCTCGGCCCGCGCGATCCGCGCCGCCAGGGCGGGGGCGACGAACTGCTCGGATTGGCCTGGCCCGAGGTGGTTGAACGGTCGCACCCGGATGACGCCAAGGCCATGGCCCAGGTGGGCCTGGAGGGCGAGCGCGTCGGCGGCTGCCTTCGACGCGGCGTAGGGGCTCGTCGGGCGCAGCGGCGAGTGCTCGGTGAGCGGCAGGTCGGCCTCGGAGACCACCCCGTAGACGTCGGCGCTGGCGACGGCCAGCACTCGGTGGACCGAGGCCTCCTCGCAGGCGCGGAGCACGTGCAAGGTCCCCTCCGCGTTGGCCCGGAAGAACCCGACCGGATCAGCCCACGATGCACCGACGTCAGCGAGGCCGGCCAGGTGGTAGACGGCGTCAGGCTGGCAGCGGGCGATGGCCGCCGCCACGCCGGGGCCATCGAGGATGTCGATCGAAGGTTCGCCGTGGTGGTCGAGTGTGGTGACGTCGTCGCCGGCCGCTCGCAGGTGCGCCACCAGGTGGCGGCCGACGAACCCCAGGCCCCCTGTGACGACCGCGCGCATCGGGCGATGTTACGGCGCGAGGCCGGTGGGCTCGTCATCGGCGCGGGGGAGGGGTGGGTTGGCCCCGCCGATCAACCGCGCGGCGTCGACGGCCGCGCGGCATCGTCGCCGCAGGGGGGCGAGGTCGACACGCCGGCCTCGGAGCGCGGGGACGATGACCTCGGTGACGAACGCGACCAGGACACCGCCGATCGCTCGGCTCCATGCCGTGGCCGCTCCCCGGAGTCCTCCGTGCCGGGTGACCACCACCAGCCGGTTGCGCCGGTTCAGGTGGTCGAGCAGGGGGGTGCGCTCTCCCCCAGAGCTCGCCCGGTGAACGTGACGCACCACCGATGCGGGCACGTAGGCGTAGCGCCAGCCGAGGCGCCGTCCTCGCCAGGACAGGTCGACGTCCTCGGCGTAGAGGAACAGGCGCTCGTCGAAGCGGCCCACGCTGTCGAGGTACGCCCGCCGCAGCAGCACGCCACCTCCGCACCAACCCCAGACCTCCTCGGGTACATCGAACTGTCCGACATCGGGTTCGCCGTACCCGCGATCGTGGAGCTCCCAGGTGGGCCCGAGGATGTTCCCGACGTTGTTGATGATCGGCCGCCCTTGCGCGTCGGGGGCATCGAAGAGGATCTTCGGGCAGGCCGCGCCGAGCCCGGGGTCGGCGGACAGGGCCTCAGCCAGCGGGGCCAGCCAACCCGGATCGACGAAGGCGTCGGGGTTGACGAGGGCAACGGCGTCGAAGGCTTCGACATCGGCGAGCCCGACGTTCGCCGCCGCGCCGAACCCCAGGTTCCGTCCTGTCTGTCGCAGCTCGACGGTGGGGTGGAGATCGCTCCAGCCGTCGGTGGTGCCGTCGGTGGAGCCGTTGTCGACCACGACGATCTCCATCGAACCCGCGGGCCACGCCGTGGCCTCGAGGTGCGCGAGGCAGCGGGGGAGGACCTTGCTGCTGTTCCACGACACCACGACCACCCGGACCCGCATCATCAGGTGCAGGAGTGTACGGATCGCCGCGTGCGGCGACGGCGGCGAGTCAGTGGCGGGATGGTCAGCGACCGAGTGCTGCGGTGACCCGCTCTTCGACCAGCTTCACCCGTTCCCCCACGAGCGCACCGAGGACCTCCAGCGTGCCCTTGGTCTCCTCGACCGGCCCGCTCATGGCCTTGGCGAGCTCGTTGCGGCGGACCTGCATCCGCTGGAACGCGATGACACCGAGGCCGACCGAGACGTACGCGGCGTCCTTGACGGCGTTGGCGAGATCCTCGACGGGGGTGCGGGCCATGGGCGTGCTCCTCGGTGTGACAGCGTCCGTGGGCAGACCGTAGGCGGGGTTGCGAACTATTGCAAGCGCTTGTGCAGCCCTTCGCAAGCGCCCGGCAACCGCCGGTGTGGCCCTCTTGGGTGTCCCGGGATGACCCAGGGTGGCGGCTACCCTCGGACGACCGTGGAGCTCCCGACCCCAGGCGTTGACGCGCCCGACGACCCGTCCGAGGCGGCACCCCCGCCCGCGCCAGCGGTCGTCGCGGTCGTGGTCGCTCGAGATCCCGGGCCATGGTTCGAGGAGTCGATCGCGTCTCTGGCCGCCCAGGACTACCCGAACCTGTCGATCCTCGTGGTCGATCCGGCGAGTGCCGAGGAGGTCAAGCCGCGGGTGGGGCGCGCCGCGCCCGGCGCCTTCGTGCGCCGCCTCGCCGACAACCCTGGCTTCGGGGCTGCGGCCAACGAGGTCCTCGAGGTGGTGGAGGGTGCCGCCTTCTACCTGGTGTGCCACGACGACATCGCGCCGGAGCCCGACGTCGTGCGCCTGCTGGTGGAGGAGGCCTACCGGTCGAACGCCGCCGTGGTCGGCCCCAAGCTGGTGGCCTGGGACGACCCTCGCCACCTGCTCCAGGTGGGCGAGGGGATCGACCATGCCGGCTATGTCGTCCCGCTCGTCGAGCGAGGCGAGCTCGACCAGGAGCAGCACGACGCCGTGCGCGACGTGTTCGCCATCCCCGGCGCGTGCACGCTCGTGCGATCTGACCTCTTCGCGGCAATCGGCGGGTTCGACGAGGGCATCGACTACCTCCTCGACGACGTCAGCCTCTGCTGGCGCGCCCACCTCGCGGGCGCCCGCGTCGTGGTTGCGCCCATGGCTCGGGTGCGGCACCTCGAGGCCCTCTCGATCCGTCGGCCCATCGATGATCGCCGCCGACTCCAGGCACGCCATCGCTTGCGCGTGGTGCTGAGCTGCTACTCGGTCATCGGCCTCGTGCGCACAGTCCCGAAGATGGTGGTGCTCCACCTCGCCGAGATCTTCTACGCCCTGCTCGTGGGTCGTACCGCGCAGGCGCGCGAGCTGGTGGCTGCGTGGGCCTGGAACCTGCGCCGAGTCGGCGAGCTGCACGACGCCCGCCGGCAGGTCAAGGGCCTGCGCGGCGTGTCTGACCGCGAGGTCAGGGAGTTCATGTCACGTGGGAGCGCCCGGTTCCGTCAGTTCACGCGAGGCCAGATCGGTGGGGGCGACGACCGGTTATCGGGCTGGGCCCGCAGTGGCCGCGATGTGGCCGGCTCGCTGCGCACGGGCACGTTCCGCAACGCCGCCATCGTCTGGAGCATCGTGGCCTTCGTGCTCGCGGCGGGCAGCCGCCACCTGATCACCCGCGGCGTACCGGCGGTGGGCGAGCTGGTGCCGTTCACGTCGTCGCCCGTCGACCTGCTCCGCACGTGGGTCAGCGGTTGGCGCACCGCTGGTCTGGGCTCGGAGGCTCCGGCGCCCACCGCATACGGCATCGTCGGTGCGCTGGGTCTGCTGAGCGCGGGAACGATGGGGCTGCTGCGCACGATCCTCACCGTCGGCCTGCTGCCCGTCGGCGCCGTCTCGATCCACCGGCTGGCCGCACCGATCGGCTCGCGCCATGCCCAGACCGCAGCGCTGATCGTCTACGTCTGCAACCCGCTCCCCTACAACGCGCTGGCGGCAGGTCGCTGGGACGCGCTCGCCTTGTACGCCGGGCTACCCGTGGTCATGGGGATCCTGGGCCGGGCCTCGGGGCTGGCGCCCTTCGGGCCGAGGGACGGCTCGCAGGGGCCAGGGGTGCGGCCGACCTCGTTCCGACACCACGTGCTGGCGTTGGGGATGGTCACTGCCGTGCTGGCCGCGCTCATCCCGGTAGCGGTCCTGATCGTGGTGGTGATGGCTCTCGCCATCGCGCTCGGCTCGTTGTTGAGCTATCGGGTCCGCGGGTCGGGTCGCATGATCGCGGCCGCCGTGGCTGCGGCGGTCCTCGCCGTCGTGCTGCACCTTCCGTGGAGCGCCGACCTGCTCCTCCCGGGCACACCGTGGTCAGCGATCACCGGTGCCCCGCGCGGCCCCCGCATCTCCGACCTCGGTGCCCTGCTCCGCTTCCAGGTCGGTCCCCTCGGTGCTGGCCCACTCGGCTGGGTGGTCCTGGTGGCGGCCGTGCTGCCGTTGCTCATCGGCCGAGCCGAGCGGCACGCCTGGGCGGTGAGGGGCTGGACGGTCGCGGTGGTGTTCTGGGCCCTCGCCTGGGCTTCGCAGCGCGGCACGCTGCCGGTGGCGCTCCCGCCCCCGGAGGTGCTGCTCGCCCCGAGTGCGGTCGGGCTCGCTCTCGCCACGGCCATGGGCGTGGTGGCCTTCGAGGTCGACCTCCCTGGCTATCGGTTCGGCTGGCGCCAGATCGCGTCCGGCGTCGCAGCAGCGGCCGTGGTCCTCGGCACGATCCCCGTGCTGGGCGCGGCCTTCGACGGACGTTGGTCGATGCCAGGCGGCGATCACAGCCGGGCCCTCGGCTTCATCGACAGCGAGAACGAGGCTCTGCCGTTCCGTGTTCTCTGGCTCGGCGATCCTGCGGCGCTGCCGCTCGGGAGCTGGGACCTCGGCGACGGTGTGGGCTACGCCACGACCGACCGTGGCACCCCTCGCCTCGAAGACCTCTGGGTCGGCTCCGACGACGGTCGTACCGGGCTGCTGGCCGACGCCCTCGACCTGGCCCGGTCCGGCCAGACCGCACGGCTCGGTCGGCTGCTCGCTCCGATGGGCATCCGGTACGTCATCGTTCCCGAGCAGCTGGCACCGGCCCCCTTCTCTTCTGATCCGCTGCCCATCCCTGGCGAGCTGGCGGCCACGCTCGACGCCCAGCTCGATCTGGCTCCACTCGATGTGCCGGCTGGGGTCACCGTCTACCGCAACCAGGCCTTCTACCCGACCCGCGCCGCGGTGCCCGCGGCCGACGCCCCGCCGTCCGACGGGGGCATCGCCGCGGCCGCTGGCATCGACCTGTCGTCCCTGCGCCCGGCGCTTCCCGACGCTCACGGCAAGCTGCGGTGGTCGGGTCCGGTCGATGCCGACACGACGCTGCTCTTCTCGTCGGCGCACTCCAACCGGTGGGGGCTGTCGGTCGACGGTCGTGCCATGCACCACACGAAGCCCTACGGATGGGCCAACGGCTTCGACGTGACGACGTCGGGTGATGCCACGCTCGGCTTCAGCACCCCGCCCGTGCGCTACGGCATGCTCGCGCTCCAGGCGCTGGTGTGGCTGTGGGCGTGCCGTCGGCTGCTGCGGGCTCGCCTGAACCCGTCGCTGGTCGACGAGGTGCTGACATGAGGTCGGCCCGGTTGACGTCGTTGCTCGTGCTCGCCGGCGTGATCGCGGGTGGCCTCGTGCTGCAGGCCGCGGAGCATCCCACGTCGGTCGAGGATCGGTCGGTGCCGGTCGTGCGGGCCGGGGTGGCGCTTCCCGCTGCCCGCGCCGAGCCGGCGCTGTCATCCACCTGGTACTGCGCGGCGGGCACCGCGTCGCCCAACGGGCAGGCTGACCACGTCCTCATCCTGGCCAACCCCACCGATCGACCGCGCACCGCCACGATCACCGTCCTCACCGGCGCCGTGGCGCCCGCCCCCGTCCCGCCGCCGGCGGCCACCACCACGGCGCCGGGTCAGACCACAACCACCGCGGCTGCCGCGTCGACGTCGGCCCCCGAGGCCACCACCACCACCGTCCGCCCCGCGCCGACCCAGCGGGCTGTGGCCCTTCCGGCGCAGAGTCGGGTCGAGGTGCGCCTGGGCGACATCGTGGAAGCGCCGCTGGCCGGGGCGGTCGTCGAGGTGGCGGGGGGCGAGATCGCAGTCGAGCACCAGATCACCGGATCACTCGGTCGAGCCATCGCCCCGTGCAGCACCACTGCGTCGGCCACGTGGTCGTTCCCGTGGGGCGTCACCTCGCGGGGGTCACGCGAGGTGCTCGTGTTCATGAACCCGTTCCCCGACGACGCCACCGTCGACATCGCCTTCGCCACTGACGAGGGTGTGCGTGACACGGCGCGGTTCCAGGGCTTCATCGTCCCCGGGCGGAGCGTCGTGGGCGCCTACATCGACGAGGACGTCACAAGGAAGCTGCAGGTGTCGGCGCAGGTGACGGTCAGGAGCGGCCGGCTCGTCGTCGACCGCATCCAGACCTTCGACGGCACCGACGGACGCACCGGGCTGACCCTCTCGTTGGGTGTGCCCACCCCGGCCCTCGAGTGGATCTACCCGGTGGGGGAGACCGGCCCCGGGCTCACCGAGCAGGTGGTCGTCTTCAACCCGAGCAGCCGAGTCGCGGAGGTCGAGGTCGAGGCGCGGCTCGATGATCCCGCCACCAACACACCCCCGGAGCCGTTCGAGCTCACGATCCCGCCCGGTCGGTACTCCACCATCGACGTCCATGCCGAGGACCGCATCCCCCCCGGCGTTGGCCACGCGCTGATCGTGCGGTCGTTGAACAACGTGCCGATCACGGCGGAACGGGTCAACTCGGCGGCCGATCCTGCGCCTCGACGCGGTGTCAGCGTGACGAGTGGGTCTCCGCTGGGCGCCCCCACGTGGTACTTCGCTGGCGGCGGCCCCACCGCTGAGCGCGACGAGTTCCTGGTGCTCTTCAACCTCGACAACGACAAGGCGGTCACCTACAGCGTCACCGGCTTGGCCGACGGTCAGACCATCGCCATCCAGGACCTGCAGGGTCAGTCGATCCCCGCTGGGGGCCGGGTCGTGATCCGGCTGGGCGACCACATCACCCGCGACGGTCTGCCGCTCGTGATCACGGCGGGGGGTCCGATCGTGGCCGAGCGCGGGCTCTACCGCATCGGTGGCGGCGGCATGTCGCAGTCGATCGGCATCCCGCTGGCGCGGGGCATCGTCGTCCTCGACCCGATCAAGGGCTGACCCGGCGAATCGACAGCCGGTTCGTCGAACCGGGGTGTGAGCCTCTGCAGGAACGCCTCGTTTCGCACCCAGGTTGGCGGATGCTTAGGCGTTGACAGGTGACTAACAGGTCACGTATTCTCCGGTCGTGAGCAACGAGGACCCGGATGACGATCTGGTGTTCAAGGCGCTCTCCGACCCCTCGAGGCGGCTGCTCCTTGATCGCCTCTTCGAGCGGGA
>JBKJIE010000141.1:0-4473 GCA_046598715.1 Acidimicrobiales bacterium | reverse complement strand
CGTCTCGTGGGGCCACACGACAGCATCGGGCCACACCACGCAGCGGTCGAGCGTCCCCGCTACGACAGCTCCGGCGCCGACCACGCTCTGGCCTCCGCTGGCCCGCAGGTTGGCGTCCAAGTACTGGGCGGGCGTGCCGCAGTCGACGAACGGGCCGTCGTGGCGCACGACCTCGAGCGCGCCAGCCGACTGGGCGTCGGCCCACACCACCTCATACAGCCCGGAGGGCTCCGGTGCGAGCCCCACGATCGCCCGCCACGGCATCAGCGACGCGACGATGCGACTCGTCGGGGCCAACGAGTCGTCTCCGGCCAGCAGGAGCCGCACCCGCGTGCGGTCCCAGTCGGCCACGAAGGTCGCCAGCGATCCGGGGCACCAGGCGTCGACGTTCACGACCAGCGCGTCACGACCGTCGAGCCACGGGCGCAGATGGGCCAGTGCCCCCGCCGTACCAAGGGGTCGATCCGCCTCGACAGAGAGGTGCACCGCGTCGCCCAGGTGCGCCTCCATCGCGGCTCGTCCGTGGTGGACGTTCACCGCGACGTCGTCGACAGCAGATCGCACGCGCTCGACGGCGAGGTCGACGAGGGGCACGTTGGCCACTGGGCACAGCGCCTTCGGACGCAACAGCGTCAGTGGCCGCAGGCGCGTGCCGGCGCCCGCGGCCAGCACCACCCCAGCGAGACCGTCCGTCATCGCCGCCCATCCTCGCGCGCCGCGTTCTGCGCACTGCCGAACCGTCGGGCATGATCAGGCCATGACGACCATCGTGCAAGGGATCGCCGGACTCAAGGAGCTCGTGGGGCAGCACCTCGGGTACAGCGACTACATGGAGATCACCCAGGAGCGGGTGAACCTCTTCGCGGACGCAACGGGCGACCACCAGTGGATCCACGTCGACGTCGAGCGGGCGATCGCCGAGAGCCCCTTCGGCGGTCCGATCGCCCACGGCTACCTCACCCTGTCGCTCGGCCCGGTGCTCGTGCCCCAGGTGGTGCAGGTGCACGGGATCAAGATGGGCGTGAACTACGGCTGCGAGAAGGTGCGGTTCCCTTCGCCGGTGCCCGTCGGCGCCAAGCTGCGGGTTGGCGTGGAGCTCGTCGACGTGACCGACATCGCTGGCGGGTGCCAGGTGCAGATGCGGTTCACCTTCGAGTGCGAGGGCGCCCCGAAGCCCAGCTGCGTGAGCGAGAACCTGTTCCGCTACTACGAGTGAGCCTCAGCGCAGCGCGGGGATGACCTGCTCCGCGAACAGGCGGACCGTCTCGGTCTCCGGGTAGTCGCTGCACCACGGGTAGAATCCGGTGCACCCGAGGTCGACGTACTCCTGGATGCGGGCCGCGATCTGCTCCGGGGTGCCGACGAGGTTGCCGGCGCGCCACGACTCGTACGGCTCGCCCCAGAACGAGCGGGTGCCACCGGCGGTGATCTCCGCCTCGTCTTCACGGATGAAGATCTCGGGGGACCACGTCTTCTGGATCTCGTCGTAGTCGCGACCGACGTCGATGCAGTGGCGACGAAGCACCTCGCACTTCGCCGCAAACTCCTCGGGCTTGCCACCGAAGTTCGACGCATCGGCGTGGCGAGCGACGACCCGCAGCGTGAGCTGCTCACCACCGCCACCGATCAGGATCTGCGGATGCGGCGTCTGCACCGGCTTCGGGTCGCACTGGGCGCCGTGGAGCTGGAAGTGCTTGCCCTCGTAGGTGACGTCGGGGTCGCGCCACATGGCCTTGACGATCTCGACGGTCTCGTTCAGCAGGCCGATGCGGTCGCTGGGCTTCGGGAAGTCGTACCCGTAGCCACGGAACTCGTGCTCGTACCAGCCGGCGCCCACGCCCCAGATCAGGCGTCCGCCCGAGATCACGTCGATGTTCGACGTGATCTTCGCCAGCAGGCCGGGGTTGCGGTACGGCGCGCAGCCCACCATCTGGCCGAGCATGATGCGGCTCGTGCGCTGGCTGATGGCCGCCAGGGTGGTCCATGCCTCGAACATCGTCTCGTGGGCCGGGACGGGCACGTTGTGGAAGTGGTCGTACACCCACAGCGAGTCGAGGCCGAGGTCCTCGGCCAGCACAGCCACCTCGACCGCCTTGGCCCACTTGGCCTGCGGGTCCTCGATGGTCGACAGCTCCATCTTCCAGCCCTGGGGGATGAACACACCGAACGTGAGCGCCATGTGGTGGGTTCTAGCGTGGAAACCGTGCTCCCGCGCCGCACCGCCGTTCTCTGCGCGTGCGCCGTCGTGCTGGCGGCGTGCTCGACCGACCAGGCGCCTGCTGCGTCGTCCTCCACCACGCTGGCCAGGGCCACCACCAGCCAGTCCACCACCACGGAGCCGACGACGACCACCACGGTCGCGCTGCCAACGCCCGTGCCGATCCGATGGCGACCCTGTGGCAGTGGATTGCAATGCGGGAGCGTGTCCGTGCCCATCGACTACCGGGTGCCGTCGACGGGCACGATCGCGCTCGCCCTCGTGCGCCGACCCGCCACCGATCCCGCCCATCGAATCGGCCCGCTCATCATGAACCCCGGAGGCCCCGGCGCGTCCGGGGTGCGACGCGTGGAGCGCGGCTTCACCATCAGTCCCGAGGTCACGGCCAGGTTCGATCTGGTGGGCTTCGATCCGAGAGGCATCGGCAGGAGCGAGCCCGTGCGTTGCGGATCAGCGGTGCCCGCGTTTCGCGCCACTGACCTCGATCCCGACACACAGGAGGAGCAGGTGACGCTGGCGCGGGCTGCGGAGGTCGTGGCCACCGAGTGCGCCACGACCGAGGGCGCTCGCCTGGGCCATCTCGGCACGTGGGAGGTCGCCCACGACGTCGAGGTGATCCGGCGGGCGCTCGGCGAGGAGCGCGTGAGCTTCGTGGGGCTCTCCTACGGGACGCTCATCGGTCTTCTGTGGGCCGAGGCCTACCCGACATCGGTCCGCGCCCTGGTGCTCGATGGCGTCGTCGACCCGGCCGCAGGCGGCGGCGCCACCTCCGAGGGTCAGGTGGCCTCCATCGACGACAGCGTGGCGGCGATGGACGCGGCCTGCGCTGCTGACCCCAGCTGTCCGCTCACCGTCGCCGGGGGGATGCTGGCCGCCTACGACGAGCTGGCCCGCCGCGTGGAGGCGGACGAGGTGACCCTCAGCGGGGTCGGGCCCACCCAGCTGGCTTACGCCGCCTTCTCAGCCACCTACGACTCGCGCCGGTGGCCGCAGCTGTGGGCGGCGCTACGACGCGGGCTCGACGGCGACCTCGCTGGCGTGGCCTCCATGGCGCGCTGGTTCACTGGCCTCGTGTCCTACGCGCCGTTCGCGATCGTGACATGCCTCGACTCTCCGCATCCGGCCGGTGTCGAGGCGTGGGAGAAGACGGCTGTCCAACTCGGGCGTGCGTCGCCCCGATTCGGCCGCATCGCCGCCAACGAGCTACTCCCCTGCGCCTTCTGGCCCGCGTCCACCTACCAGCCCCATCGGATCGCTGCGCCGGGCGCGCCCGCCATCCTCGTCGTCGGGAGCACCGGCGACGCCGCGACCCCCTACCGCCAGGCCGTGCGTGTCGCGGCGGACCTCGACTCGGGCTCGTTGCTCACCGTCGAGCTCGAGGGGCACATCGCCATCGGCGACTCTGCGTGCGCGGGTGCTGCGGTCACCCGCTACCTCGTCGATCTCGTCACACCAGCGTCGGGCACGCGCTGCTGATCACGGGGCGGGTTCGCCGCTCCCGAGGCCCCGCCCATAGGGTCCACGCACGACATCCGACACGGGGGAGCCGGTCAGCATGGAGTTCAACCTCGCGCAGGTCCACGAGGCGGTAGCCGCGGCGATCCCGGAGCGCGAGTGCATCGTCTGGCGCGATCGCCGCCTCACCTACAGCCAGGTGACCGATCGCACGCGGCGCCTCGCCAACCACCTCCTGAGCCGCGGGCTCGCTGTGACGAGCGAGCGCAGCAGCCTCGCTGGCCATCAATCCGGACAGGTCCACCTCGCCTGCTACCTCCACAACGGCAACGAGTACCTCGAGGCCATGCTCGGCGCCTACAAGGCCCGCGTGGCGCCGTTCAACGTCAACTATCGGTACGTGGCCGAAGAGCTGCGCTACCTGCTCAACGACTCGGGCGCGGGCGCCATCATCTTCCACTCCGCGTTTGCCGACCGCCTGGCCGAGGTGCTCCCCGACCTGCCCATGCTCAAGGTGCTCCTCCAGGTCGACGACGGCTCTGGCGCCGGGCTCCTGCCAGGAGCCGAGTGGTATGAGGAGGCCCTCGCGGCGGCCAGCCCCGAGCGGCCGCCGGTCGACTGGAGCCCCGACGACCTGTACATCCTCTACACGGGTGGCACGACGGGCATGCCCAAGGGCGTGGTCTGGCGGCAGGCCGACATCTTCGTGGGCGCCATGGGCGGACGGAACCTCGCCACCGGCAGCGAGTGGGAGTCGCTCGAGCAGATCACGGAGGCCGCCGCCAGCGGCGGTGCGCGCC
>JBKJIE010000006.1:0-26896 GCA_046598715.1 Acidimicrobiales bacterium | reverse complement strand
CGAGGTCGAGGAAGCGGTGCAGGTTCATGTCGTCGAGAGCCGCCTCGACCTCGTCCATCACGTAGAAGGGCGACGGCCGGCTGCGGAACACGGCGAAGAGGAACGCCAGCGCGGTGACCGAGCGCTCGCCACCGGAGAGCAGTGAGAGCTTGCGCACGTTCTTGCCCGACGGCTTGGCCTCGACCTCGATGCCGGTCTCGAGGAGATCATCGGGTGTGGTGAGGCGCAGCCGCCCGGTGCCGCCAGGGAACAGCGTCTGGAAGAGGTGCTCGAAGTTCTGTGAGACATCGGCAAAGGCGCCCGCGAACACGTTGACGATCTCCGCGTCGATGGCCCGGATCACCTTGCCGAGATCGCGCCGCGAGGCCTTGACGTCGTCGAGCTGCGCTTCGAGGAACTGGTGACGTTCCTGCAGGGCGTCGAACTCTTCGAGGGCCAGTGGGTTGATCGGCCCCATCAGGCGGAGGTCGCGCTCGAGCTCGCGCACCCGAGCCGTGGGCGCGGTGCCCTCCGCGAGGATCGGCAGCTCAGCGGCCATCGCCGCGTCGGGGTCGATGTCGAGGTCGCGTCGGAGCGCCTCCACGGCAGCCTCGAGCCGGAGCTTCACCTCTGCTTCGTCGAGCTCGGCCCGGCGGGACCGCTCGCGGGTCTCCTCCAGCCGTCGCTCGGCGTCGACGCGCTCGTGGCGAAGGCTGTCGAGCCGGGTGGCCGCGGCCCGCTGCGCCTCGCTCTGACGACGGCGTCGCTCGCGCAGCTCGGTGAGCTCAGCCTCGACAGTGGCGAGGCGATCGCTGACCAGCGCGGCCAGGCGGTCGACGGCCTGCTGCCTGCCATCCAGCTCCACGCGCCGCACCTCGGCGCCGCGGCGGGCCTCCATCGACCCCTCGAGGCGGGCCTCGACCTCGCTCTGGCGACGGCGAAGGAGCTGGCGCCGCTCTTCGAGGCCGGCCCCGTGGATCTCGATGTCGGTGCGCAGCGCGCCGACGGCGGCAGCTCGCTCATCGAGGTGGATCTTGGCCTGCGCCATGGCCCGGGCTCGCTCGGCCGAGTCGGCTTCCTCAGCCTCGAGGAGCGGGAGAGTGAGATCGAGCTCTGCCACCCGGGCCTGCTCCCGACCCAGGCGCTCGGCCAGCTCGTCAGCATGGCCGCGCAGACCCTCGGCTTCCGTGGTGGCATCGCGGTGATCGGCATCGACGCGCTGGAGGCCGTCGGTGGCCGCCGTGAGCCGGCCGTCGTGCTCGTCGAGCTGACGCGACAGCGCCGCCTCGGCCTGACGGGCCTCATCGAGCAGCGACCGCGCACCGCGCAGGCTGGACTCAGCGTGGTTCGACAGCGTGGTGGCGGCTTCCGCGCGCTCGCGAGCCTCCTCGAGGGCAGCACCCGTGGCCCCGGTCGACGCCGTGCCCACGCGCCACCCGGTGAGGCCGAACCGACCGCCGTCGCGCGTGACGATCACCGCATCGGGGTGGGCAAGGGCCGCGTCGACAGCAGACGACCAACCACCCTCCACGGCTACAGCCGCACCGAGCAGGGCGTCGAGCAGCGCTTCGACGTCGGCGCGAGCGGCACGCACATGGCGGCGCACGGGCTCGCCGATCGGCGGTGCGCTGCGACTGGTACGAGTGGCACCGAGGGCGAGCACGGCTCCGCCGACGACGCCGTGCCCCTCGCCCTCGTGCAGGGCCGCGATGGCGGCACGAGCGGCGTCGATCCCATCGACCACGACTGCGGCGAGGGCTTCACCAGCGGCGGCCTCGACGGCGACCTCCCACCCGTCGTCGATCTCGACGAGGTCGAGCAAGGTGCCCACGACCCCCGACACCGAGGCGAGGCGCTCTGCTCCGGCGCGCGAGCGGGCTTCGTCGAGAGCGAGGCTGAGCGCCTCGGCGCGCGCCGTCCACGCATGGCGATCGGCATAGGCGGAGCGCAGCGCCGCCTCCGCACCTGCGACCTGGGCCTCGGCGTCGGCGCGAGCCGTCTCGGCCGCCTGGAGGCGCTCCACAAGCGGGCCTTCGGCGCCCTCGGCTTCGGCAGCTTCGGCGCGCAGACGCTGAGCCTCTGCGGTGAGCCGCGCCACCTTGTCGTCGAGGGCGGTGAGGCGGGCGCGCGAGCGGGCCAGCTCCGCTTCGCCCCGTTCCACGCCGGCGCGCAGCGCAGCCAGCTCGCCGCGGGCCTCGGCGGCACGGCCCGTCGGGGCCGGCACACCCTCGGACCACTGCCGCTCGTAGGTGGCACGGGCCTCGGCCAGCGCGCCCTCGGCTCGGGCCAGCTCCTCGGCCTGCGGAGCCAGCAGCCCGGCTTCGTCGTCGGCCTCGGCCAGCTCGGTGCCAAGACGAGCGGCCTCCGCTTCGAGGGTGGCGATGACGGCCTGGTCGACGAAGGCGCCGCGGTCGCGGTCGATCCCGCGGCGTCGCTCGGTGAGCACCGCGGCCAAGCCACGCGCCTTCTCACGAAGCGACTCGAAGCGCACGAGGGCGTCGCCGAGGTCGTCGCCGCCGATGGTGCCCAGCTCGGACTCCGCGGCGATCACCGCCGTGTCGAGCTCAGCCAACGTCTTGCGGAGCAGGTTCTCCTCTGTGGCCAGCTCCGCGCGCGCCGCGCCGCCATCGGCGAGGCGGCGCCGAAGGGTGGTGAGCTCGCGGCCGGCGAGGAACACCTGCAGCGCACGCAGCTCCGACACGACGTCGCCGTGACGGCGCGCCGCGTCGGCCTGGCGCTCGAGCGGCCGAAGCTGGCGGCGCACCTCACGGAGCAGGTCACCGAGGCGGGTGAGGTTGCCCTCGGTGGCAGCCAGGCGACGCTCGGCCTTCTCCTTGCGCTTGCGGTACTTCAGGACACCGGCCGCTTCTTCGAGGATCAATCGGCGATCCTCGGGCCGTGCGTTGAGGACGGCGTCGATCTGCCCTTGACTGACGATGACGTGCTGCTGTCGGCCCACGCCGGTGTCGGAGAGCAGGTCTTGGATGTCGAGCAGGCGGCACGGCACGCCGTTGATCGCGTACTCGCTGTCGCCGGTGCGGAACAGCGTGCGGGTGATCGTGACCTCGGTGAAGTCGATCGGGAGCAGTCCCGCCGAGTTGTCGATCGTGAGGGCCACCTCGGCCCGGCCGAGGGCGGGGCGCTTGGAGGTGCCGGCGAAGATGACGTCGTCCATCTTCTGTGAGCGCACCGCCGAGGGCGCCTGGGCGCCGAGCACCCAGCCGATGGCGTCGACGACGTTGGACTTGCCTGATCCGTTCGGGCCGACCACCACCGTGACGCCCGGCTCGAGGTCGAGTGCGGTGGTTTCGGCGAAGGACTTGAAGCCCTTCAGCGTGAGCGTCTTGAGGAACATCCGAGGCCCGAACCTAGTGGTCGCGCGAGGGGCCGCGGAGCACCCTCAGACCTGGCACGCCTCGCAGAAGTAGAGCGGGCGATTGGCGAAGCGGGCCTTGGCCACCGGGGCCCGACAGCGGCGACACGGCTCCCCTTCCCGTCCGTACACCTTCAGCTCATCCTGGTAGCCGCCGGGCTTGCCGTAGAGGTCGACGAACGGGAAGTCGTCGACGGTGGTGCCGCGGTGCTTCACCGCCTCGTGGAGCGTCTCGACGAGGGCCCGGAACAGGCGACGGATCTCCTGGCTCGACAGCTCGCTGGAGATGCGGTCGTGGCGCAGGCCCGCCTCCCAGAGGATCTCGTCGCTGTAGATGGGGCCGATGGCGGCCACGACCTCCGGGTCCATGAGGAGCGCTTTGAGCTTCACCGTCTTGGCGAGGATCACCCGGGCGAACGACGTCCACGACACCGTGTCGGCCACGGGATCGAGGCCACCGGAGGCGATGGAGGGCACCTCGTCGGCCAGCGCGTCGTTGGACACGACGAACGTCTGCGCCGCGCCCGACGGATCGACGAGCCGAATCTGGCCGCCCTGCGTGAAGGAGAACACGACGGCGGTCCCCTTGGGCGGAACCGACTTGGGCGCCACCTTCTCGAGGCGGCCGGTGTCACCGAGGTCGATCACGAGCAGCTCGCCGTTGTCGAGGTTGCCGACGAGGTGGCGCCCCTTACGATCGACTGACTTCACCTTCGCCCCTTCGAGGCGGGCCTGGAACACCTTCTTGTTGCCGTTGTGGCGCGTGACCTTGGCGCCGGTGACCTCGGGCACCTTGAAGCGCTTGCCCACGGCCTCCTTCTCCAGCTCCCGGCGAACCGTCTCCAGCTCGGGCAGCTCAGCCATGGTGGATCTCCCTCAGGGTTTCGTCGACATCGCTGCCGTCGGTGGTATCGATCGACGTCGTGCCGATCGAGGTGGTGGCGGTGAGCGCATCGACGGCGTGGCGTGCCGCGGCCTGCTCGGCCTGCTTCTTCGAACGACCGACGCCCTGACCGTGGGGCTCCCCGTCGATCGTGACGGTCACGTGGAACGTGCGAGCGTGATCCGGACCCGTGGCTTCAACCTCGTAGCGAGGCGGGCCGGCCAGCCGACGGGCGGCCAGCTCCTGCAGGCGGCTCTTGTGGTCGGCGCCGTCGGACTGCGCGGTGGCCAACCGGGAGCCGAGGATCCCGAGGACGAGGGTGGTGGCCCCTTCCAGCCCGAGCGCCAGGTACACGGCGCCGATGATGGCCTCCATGGCGTCGGCCAGGATCGACGGCTTCTGACGGCCGCCAGAGAGCTCTTCGCCCTTGCCGAGGAGGAGGTGGTCGCCCACGCCGAGCTCCTCGGCCACCTCGGCGAGGGCCACGGAGTTCACCACCGTCTTGCGGATCTCGGTGAGGTCGCCTTCGTGGAGCTCATCGTGGGTGCGGTACACGTGGTCGGTGACGACGATGCCCAGCACCGAGTCGCCCAGGAACTCCAACCGCTCGTTCGACGGGTTGCCGGCGTGCTCGGCACACCACGAGCGGTGCACCAGCGCGGGCGCGATGAGGTCAGGGGCGACGTCGAGCCCGAGGCGCTCGATCAGACGGTCCAGGCCAGGTACCGGGAGGGCGATGACAGCCTCTTACAGCCGGCCGACGACGTAGTCGACGGCATCGCGCACCGTCTTCAGGTCCTCGAGGTCTTCGTCATCGATGCGGAACCCGACGGAGCGCTCGCTGAGCTCCTCTTCGAGGGCCTCGACCAGCTCGATGAGGGCGAGGGAGTCGGCTTCGAGGTCGTCGGCGAAGCTGGCGCCCTCGGTGATCGTGGCCGGCTCGACCTCCAGGATGTCCGCGAGGCGGTCACGGATGAGCTCGAACACCTGCTGGCGGTCCATGGGAAGTCCTCGTTCGACGTGGGTCTCGGCGGGCACGGTCACTCCTGCACGCGGCGGTCTGGGGCGGAGCGAGCATACCGGGTTGGGGACTTTGTGCGCTTGTGCACGCGCGTTCTCCCTGGTCAGGGGGCACCTCCCGGCGTTGGGCGGTCGAATGAGCCACCGTTTCTGGTGACGCTCATGGTTGCTGTGCAACCGCTGAGGTGCCCAGAACGAGGAGCCGCGTCTATGCAGGGGCGACGGCGACGCGGAGTGCGTCCACGATGCCATGGTCGTGCAGCTCCTTGGCCACCCGCACGGCGTTGACGATGGCGGTGGCCGAGCTCGAGCCGTGCGAGATGAGGCAGAGGCCGTCGACGCCGAGGAGCATGGCGCCACCGGTGTTGTCGGGGTCGAGGGTGCCGTAGAGCGGGAGCAGGGCTGGTACGAGCACCTCGCTGGCCGCCTGGGTCTCGGGGCTGGTGCCGAACGCCTCGAAGATGGCCGACACGAGCGTGCGCATCCCGCCTTCGAGGGTCTTGAGGACCACGTTGCCGGTGAAGCCGTCGGTGACCACCACGTCGACGTCGGGGGTCATCACGTCTCGCCCCTCGACGTTGCCGATGAAGACGGCCCCAGCCGCGGTGAGCGCGTCGGACGACGAGAGCAGGGCGTGCGTGGCCTTCACGAGCGGCGTGCCCTTGGTGGCCTCCTCGCCGATCGAGAGGAGCCCGATGCGGGGCTGCTCGATTCCGTAGCGATCGCGGGCGAACACTGCGCCCATCTGCGCGAACTGCAGGAGCCACTCCGCCTGGCACTCGGCGTTGGCCCCGGCGTCGAGCAGCACCGTGGGGTTGTGCCCCGGCACCGGGATCGGTGTGGCGATGGCGGGGCGGGACACGCCCTTGATGCGCCCCATGCGAAGCAGCGCGGACGCCATCGTGGCGCCGGTGTTGCCAGCCGAGATCATGGCGAAGGCCTTGCCGTCGCGCACGGCCTCAGCCGCCCGCACGAGCGAGCTGTCCTTCATCCTGCGAACGCTGGCGCCAGGGTCAGCGCTCATCGGGATCACCTCGGACGCGGGGATGATCTCGAGATCACCGGCCAGCGGGCCGAGCACCTCTGGCTGACCGACGAGGGCCACGGGCACGCCGAGCTCGGCGACGGCCCGATGGGCACCAGCCACGATCTCGTCGGGCGCCTTGTCCCCTCCCATCGCGTCCAGCGCGACGGGAAGCATCAACACCACCTACCCGACACCAGCGGCACCACCACTGGCGAACGCCGAAGGCGATCCGGCTTGCCGGTCGCCGAGAGGCACGTGCGGAGGCAGGAGCGAAGCGACGCCCGCAGCACGCAAGGACTCAGTCGACCTCGATGGCCTGCCGGCCGCCGTACCAACCGCAGTTGCCACAGACCACGTGGGGCAGCTTCGTGGAACCGCAGCGCGGGCAGAGGCTGCGCGACGGCAGAGCGAGGCGCCAGGCGCTGGCCCGACGGCTGCGGCTCTTGGCCTTGCTGGTCTTCTTCTTGGGGACGGCCATGACGCGTGATCCTCGATGCAGGGAGAGCGGGGTGCGCTGGCCAGGAGGCCTGCAGCGCAGCCGGGAGATCGTAGCGGCAGGCCGCTCGGGCAGTCGAACCCGCCAGTCGAACCGTCAGTCGAACTTCAGCTGGTCGAGCCCGGCCCAGCGTGGGTCGGGGGAAGGCTCCGCGCCCTCGTCGTCGAGCGCGTCCGCTGCGACTCGGGCCGGGAACGACTCGGGCGCGGGACCCGGGCAGTCCTCCCGGCACAGCGGGGCCAGGGGCAGGGACAGGAGCACCGCATCGCGCACGACGCGCTCCAGGTCGACCTCGTCGCCCTCGAGGGGGTAGGTCTCGCCCTCCACCGGATGGGCCTCGAACACCTCGCTGAGGGTCGCCTCGAGCACGCCCGTGACAGGGTCGAGGCAGCGTCGGCACTCCCCCACCCACTGAGCGGTGACGGTGCCGCTGATCGTCACGGCGCCCTCGATCGCCTCGAGCACACCGTCGACCACGACCTCGGCGTCCTCAGGCACCTGCGCAGACGTGATGGCCAGCCCGGGAAGCGGCGTGGCCACCTGCACCTCCCGCTGGGTGCCGGGGCGACGGCGGAGCTCCATCACCCCGATCCGCAGGACCGAGCGCGTCATCGACCAGCTACCCCAGGTCCTGGTCGAACACCGCCGGGTTGTCTGGGTCGTCCTCGGGATCAGCGTCGCTGGCCGACACGGTGCTCGAGCCCAGCGAGCCCTGGAGCTTGTCGCGCCCGGCACCGACCATCTTCAGGGTGCGCTCCAGGACGATCTCGAAGCTGGCCAGCTTGTGGTCGCAGTAGTCCTCGCACTCGTTCTTGAGGCGGCTCGCCTCTTCCTTGGCCGTCTCGACGATCTTACGGGCGCGTGCCTCGCTCGACTTGACGACCTCGGTGCGTTGCACCATCCGCTCGGCACGGGTGCGGGCCTGATCGAGGATCTCCTCGCCCTCTCGGCGCACCTTGGCGAGGTACTCCTCTCGCTCTTTGAGCAGCCAGCGAGCAGCGCGCAGCTCCTCGGGGAGGCGCTCGATCGTCTCGTCGAGGAGGTCGAGGACCTCATCGCGGTTGATCATCACCGAGGTGGACAGCGGCATCGGCCGCGCCGAGGCCACGAGGTCGTGGAGGCGGCGCAGCATCTGCTCCGCGTCGGTGCCTGGCAGCCGGGGGCGCTCGGGCTCCGGTTCGGGCAGGTCGAACTCGACGTCGTCGTCGTGGTCAGCCATCAGGATCGATACCTCTCGGCCAGGCGCTTGGCGACAGGCGCGGGGACCATGCTCGTGACATCGCCGCCGAAGTGGGCGATCTCGCGGATCAGCTTGGACGCCAGGAACGAGTGCGTCGATCCGCACGGGATGAACAGCGTGTCGACCCCGGACACGGCGTGGTTCATCTGGGCCATCATCAGCTCCGATTCGAAGTCGGACACCACACGCAGGCCCTTGACGATGAAGTCGGCCTCGATCTCACGGGCCAGGTCGACGACGAGGCTCGCGAACAGCGTGACCGACACGTTGGGCAGGTGGGCGGCTGACTCGGCGATCATCGCCTGGCGCTCCTCGAGGTCGAAGAGCGTCTTGCCCTTCTGCGGGTTGCGCACGGCGGCGACGACGACCTCGTCGAAGCGGCGGGCTGCCACCTCGATGATGTCGAGGTGGCCGTTGTGGATCGGGTCGAACGAGCCCGGATACAGGACCTTGGTCATTGGTGTCACGCTACCGCCGGGCGCGTTGCCGCTCACCAACGGCCTGGTCAGACGGGTCGTCGCTCGGCGATCACGACGTGAGTGGACCCGTAGCGCTTCGACCGCAGGACCTCCCACCCGAACGGGGGCTCGACCGCCCGATTCGACTCCAGGACGGCCAGATCGGCGGGGAGCGCGTCGAGCAGCACGAGCCAGGCCTCGTGGTCGTGCTCGTAGGGGGGATCGATCAGCGCGAGGTCCCAACGCCGCTCGCCGACGCCATGGAGAAAGCGCTCGACGGGACCGGCCACCACCGTCGCCTGCGCGGCCAACCCCGTTGCGGCCAGGTTCGCTTCGATCGCGGACCGAGCGGCGCGATCGCTGTCCACGAACGTGGCGTGGGCGGCACCGCGCGACAGCGCCTCGATGCCGAGGGCCCCGCTGCCGGCGAAGAGGTCGAGCACCGTTGCATCGACGATCGCGCCGAGGCTGCCCAGCGCGTTGAACGTGGCCTCCCGCACGCGGTCAGGTGTGGGGCGCGTGGTCGCCCCGTCGGGGGCAACCAGCCGTCGTCCTCGGGCCGTGCCGGAGATCACGCGCATGGACGGCGACGGTACCGTCCTGTCATGACCGAACCAGCGCTGCCCGAGGGAGTGGTCGTGATCCGGGTCGACCAGGATCACGTGCGCAACGCCATCAACACCGCCACCGCCGCCCGGCTCCACGACGCCTTCCTCGCCTTCGACGAGGATCCCTCGGGGCGGGTGGCGGTCCTCACCGGTGACGAGGCCGCGTTCTGTGCCGGGGCCAACCTGCGTGACCTGCCCAAGCTGCGCCCCAGCGGGCCCCTCGGGCCGACCCGACTGCAGCTCTCCAAGCCGGTGATCGCCGCCATCGAGGGGTGGTGCGTGGCCGGCGGCGTGGAGCTGGCGGCCTGGTGCGATCTGCGAGTGGCCGGACGATCCGCCCGCATCGGTTGCCTCGAACGGCGCTGGGGGGTGCCGCTCATCGACGGCGGCACCTACCGGCTGCCGCAGATCGTCGGGCTCGGCCGCGCCCTCGACCTGATCCTCACCGGGCGCGAGATCGGCGCCGACGAAGCCGAGCGCATGGGGTTCCTCACGCGCGTGGTGGCCGACGGCGAGGCGCTCGGCGCCGCGATCGCCCTTGCGGCCGAGATCGCGTCGTTCCCGTGGCGAGGCGTGGTCAACGATCGCACGAGCGTCTACGCCGGCCTCGGCCTCAGCATCGAGGAAGCGCTCCGGATCGAGGAGGAGCTCGGCAAGGACACGATCTTCGCCGAGGGCTTCGCGGCCGGTGTCGACCGGTTCAACGACCACCAAGCCACCCGAGACCGCTGACCCCACTGCTTCTGTGCGCCAGGAACCACGGCATACGTGGCTGCGTGCACACAGAACCCGAGCTAGAGGTCCTGGGACTCGCCGAGGGGACCGTGCCGGACGCGCTCTCGCACCGCGCCGCCTTGAGCCCATGAGGTGGTGCGCCAGTCGTTGCCCTCCACGCGCTGCCAGGCGGCGGCCTCGATCTCGAGCTCGAAGATGTGTGAGCCGCCAGGATCACCGATGTCGAACCCCGTGTCGTCGTTCCAGCGCCGCCGTACGCGCTCCCACTCGAGCGGATCCACCACCTCACGGGCCCGGCAGAACAGCTTGGCCTCACCGGCCAGATCGTCCTTGTCCGCCAGGGGCGTGATCACACAGCAGCGGGGATCACGGCGCAGGTCCTTGGCCTTCACGGCGTTGGGCATGCTCCCCACGTAGAGCGAGCCGTCGTGGATCGACAGCTCCATCGGGCTGACGCGCGGCCACCCATCGCTGCGGGTGGTGCCGATGAGGCTGAGCCCCGTGGCGGCGATCCGCTGCGTGAGGAAGGCAGCGATGGTGGGGGCGGCGGACTCGAGGTCGGAGAAGCGGGCCATGGGCCGCACCGTACGCAGCCGCGCTGACAGCCCGCTGGCGATCCCCGTCTGTCGATCTCGGTCTGTCGCGGCCACACTGTGGCGATGGGTGTGGCCGACACGATCGAGTGCGTTGACTGCGGCGGCACCTGCCACCGGATGCCCTCCGAGCCGCCCGAGCTGGGCTGGGAGGCAGGCGACGTCGTCGCCTTCCGATGTGTCGACTGTGCCGACATGTGGTACCTCGAGGTCGACGAGGATGACCTCGACGACTCGGTGTCGGATGGTCGGGGCGATCAGCCCAGCGGCCACCACTGGGCCTGACCCGAGGGGTCGGCCCGTGCGATCACACGAGCGGCGCTGGTCAGGCGGGGCGCGGCACCCGGGTGGCGGGCCGAGGGCGGCGAGCGATCGCCGCGCCTGCCGCGATCAGCCCGACGACGGCCGCGGGAGCCGCTCCCCAGGCCGCTGCTGCAGCGACGGCTACGACGATGGCCTGCACGAGCACGACGGCGCGCTGCGCGGCGGGCAGCAGCTCGTCGAATCGGCGGTGCAGCGCCATCATGCGCGGCGGCGTGGTGAGGTTGCGCCCGAGCAGCACGGCCATCCCCCGCACGAGCCCGAAGCCGGTGACCACGACGAACGCAGCCACCGGGGAGGCGGTGAGGGCGGCCAGCGCCACCATGAGGTACACGGCGGCCGTGGTGACGTAGGTGGCGAGCCCCACACCGATCTGCCATCCGAACCCGCCGCCGTAGACCCAGCTCCGGTACTGGTCGAGCCATGTCTCGTTGACCTGGCGGATGTGCGACGGCAGGCGAAAGCCTCCCAGCGCCAGGTCAGACGCGATCGTGACCGCACCGAGCACCGCCGCAAGGCCGACCCGGGCGTCGCCCGACAGATCGACCGATCGAACACCGAGTGCCAGGACCGCCGCGCCGGCGCCGAGGGTGGCCCCGCCGAGCACCGCGCCGATGATGAACCAGGCAGCGGTGCGGGAGTAGCGGTTGTTGCGCCCGCGCTCGCCGATGGGCGTGATCGTGGAGAGCATCGACAGGCCACAGGGCGACCACGTGGACCGCATCGCGGCCGCTACGGCGATGACGGCCGCGAGCGTCACGAGCAGCGGGTTCATGCCGCCATCGTAGGCAGCCAAACGCGACGACTTCCGGCCGTAGGGTGCCGCCATGCACATCGAGCTCGATATCACCGAGCAGCGGGTGATCGGCAGTCTCCTCGAGAAGGAGCGCACCGTTCCCGACACCTACCCGATGACACTGAACGGGCTGCGCACGGCGTGCAACCAGTCGTCCGGGCGCGACCCGGTCATGGCCCTCGACGAGCACGAGGTGCACGCCGCCCTCGACCGCCTCCGGGCGGACGGGCTCACCCGGGTGCTGCACCCGAGCCACGGCGCCCGCATGGCCAAGTACCGCCAGGTGCTCGACGAGGTGCTCGCCCTCGACGACGGCGAGCGGGCCGTCCTCACCTTGCTGCTCCTGCGCGGCGTGCAGACCCCAGGCGAGCTGCGCTCCCGCTCAGAGCGCCTCCACCCCTTCACCGATCTCGCAGAGGTGGAGCGCGCGCTGGCGAGCCTGCGCGCACGAGACGAGCCACTCGTCGCGGAGCTCGGGCGCCGCCCCGGTCAGAAGGAGCAGCGGTGGACCCATCTGCTCGGACCGACGGCCGAGCCCACCGAACCAGCGCCTGCGCGCCGAGCACCCCACGACGGCGCTGAGGTGGAGGGGCTACGGGCCGAACTGGCCGAGGCCCACCGCGAGATCGCCCGTCTGCGCCAAGAACTCGACGTCCTCACGGCCCCATAGGGTTCGATCGACGTCAGGTTCTCGACCGACGACAGGATCAGGTGGCGAAGCGGTCGGCTGCTTCCACCTCGGCGGCGAACCCGTCGAGATCCGCAACGGTGGGCTCATGCGTCCACACCTCGACGTCCTTGAGCAGGTCCCGGAACCGATCAGCTTGATCAGGTGTCACGACCGCCCGGATGGGCGTGCCCTCGCGCGCCCGGGCTCGGTAGCGAGCGAGGATCGCACGGTGCTGCGACCGGTCGAGGTCGAGGGCGAACACGATCCCGTGCGCGGCGTCGAACTTGGGGCAGCCGGTGCCGGCCAGCAGGGGGCACAGCTCCGCCTCGTGGGGTCCGTGGCAGACCAACACGGGGTGCCCGACCTTCTCGAGGAACCCCTGGTCGAAGCGCTGCCCTTCGCCCGCCGCCATGTCGATGAGCACCACGCCCTCCACCGAACCTGCCATGGGACACCTCCTGGCCGTCCTCACCGACCATGGTGCGCCCACCGCGGAGCCAGCGCACAGGGCCGATGGTCACCTTGTCAGCCCCATTCGCCGGGCGAGGCCGACGGCGTCAGCTCTTGAAGAGGAACTCCTCCTCGTCGGGGTCGAGGAAGATGCGCAGCTCGTCGGCCAGCTCGGGGTGCTCGGCGAGGGTGGGGTCGTCGTCCACGATGCGCTCGGCCGCGGCACGGGCCGACTCCACGGCCTTGCGGTCACGACGCAGCGACGCCAGCTTGAGATCGCTGCGCCCCTTCTGGCGGTCGCTGAAGATGGTGCCCTCGCCGCGGATCTCGAGGTCGATCTCGGCCAGCTCGAAGCCGTCGTCCGTGCGCACCAGCGCCTCGATGCGCGCGTTGCCCTGGGCTCGCTCGTCGTCGTCGCCGGCCGCGCCACCGCTGCCGGTCACGAGGTAGCAGTACGACTCGTCTGCCCCGCGCCCCACCCGTCCTCTGAGCTGATGGAGCTGCGCGATCCCGAAGCGGTCGGCGTCGAGCACCACCATCACGGTGGCGTTGGCGACATCGACGCCCACCTCGATCACCGTGGTGGCGACGAGCACCTGGGTGCGGCCCTCACGGAACGCGGCCATGGCTGCTTCCTTCTCAGCCGCGGGCAGCCGGCCGTGGAGCAGCCCGAGCGACAGGCCCGAGAGGTCGTCGGCCTCGAGACGGGCGTAGGTCTCCTCAGCCGAGGCCACCTCGAGCTTCTCGCTCTCGCCGATGAGCGGGCAGACGATGTAGGCCTGCCGCCCTGCGGCCACCTCCTCGCGCACCTTGGTCCACACCGCGGCTTCGTCGTCGTCGCCCTTGGCCCAGGTGGTGACGATGGGCTGCCGACCGGCCGGCTTCTCGCCCAGGATCGACACATCGAGATCGCCGTAGACGGTCATCGCCGCGGTGCGCGGGATCGGCGTGGCCGTCATCACGAGCACGTCGGGGACCGCGGCTCCCCCCGCCTTGTCCTTCAGCGCGGCGCGCTGCTCCACCCCGAAGCGGTGCTGCTCGTCGATCACCACCACACCGAGGCTCTTGAAGTCGACGGCCTCCTGGATGAGCGCGTGGGTGCCGATCAGCAGATCGACCTCGCCCTGCGCCAGCGCGGCGAGCACACGCTGCCGCTCCTTGCCGGTGACCTTGTTCGTGAGCAGCTCGACCGACAGCGGCCGCTCGCCGAACAGGGAGCTGCCGTCGTCGGGCACGGTGACGCCTTCGAGCAACGGTCGGATCGACGCGTGGTGCTGGTCGGCCAGCACCTCCGTCGGGGCCATGAACGCACCCTGATGCCCACCCTGCACGGCCGTGAGCAGCGCGGCGACCGCCACCACCGTCTTGCCGGCGCCCACGTCGCCCTGGAGCAATCGGTGCATCGGGACCGGTCGGCCGAGATCAGCCTCCACCTCGGCCATCACGGTGCGCTGGTCGCCGGTGAGCTCAAAGGGCAGCGCGTCGACGAACCGCCCCACCAGCTTGCCTGACGTGACGTGCTCGATGCCCTGGCTCGTGGCCTCGATCCGCCGCTTTCGCATCACGAGCGCCAGCTGGATCCGGAGCAGCTCGTCGAACACGAGACGGCGACGGGCCGTCTCCACCTCGGCCATCGACTCGGGGAGGTGGATGCCACTGAAAGCGGCCGTGCGATCGACGAAGTCGTGCTCGTCGAGCAGCCATGTCGGCAGGGGCTCGACCAGCTCGCGCGTGCGGCGCAGCGACTCCGCTACCCAGCCACGGAAGTCCCTGGAGTAGAGGCGCAGCTTGTCGGACTGCGTGTAGATGGCGGTGATCTGCAGTCGGTCGGCTTCATCGAGCAGGTCGATCTCGGGGTTGGCCAGCTGCTTCTGACCGCGGTAGTCGGTGACCTTCCCGAAGAACATCGCCTCGGAGCCTTCGGGGAACTGTCGGGCCCGCCACGGCTGGTTGAAGAACGTGATGCGGAGGTATCCCGATCCGTCGCTGATGCGAAGCTCAGTGCGGGCCTTGCCCCGACCGCGACCGGGGACCGTCGCGGACGACACGACCCGCCCGAACACCCACGCCGACTCGTCGACCCGCAGATCACGGATCGACGACTGCTTCGTCTTGTCGATGTGCCTCCGGGGGTAGTGCGTGAGTAGATCGAGGATCGAGGTGATCTCCATCTGCGCAAGCGCCTTCGCCCGCTCTGGACCCACCCCATTGAGCTTCGTGACAGGGAGATCGGCGAGGTCGCGAAGGCGCTTTTCCACTACTCGATGCCGAAGAGGTACGGGTAGAGGGGTTGGCCGCCGTGGTGCACCTCGGCTGATGTGCCGGGGTGGTGCTCCGCGAGCCACTCGGTGATGTGGCGCGTGGTGCCGGCGGCAGCCCCTTCACCCTCGATGATCGTCACGATCTCGTGCTGATCGGTGACGAGCGCCTCCAGCAGCGCCGTGGCGGCACCCGCAAGGTCCGGCTGCACCGATCGAATGCCGTCACGGGCGATGCCGAGCCAGTCGCCCGTGGCGATCGGGCCGACATCGCAGCTGGAGGCGCGCACGGCCTGGGTGATCTCCCCGGCTACGACGTTCGATGCCGCGACGGTCATCTCCGCGCCGTTCTCGGGCCCGTCGGCCTCAGGGTCGTAGGCGAGGAGCGCGGCGAACCCCTCGGTGATCCCCTTCGTGGGCACGACCACAACCGTCTTGGTGGTGTGCTCGTCGACCTGCTCGGCCACCGCGATGATGTTCTTGTTGTTGGGGAGGATGACGACGTGGTCGGCGGGCACCGCCTCGACTGCGGCGATGAGCTCCGCGGTGGACGGGTTCATCGACTGACCGCCGCGGACGATGCCCTGCACGCCGAGCGAGTGGAAGATGCGCCGGATGCCTTCGCCGGTGGCGACGGCGACGACCGCACAGGCCACCGGCGTGCGCAGGTGCTCGGGCACTGCGGCCACTGTGTCGGCGTCGACGGCATCGCGCACCCAGCGCTCCTCCTCCACCTGCTCGATGAGGTCGGTGACGCGGATCTTGGTGGGCTTGCCGATGTCGATGGCCGCCTCGATCGAGGCGCCGATGTCATCGGTGTGGATGTGGCAGTTCCAGATGCCGTCGCCACCGACCACGACGATGGAGTCACCGATGCCGGCCCACACGTCCTTGAAGGCGGGGATGGCGCTGTCGGCGGCCTCGAGGAAGTACATCACCTCGTAGCGAAGGTCGGAGATGTCACCGTGGCCGCGGTCGCCATGCCCCGGGAGCGGCTCGGCGAAGACCGGGCCGTCGACCTCGACGGGCTCGGGCATGGCGCGGCCGTCGACCTGGTGCAGCAGTGCATCGAGGAACAGCAGGAACCCGGCGCCGCCCGCGTCGACGACACCGGCCTCCTTGAGCACCGGGAGCATGTCCGGTGTGCGAGTCAGCGCGTCGGCGCCCTGGGCCTTGGCGGCGTCGAGCACGGCGAGCAGATCGCCACCGGCGGCGGCGGCCGTCGCGGCTGCCTCGGACGCCTCGCGGGCGACCGTGAGGATCGTGCCCTCCACCGGGCGCATGACGGCCTGGTAGGCCGCAGCCGAGGCAGAGGTGAGGGCGAGGGCTGCTGTGGCACCGTCGAGCCCGTCGGCCTCCGCCACGACGCTCGACATCCCGCGCAGGATCTGGCTCAGGATCACGCCCGAGTTGCCCCGAGCGCCCATGAGCGAACCGTGGCTGATGGCCTTGCACACCGATGCGAGGTCGGTGCCCGACGCGTCGACCTCCTCGCACACCGACAGCAGCGTGAGGGCCATGTTCGTGCCGGTGTCGCCATCGGGCACGGGGTACACGTTGAGGCGGTTGATGACCTCTTTGTGGGCAGCCAGCGCATCTCGGAAGCCCGCCACAGCGGCACGGAGCTCGTCGGCGCCGAGGCGCGTGAGGGACGTCATCGGGCTCGGATCTTAGGGTGGACGCGCGACACCTCTGGGTTGGCGGCGATCGCGGCGCCCCGGTAGCCTCTCCGGGTTCTGCGAATCGGTCGCTCGACCGGTCCCGATGTGTGAGGTATCTGAACGATGGCAGCTGTGTGCGAGGTGTGCGGGAAGCACCCGTCCTTCGGGATGAACGTCAGCCACTCGCACCGTCGCACCAAGCGTCGGTGGAACCCCAACATCCAGAAGATCCGCACGATCGTGAACGGCTCGCCGAAGCGCATGCACGTCTGCACCGGCTGCATCAAGGCCGGCAAGGTGACGAAGCGCGTCAGCTGACGTTCCGGGTGGTGTCAGCACCACCTCACAGCCACATGGCAGCGACATCGCCCCACCTGGGCGGTTCGTGATCCCCTGACGGTCGCTGTATCGGACGACCGTCGTCCGAGCGAACGCCGCGCGGATTCGGAGGATCGGTCAACCATGCGCACCCTGCAACGGGCGGGAGCGGGGCTCCTCGCCCTGACGCTGTTCACTGGCATCGCGGGCTGCGGCTCGGATGGGGCGACAAGGAGGCCTCGTCGGACACGAGCGTGGTCAAAGGCAAGAACGCCTCGTTCTGCAACGCGCTGCTGAAGTTCAACGCGGCGGTGTTCCAAGTCGACATCAGCGAGGACACCCCCAAGGACGAAATCGTCGCCCAGGGCAAGAAGATCGCCCCGCTGTTCGCCACCGTCGCCAAGGAGGCCCCCGACGAGCTGGCCAGCGCGGCGGCGGAGCTGGACAAGACGATCCAGGCCCTCACAACGGGCGACGCGAAGTCGTTCAACGACGATGCCACCTTCACCAAGTACACCGGCTTGGTCGACGGGGCCATCGGCTCGTGCGGCTTCGAAACGATCGACATCACGGGCGTCGACTACGCCTACCAGGGCGTCCCGAAGACCATCAAGGCCGGGACGGCAGCGTTCAAGTTCACGAACGCCTCCAAGTCGGGCGAGCACCACATGATGGCCATCCTCAAGAAGAAGGACGGCGTCGACCTGACCTGGGACGAGATCCTGGCCCTCCCCGACAACCAGGGTGAGGACAAGACGGAGTTCAAGGGCGAGGCCGAAGCCGAGCCGGGCAAGTCGAGCCAGAGCCTGGCCGAGCTCGATGCGGGCTCCTACGCCATGGTGTGCTTCATCTCGGTGGGCGGGAAGGATGACGGTCCCCCGCACTTCACGCAGGGGATGGTGCAGGAGTTCACCGTCTCCTAGCCCCTGGGGGGGACAGGCAGGGGCCGCCGCCGGCATGCCATGGAGCGGCGGCCCCTGTCGCGCGTGCGTCGAGAGGATGGCCGTCGTCTGGCCGCTGGCTGAACCGCTCCATTACGGTGGTCAGACCGTCACGCAAGCCCGTCACGAGGAGCCGGTTGCCGATGCAGGGTGTGATCAAGTCGTACGACCCAGGATCGGGTGACGGCGTGGTGCTCTGCGATACCGACTTCAAGGAGTACGACCTCGCCACCGACGCCCTGCGGGGCTCGGTGTTCCGGATGCTCCGCCAGGGCCAGCGCGTGATCTTCGACCTCGACGACGCCACCCACGCCACGCGCCTGCGGCTCGGCTCAGAGGTGGACATGGGCACCCCCGGCTTCGGGGGCCTTCCCGGCGCGCCTACGCAGACCAGCTGATCCACCGACCCCGCGGAGAAGGACATGCCTGCCACCACCGACAACCACAAGCTGAAGGCATGGGTCGATCACTGGGCAGGCGTGCTGCAGCCAGAGACCGTGGAGTGGTGCGACGGCACACAGGAGGAGTGGGACCGCCTCACCCAGCGCCTGGTCGACGGTGGCACCTTCACCAAGCTCGACGAAGCGAAGCGTCCCAACAGCTTCCTCGCTCTCTCCGACCCCGGCGACGTCGCCCGGGTTGAGGACCGCACCTTCATCTGCTCCGACCGTGAGATCGACGCCGGCCCCACCAACAACTGGCGGGCCCCTGCCGACATGAAGGCCGAGCTCACCGAGCTCTACACGGGAGCGATGCGGGGTCGCACCATGTACGTGGTGCCCTTCTCGATGGGTCCGCTTGGCTCCCCCATCGCCCACATCGGCGTGCAGCTCACCGATTCCGCCTACGTCGCCACCAACATGCGGATCATGACCCGCATGGGTCAAGGCGTCCTCGACGTGCTGGGCGCCGACGGCGAGTTCGTCCCCTGCCTGCACTCCGTGGGCTACCCGCTCACCCTTGCCGACGGCTCCACCAGGCCCGACGTGCCGTGGCCGTGCGACGCCGACAACAAGTACATCAGCCACTTCCCCGGGACCCGCGAGATCTGGAGCTACGGCTCCGGCTACGGCGGCAACGCCCTCCTCGGCAAGAAGTGCTTCGCGCTGCGGATCGCATCGACGATGGCGCGTGACGGCGGGTGGATGGCCGAGCACATGCTGATCCTGGGCATCACCTCACCCGCCGGCGAGAAGACCTACGTGGCGGCGGCGTTCCCGTCAGCCTGCGGCAAGACGAACATGGCGATGATGGTTCCCACCCTGCCGGGCTGGAAGGTCGAGACCGTCGGCGACGACATCGCCTGGATGAAGTTCGGTGAGGACGGCCAGCTCTATGCCATCAACCCCGAGGCCGGGTTCTTCGGCGTGGCCCCCGGCACCGGCGACGACACCAACCCCAACGCCATCGCCACGCTTCACGCCAACTCGATCTTCACCAACGTCGCGCTCACCGACGACGGCGACGTGTGGTGGGAGGGCCTGTCGGCTCCGCCCGAACACGTCATCGACTGGAAGGGCAACGACTGGGCCCCTGGCTCAGACACCCCCGCCGCCCACCCCAACGCTCGCTTCACGGCGCCGGCGTCTCAGTGCCCCTCGATCGCCCCCGAATGGGAAGACCCGAAGGGCGTGCCGATCTCGGCCATCCTCTTCGGCGGCCGGCGCGGCACGAACGTGCCCCTGGTCACCGAGTCGTTCAACTGGCAGCACGGCGTGTTCCTCGGGTCGATCATGAGCTCCGAGAAGACGGCCGCGGCCGCCGGCACCGTTGGCGAGCTGCGCTTCGATCCCTTCGCGATGCTGCCCTTCACCGGCTACAACGTCGGCGACTACTTCGGCCACTGGCTCGAGATCGGCCAGCGCGAGGGTGCTCGTCTCCCCAAGCTGTTCTGGGTGAACTGGTTCCGCAAGGGCGACGACGGCAAGTTCCTCTGGCCCGGATACGGCGAGAACAGCCGGGTCCTCAAGTGGGTCGTCGAGCGCGTGGCCGGCGGCGGCGAATCGGTCGACACGGCCATCGGCCGAGTGCCCACGCCCACGGCCATCGACACGACCGGTCTCGACGTCACCGACGCCACGATGACCGAGCTGCTCTCGGCCGATCCCGCCTCGTGGCGCGCCGAGCTCCCCCAGATCGAGGCCCACTACGCGAGCGTGGGCGACACGCTCCCTGATGCTCTCAAGCACGAGCTCCGCGAGCTCGAGAAGCGCCTCACCAGATAACCGTCGGGGTCAGCCCCAGGCGAACACCGGTTGCTCGAAGCCGGCGACCGCGTCGCTACGCCCTTCCAGGCCCAGCCAGCGGAACTGCAGCAGCACCGCCCCCGTGGGCGCGTGGATCAGATCGTTGCCGAGCGGCACCTGCACGACGGGTCGGTCGCTCTCGGGGATCGAGACGAACCGCGGCGAGTCGTCGCGCAGCAGCTCATGGAGACCGACCCGGTAGGCGGCCAGCACCTCGTCGGGCGCGGGAGCCATCTCGAGGGGTCCGCCTCCCCACAGCACCACGGGCGTGATGACGTAGCCGGAGCGCGTGGCGTAGTCGTCGAGCAGGCCGAGCACGCTGTCGGGGCCGAGCGTCACGCCGAGCTCCTCATCGAGCTCGCGCCGGGCGGCATCGACCGCCGTCTCACCGTCGTCGACCCGCCCTCCCGGTAGCGCCCACTGGGACGCGTGACGGTTCAGGCCCGCGGCCCGACGGCACAGCAGGAACGCCGCCCCGCCGGAGACGCCCACCATGCGCCCGTCGAGCCCGCCCGCCCCGCCCGGGATGACATCCATCTCGGCGTCTGTCGGCTGATGCGGATCGATGCGATCCTCGCCTTCGGCCGAGTCGACGAGGACGATCGCCACCGCGGCATGCCGGTGCTCGCCGAGCTCGAGCATGCGACGCTCGTGCCGGGCCAGGTTCGCCGCGACTCGCGTCCGGAGCTCGTCGTCGTACGTGACGAAGGGACCAAGGTTCACGCCGCCATTGTCGGCCAGTCGACCCCGCAGAGGCGACTCAGCCACCGCGAGGCCACGCGCCGTGGAGCGGATCAGGCGAGGCGACCGGGCAGCGGGAGCAACCCGGCGCTGCGGCACAGCTCGACCAAGGCGCCGAGCTCGGCGACGTACGCGTCGCGCTCGAGATCGCCGTCGAGGTAGCTCTGGCGGAGCTCCAGGAACATCCCCTCCACGAGGAGATCCACGAGCTGGTCGAACAGGCGCCCCTCGAGGGCGTCGTCACCGCGCACGAGCTGCAGGGTGGACAGGACGTCGTCCTGCTCATCCCAGACTCGGCGGACCAGCTGCTCATGTGCGCTCACGCACCCTTTGTTCCGCGTCGGACCCCGGATCTCCTGCCGGTCACACCTGGCTACGATGCGGTCGTTCACACGACGAGGAGGCTCGATGGCCGTCAGCGCGTACATCCTGATCCAGACCGAGGTCGGCAAGGCCGCCCAGGTGGCCACGGAGGTGGACGGGATCGACGGTGTCGTCTCGGCCGAGGATGTGACCGGCCCGTACGACGTGATCGCCCGAGCAGAAGCCGCCACGGTGGACGAGCTGGGCAAGATGGTGGTGAGTCGGGTGCAGATGATCGACGGCATCACCCGCACGCTCACCTGTCCCGTCGTGCACCTCTGACGTAGGCGGGCGCGTCGGCGCGCCTCATGAGCCGGCGACTCCCCGCTGACGCGTTTGTCCTGGTCAGGGGGGTTGTCACACCCTCTGCGTAGGGTGCTTGGCATGTCGGTGATCGACCATCCGCAGGAGCGGGCGTGGCACGAGGGTGAGGTGTCCACGGTCGCGTTGATGGGCACGATCAACCTTGCGACCGCGCAGCTGGTGGCCACGATCCGGATGCTGATCGACACCGACGGTTGGGGTGGGCACGGCATCGAGTCGGTGGAGCACTGGGTCACCTGGAAGGCCGGGATCGCCCCGAACCGGGCCGCCGACCTGGCCCGGATCGCCCGCCGGATCGACGAGCTCCCCGCCTGTTGGGCCCTGTTCGAGGCGGGCCGGCTCACTGAGGATGCGATGGTGCGGATCGCCCGCAAGGTCCCGGCCAGTCGCGATGCCGAGGTGGCCGGGTGGGCGCCGGGCATGCTGATCCGCCAGCTCACCCGCACCCTGAAGTCCGCCCCGACCTCCCCGACCGGCCTCCCGCCGATCAGGACCCGCAGCGCTACCTGCGCATGCGCACCGACCGGCAGGGCTGGGGCAAGGGCGAGTTCTCGCTCCCGCCTGATGAGATGGCCCAGCTTCAGGTCGCGCTCGACATCGCCCGCGACACCGAGCTCCGCGACCGCGACGGGCTCAACCCCGATGCCGAGGTGCTGAGCAGCGGGTCGGTCACGTGGGCTGATGCGCTCATGCGCCTGGCCACCGACGGTCTCGACAGGCTCGACGCGACGCTTGTCCGCACGGGCCGGCGCGGGGAGCGCACCAAGGTCATCCTCCACCACGACATCGACCCGTCCGGGTGCGTCGGGCCCGGTCAGCTCCACAACGGCCCGATCATTCCCGACACGCTGGCCCGGTTCTTGTCCTGCGACGCCGAGATCATGGTCGCCTCGTACAAGGCCGGGCAGCTCATCGGGATCCACCCCACCGACCGCACCGTGAGCCGCCACCTCCGGCGGGTCATCGAACGTCGCGACCAAGGCTGCACCCATCCCCTGTGCGCGCAGACCCGCTGGGTCCACATCCACCACATCACCCACTGGGAACACGGCGGCCTCACCATCCCGTCAAACCTGCTCGCCCTGTGCCCCCGACACCACCGCCAGCTCCACCACGGCGAGCTCACCATCAGCGGTGATCCCGAAGCGGGCACGCTGCGCTTCTACGACGCCCGCGGGAGACCGATCGAACCACCCGAGCACGGCTCGCCCGGACCACTGCGCCCCGCCGAGCCCAGCCCCTACACCCCACCGTTCGGAGAACGACTCGACGCCCGCTGGTTCACCTGGAACTAGCGCCGCGCGCCCCGAGACGCGCCGCTGGCATCACCGAGAGTCTCGCTCCCAGTCGGCCAACGTGCGTCGGCCTGTGCCGATGTCACCTACCGCCGGCTCTGAGTCACGCGGCTCGATGCGGTGAGGTGCACTCGTAGCCGGGGCTGTGCATCCCGTCGACAGCAAATTCGAAGTCGTCCTCGCTTCGCTCGATTAGAAACCGGCGATCAGCGACGCAAGACCATTCCCACGATGACCGAGGCGGAGATCGACCTCGTCCCGCCCCGCAACATGGCCGACGGGAAGCCGCCGCGCGTCCGAGTTCGCACCGGTGACACGGTCCACCGCACGAGTTACGCATGGTCGCCGGCGGTGCTCGATCTGCTGCAGCATGTCGAACGCGAGGGATTCGAGGGCGCGCCGCGTGCGCTGGGCTTCGACGATCAAGGCCGAGAGGTGCTGGCCTTCATCGACGGCGAGGTCGCACGCGGCACGGAGTTCATCCCGGACGAAGGCGGCCGGTTCGACCTTCTGCTCCCGGACTTCGTCTGGCGCGACGAGGTGCTCGTCCATCTTGGCGCACTGCTTCGCAGCTACCACGACGCAGCGGCGACGTTCCCGTGGGCTGGGCGCTCGTGGTGTTACGAAGCTCGAGAGCCGGTTGAGACGATCTGTCACAACGAGGTGTTCCCTTCGAACACCGTTTTCCGGAACGGCGTGCCGGTGGCGCTCATCGACTGGGACACTGCCGCGCCCGGGCCGCGCGCCTGGGACCTCGGTTGGGTGGCGTGGCGGTGGGTGCCGTTCTGTCGTGACGAGAAGTGCCGAGCGATCGGGCTCCCGTCCGGCGTCGCTGACAAGGCACGCCGCTTCCGGCTCCTGCTCGACGCCTACGGGATCGAGCGTGACCTCAGCATCGTCCACGCCGGAATTGACCGGGCACGCCAAATGCTCGAGCACCAGTTGGAGTTCGCAGCACGAGGGTCGGCATGGGAGGTCGAGCTCGCTCACCGCGGTCTCTTCGACGAAGCCGAACTGGAGATCGCCTGGGTCGAGGAGCATGCGGTCGCCCTCGTCGAGTCCTGACTGCTCGTCGTCGAAGCCACCGACAGGCCGCGCACTCAGCGCCGTGGGCAGGACCAGCGCGCCGGGTACGGTGCGCTCGATCCCACGGGGCATCGGAAGGGAATGACACGATGAACAAGGGCGGATTCAGCTGGCGGCGGGCGGTCGGGATCACGAACGCGAAACGGCGGGTCTCGCGGGCCACTGGCATCCCGTGGACGAGGTCGGGCCGCCAGCGCAAGGTCGGCGCGCTGTTCTGGAAGGTCTTCAAGTAGCGGGTCGCCGCAGGCCAGCCAGCTGGTAGCAGGCGAGGCCGAAGATGGTGACCCCCATGGGGATGTGCCAGGCCGCTGCCGCGGTGGTCTCCCGGCCGACGTAGCCCAGCCCGATCTGCGCGAAGGCCAGCGCCATGAGCGCGACGGCCACGGCGAAGGCGGGCCCATCGCTTCGGCGCATGACCGTGAGCAACACGCCCACCACGGTGATGGCGAAGGTGATGTTGCCGAGGATGCCGTGGAGCTTGATGCCCGACCCCTCGAAGAGGTGCTGACCGGCGAGCGAGGCCTGCACGAGGATGACGGCAGGCAGCACCATGACGACGGTTCGATGCAGGCGCGTCACGCCGGGACGCGGGCTGCTGGCGGGTGGTGCACTCGAGGTGACGGTGTCGGACACGGGGCTCCGGTGCTGGTGGGATCAGGGCTTGGGGATGGGTGAGATGACGATGGCGCGCAGGGCGAGGCCCATGAGGAACAGGCCGCCGAGGCCGTAGAGCAGATAGAGCCGATGGGCCATCTGCGCCCGGTAGCTGTAGATGATGCCGACGGCGACGATCGCCACGAACCCGTAGAACATGTGGAACTTCGGGGCCACGTAGCCCTGGCCGGCGACGAGGGCCACCCCGAGTCCGACCTGCACGAAGATCCCGACCTCGGCCGCCGTGGTGAACCACCACAGGGCACGCGTCCGGAGCGCGTCCAGACGGGCGGCGGCGAGGGTCCAGATCCCGGCGAGCCCGTTGGCGACGATGACGACCCACGCCCAGGTGGTGTGGAGGTCGCGCAGGATCAAGCGTCGGCCGGGGCCGCGAGCGCGGCGCGGTTGCGCTCGACCTGGGCGACCGCCTGCGCCTCGGACTCGGCCGAGAGCTCGACCAGGTCCTGGATCTCGTCCTCCGTGAAGCCGGCGAGCTCGCGGAACCGGCGGGCCAGGTGGACCGGGTTCTCCTCGGACTCACCCCGGAAACCACCGAAGCTGAACAGCAGGTCGACGGTGCGCTGGAACTCGAGCGCCTGGTCCTGGCGGGCCTTGTCGTCGGCGGTGAGCTTGCGGAGCCAGTCCGACCCCATCTTCACGTGGGTGACCTCATCGGCGAGCATCCAGTCCTCGCAGAAGTGCAGGACCGGGTCGCCGGTCAACGAGCCGTACTCCTTCATGGCGTTGAACACATCGATGGCCAGGCCCTCGAGGGCCCGGTTCACGCCGGTGAGCCGAAGGACGGGGTCGGCGTTGCAGGCCGCCTCGAAGAGCAGCGTGTTCTCGGAGAACTCACCGATCTCGGTGCCCATGTGCTCGCCCAGCTTCACCGAGATCTCCACATGGCGGGCCTCGTCCCAGCACTGCCGGGCCATGTCGAGCTTCATCTCGAACGGCACCTCGTTGGAGTCGGCGCCCTTGCCGGGCCCGACCTCGAAGTCGTAGCAGGTGCGCCCGGCACCCTCGAGGGCCTGGATCTCTCCGGTGAAGATGCCGTGCATCAGCCGACGCGCCGCGTCCGGGCTGTCCTTCTCCTCCGGGCGGAAGCCGTTGCGCCGACTGCTGAGGCGGCGGGCATCGGCCGCGACATCCTCGATGCGGATCCGCTCGAACCGCTCGTCCCGTGCCAGGTCTTCCACCGCGAGGAGCCCATTCATGTGCCGAGCGTACGTCGTGCGCCGACCCGGGGCTACTACTGTCACCCGCCTCGCAGGGGGTGCCGGGCAGTTGCGGGCCGGGCCCCCTTGCGGGATCCGTCGACACGGCCGGGCCGGCGGGTCAGGATGCAGCCGTGACGATCGTTGTCGAGACGCCGCCGGACCGGTCCGCCCAGGATGCCGCAGGCCGGCGCGAGGCGCAGTCGTACGCCGTGTTCATGGTGTGGATCGTCTCGGGGCTCGTCCTCGACGGGTGGTCGCACAACACGAGCCGGCCCGAGACCTTCTTCACGCCGTGGCACGGGCTCCTCTACAGCGGGTTCCTCGCCGCCGCGGCGTGGGGAGCCGTCGACGGGGCCCGCCAACGGCGCGCCGGGCGCGACAGCGTGCTCGTGGACCGGTGGAGCCGGCTGGGCGTGGTGACGTTCGCCGTCGGCATGGTCGGCGACTTCGCCTGGCACCAGGTCCTCGGCATCGAGGTCGGCGTCGACGCCCTCCTCTCCCCGACCCACCTCCTGCTGTTCACGGGTGGCCTGTGCCTCGCCACGACCGCGCTGCGGGCGTCGCTGCGGGGCATCGACGTCGGCGCCGTCCCGGTGGTCGTCTCCGCCGCCGCGACGGCCACCGTCACCGGGTTCTTCTCGATGTACCTGACCGCGTTCCGCGGGACGGTCGCCGGCGACGCGACCGCGGTCACCGGGCACCACGGCGTCCCCGAGCTGCGCAACGTGCACGGTATCGGGGCCATCCTGCTCACCACCGTCGTCTTCGTCGGGGTGCTCGTCGTGGCCGGCCGGGCCACCGCCCTGCCGCTCGGAGGCCGGACCGCCATCGTGGCGATCGCGGCGATCGGCCTCAACGCCCTCGACGGGTTCGACCGCCCCGCGCTCCTGCTCGCGGCGCTCGCCGGCGGGGTCGCGGCTGACGCCGTGGCCCGTGTCGGACACGGTCGGCTGGCCGGCGTCGCCTTCGCCGCCGTCGTGTGGCCGGCCTGGTTCGCCGCGCTGAAGGCCACCGGGCCGATGGTGTGGAACGCCGAGCTGTGGTCCGGCACCTGTGTGCTCGCCGTGCTCCTCGCCTGCGGGGTGACGCTGTTGACGGAGCTGCCGCCGGTCAGGCCTGCTGGGCGACCGTGAAGGCCCA
>JBKJIE010000040.1:0-20705 GCA_046598715.1 Acidimicrobiales bacterium | reverse complement strand
TCCGGACCCGACTGCTTGAGCTTGCGCGCTTCTTCGAAGCGGCGATGGCGTCCCTTCTTCACGGAACGGCTCCCGAGGCTCGCAGGGGTGAAGGAGGTTCACCTTAGCGCGGGCACCCCCCCATCGTGCACGTCGGGGGCCCGGTAGGTTTGGCCCTCATGCCCGCCCGATCCGACGACCCGTGGTGGCGCGCCGGTGTCGTGTACCAGGTGTACCCGCGCTCGTTCGCCGACGCCGACGGAGACGGGGTAGGCGATCTGGAGGGCGTCCGGCGTCGCCTCGACCACCTCCGCTGGCTGGGTGTCGACGCCGTATGGCTCTCGCCCTTCTACCCGTCCCCAATGGCCGACTTCGGCTACGACGTGGCCGACTTCTGCGGCGTGGATCCGCTGTTCGGGGACCTGGCGACCTTCGATGCGCTCCTCGCCGACGCCCACGCGGCGGGCATCCGGATCGTGGTCGACCTCGTGCCCAACCACACCTCCGACCAGCATCCCTGGTTCCAGGCCGCCCGCCGCAGCCGGGACGACTCCAAGCGGGACTGGTACGTGTGGCACGACGGGGGTGGTCCGTCGCAGCCTCCCAACAACTGGCTCGGCGCCTTCATCGACGGTGGTCCGGCCTGGACGTGGGATGCCGCCACCGAGCAGTGGTACCTCCATCAGTTCCTGCCCCAGCAGCCCGACCTCAACTGGCACAACCCCGAGGTCGTGGCGGCCATGCACGGGGTGATGCGGTTCTGGCTCGACCGGGGCGTCGATGGCTTCCGCATCGACGTGGTGCACTGCATCGGCCGTGATCCCGCCTACCCGGACGATCACCCGCCGTGGTCCGAGATCCCGCACTGCGCGTCCAACGAGCACACGAGCACCCACGCCCACATCCGCGCGATGCGCAAGCTGGCCGACAGCTATCCGGGTGACCGGGTGCTGATCGGCGAGACCGCTCTCCCGGGAACCCGATGGGTGGCGCCCTACTACGGCCGTGGCGACGAGCTGCACCTCGCCTTCAACTTCGCGGCCACCCACGCCCCGTGGGACGCCGTTGCTTGGCGCAAGCGGATCGAGCGGATCGGCGAGGAGCTCGACCCACTGGCCGCTTGGCCGTCCTGGGTGCTCTCCAACCACGACGTGCCTCGCCACCGCACGCGCTACGGCGGAAGCGAGGCGCGAGCACGAGCCGCGGCCGTGGCCCTGCTCACCCTGCGGGGCACCCCGTTCGTGTACGCCGGCGAGGAGCTCGGGCTCGAAGATGCCGTCGTGCCAGCGGAGGGCGTGGTCGATCCCGGTGGCCGCGATGGCTGCCGTGCGCCGATCCCGTGGGACACAAGCTCACACCACGGCTGGGGCGCCGACGCCTGGCTCCCCTTCCCTCCCGACGCTGACAGCCACTGCGTCGAGGCTCAGCGCGACGACCCCGACTCGATCCTGTGCCTGTATCGCCGGCTGCTCACGGCCCGCCACGCCTCACCCGCGCTCGTGCTCGGCGACCTCACGCTGCTCGACACCCCTGCGGGAACGCTGGCCTGGCGGCGGACGACTGCCGGCGACGAGCGCACGATCGTGCTGAACATGGGTCCCGTCGCGGCCGAGCTCGCGTTGGCCGGCCTGGTGGAGGTGGCCAGCGACGGCCGCGGCGAGGGCAGCCCCTTCACCGGCGTCCTCGCCCCCGACACCGCCGTCCTCCTCCAACCCGTCTGAACAGCTTCTGTGTGCCGGGAGCCACGCCATGCGTGGACAGATCGGGTTGGGGCTACTCGACCAGGGGCTCGCCGGAGCGGGTCTCGAGCACGAGTCGGCCCGCCGTGTCGACCGCCAGCGACGCCTCGCCTGCGGCCAGCGCACGGATCGGCTCCCCCACCACACCGTTGCGCCATCCCACGGCGAGTCGGCCGCTGCCATCCATGAGGAACGTCTCGATGTCGGACCGGGTGGCCAAGATCGCCGCATCGATGTCGAGCTCGCGTGCCCGCTGCGCCGCCCAGGCGCTCACGAGCGACGCGGCCGCCCGGCGAGACCGGTCGACGCCCTCGCTCGGTGGCACCTGCACCTCCTCCAGGTCGAGGGCCAGGCCCTCGGCCACCACGCTCAACAGCTCGCGGGCTGCTCCACCCTTGCGCTTGCCCTCGTCGAGGCCCCGCACGCGGTGGAGGTCCTCCTCGCTCTTGGGTGGGCGCTGGGCCATGGCCACCATCGCCAGATCGGCGAGGAGGAACCGCACAGGCCGGTCGACGTCGGCAGCCTTGCGCTCCCGCCACGCGGCCATGGTCTGGGCCACTGCCGCAGCGCGACCGCGCAGCGAGCGAGCCTCCTTGATCTTCCACCAGGCCCGCTCTGGCACTGGCGCAGATGCCGCTCGCGTGCGGTGCACCTCACACTCGTCCTCGGCCCACTGACGCCGGCCGCGCGCCTCGAGCTTGGTGATGAGGATGTCGTAGAGCTCGTGGAGGTGAGCGACGTCGGAGGCCGCGTAGGCGACTGCATCTTCGCCCAGGGGCCGGGCCAGCCAGTCGGCCAGGCGATCGGCCTTCGGGAGCTTCAGCCCGAGCTCGCCCTGCACCAGACCGGCCAGGCCGACGCTGCTGTAGCCCACGAACCCGGCTGCGACCTGCGTGTCGAAGAGCCGACTGGGAACGGTGCCGCACAGGCGATCGAGGATCTCGAGATCCTGGCTGGCCGCGTGCATCACGCACACCCCCGGGCCCCGCAGCACCTCGGCAAGGGGGGCGACATCGACGGCCAGTGGGTCGACCACCGCCACGCCGCCGCGCCACGAGAGCTGCAGCAGTGCGAGGCGAGCGTGGTAGGTGCGCTCGCGGTGGAACTCGGTGTCGAGGCCGTAGACGTCGACGGTGGCGAGGTGCTCGACGAGCTGAGCGAACGCCGAGTCGTCGTCGACCCACTGCATCACGCGGAGCCGGCTTCGGTCCCCGAGTCGGCGTCGAACGGGAGGCCGGCGTCGATCCACCCGCGGGTGCCGCCGGCCACGTTCACGGCGTCGATGCCGACAGACCGGAAGTGCTCCACCGCTTTGGCGCTGCGGCCGCCAGCGGCGCAGATCACGTAGACGGTGCCGTCGGTGGGGATCTCCTCGATCCGCTCGATGACCTCGCCGAGCGGGATGTGGCTCGCGCCGGGAACGCGGGCGGCGGCGTACTCGCCGAGCTCTCGCACGTCGATCAGCGGTGCGCCCTCGGCCCGGCGGGCGGCCAGCTCGTTGACGTCGATCTCGGGGATGTCAGGCATTGTGCCGAGCGTACCGCCCTGGCCGTCAACGTCCGCTTGGGCGGGGGAGGTCGCCGGGCGCGTCGGCGTCGGCGGTCGCCAACGACCCGATGTCCGTCCCGGCGACGAGGACGAGGTCAGCAGCAGCCCGGTGCAGCGACCGGGCGCCCGCCTCGTAGGCCTCGATCAGGCCGCCGGCGGCCGTACGACGCCAGGCGGCGTGGGTCCACTGGCGATGGCCATCGACGATCGGGACGCACCCTGCGGCCCCGGCCTCCGCCCGCAGGGCATCGACGGTGGCGGCCATGGCGGGCTGGCTCGGGTGGAGCAGATCGCACGAAGCCACCATCACGAGCTCCTCCCGGGCCGCCCTCAGTGCGGTGATCGTCGCCGGCAACGGCCCGTCGCCCGGGTGGTCGTCAGGGCGGACGTCGAGGCCGAGAAGGCCCAGGGCCACGCGATCGCCGCCGATCGCCAGCACCTCAGTGGCCCCCGCCGAGCGCAGGACGTCGGCCACGCGACGGGCCAGGGGCACACCATCGATCTCGATGAGGGCCTTGTCCCGCCCCATGCGGCTGCTGCGGCCGCCGCAGAGCACGATCCCCGTGAACGGGCCAGCTGCTGCCACGCGCCCGGCGACCATCGGCGCCTACTCGGCCACGCCGCCGTACCGCGCCTCGACCCCGCGGCTGTCGCCGTGGGTGGCCACGGCATCGGCGAGATCGCGCAGGAACTCGTCGACGACAGTGAGGTGGAAGGGCGAGAGCATCAGGTGCAACCCGCCCTGCTGGCGGTCGAGGTGCCAGCCGCGGTCGTCCATCACGTCGTTGACGGCGGCCAGGTCGTGCACATCGGAGGAGATCTCCATGACGCTCATGACGGGATCGCCGGTGATGTGCAGGCCATCGATGGCGTCGATGCCGGCGCGGAAGCGGTGAGTGGCATCGCGCACCTGACCCGCCAACCGCATGAACCCCGGCTCGCCCAGGTGGGTGATCGTGGCCCAGGCCGCCGCGATCGGTGCACCGGGACGGGTGCCGGCGGCCGTGGCCGAGCCGTACATGCCGCCGGGCCAGGCGTCGTAGAGGAAGTACTGGTGGCGCACCATCTCCGGATCGCGGTGGAGGAGCACGGAGACGCCCTTGAAGCACCAGCCGTACTTGTGGAGATCAGCCGAGATCGACGTCACGCCGGGCACGCTGAGATCCCACGGCGGCACGGGCTCACCGAGCCGCTCCCAGAAGGGCAGCAGCCAGCCGCCCAAGCAGGCGTCGACATGGAACAGGGCGCCATGGTCGGCCGCGAGGGCGGCGAGCTCGGGGATCGGATCGATGACGCCGAACGGGTAGCACGGAGCCGAGCCGACGAGCAGCGCCGACCGATCGGTGAGGACCGCTGCTGCGGCGTCAGGATCGAGGCGACCGTCGTCGCCGACCGGCACGACCACATGCTCGAGATCGAGGTAGTGAGCCGCCTTGGCGAAGGCCGGGTGGGCGGTGCTCGCGGTGACGAGCTGCGGCTCGGCGATGTTGCGCGCGGCGCGGGCGTGCTCGCGCGCCACCTGCACCGCAAGGAAGATGCTCTCGGTGCCGCCTGACGTGAGCTTGCCCCCGGCCGAGGGGGCACCGAGCAGATCCGACGCCATGGCCACGACGTCCTGCTCCATGTTGAGGAGGCTGGGGAACGCGAACGGGTTCAGGTAGTTCTCGTGGAGGTACTCCTGTGCCACCGCCTCCTGTAGGCGCTCGAGCTCGGGGTCGGCCGGGTTGTAGACGAGGCTGAAGGTTCGGCCGCCGCGCCAATCAGCATCGTTGCCTCGGTTGGCGCGGATCTCGACGAGGAGATCGTCGGCCGAGCGGCCGGTTGCGGGAAAGGCCCGGGCGCTCATGGCCGGACGGCCTCGACAAGATCCGCGGGCGGCCATACGGGATCGAGCTGACGCAGGAACAGCGCGCAACGCTCGGCCTCTTCTGTCTCGCCGATCGCGGTGGCCGTGGCCTGCAACCCGGCAAGGGCGCGCAGGAACCCTCGGTTCACCGGGTGCTCCCACCGCACGTAGCCGCTGCCGCGCCACCCGTTGGCCCGCAGCCTATCGAGGCCACGGTGGTACCCCACGCGGTAGGCCGCGTACTGCTCGATCACGTCGCGGCCGAGATCACCCAGGCGGGCCCACCCGTCGAGGAACTTGGGCCACCGGGCCACCGCGTCTGCGACCGCCGCGCGGCGCTGGTCAGCGGGCAGAGCCAGGGCCGCATCGAGCGCGGCTAGCGCGGCGGGCGGCTCGGCGTCGAGCACGGTCTCCGGCGGACCGGATGGGGACAGGTGGACATCGGGCATGGGGGCGAGGGTACCCGGGCCCTCCCCGATGCCAGCGGTAGCGTGCGCGTCATGCTCGCTGCCACGCCTGCCTGGTTCGCTGACAACCTGCCGCAGATCTCGGTGGGCACCTTGCTGATCCTCATGGCGGTGGTGATCCGGTTCGTCCAGAGGATGGTGGTGCGGACCATCCTCCTCGTGCTCATCGGCGTCGTCGGGCTGCTCGTCTACATCAACCGTGCGCCGCTCCAAGCATGCGCGAAGACCTGCGAGTGTGAGATCGCTGGGAAGCACCTCACGGTGCCCACCTGCAAGGCCGACCTCAAGCTCTAGCGAGCTCGAGGGCTCGCCGCACCAGGGACGCCATCGCGGCGGGATGGGTGAGGTGCACCCCGTGCGCGGCGCCGTCCACCACCACCAACGTCGCGTGTGGCACCGACTCGGCGAGTGCCACTGCCGTCTGGCGGTGATGCGGAGAGGACGCCGTGCCGTGAGCGGCGACGACAGGCACCTCGATCTTCTGGGGCTCATACGGCGGGTGGGCGGCATCGCGGATCGAGTGCAGCTCGGCCAGGAGGGTCGGCCCCTCCGCTCGGCGCTGGTCACGGGTGCGTTGCGGCAGCTGCTCCCAACGATCGTCTCCGATCATGCGCCGCATGAAGCGCTCGGCCCCGTCGGCAGCGTCGTTGTCGGGGTCGTCGGACATCGCTACCGAACCAGCGGTGACGGTTGGCCACCAGGGCATCCATGACATCGGCGCCTCATACGCCACCACGGCCGTCGCCAGGCGTGGGTGGCGCTGTGCGAACGCCAACGCGATGACACCGCCGAGGCTGTGGCCGGCGATCACGGCGGGGCGATCGCCCACGATCAGCTCGAGGTCGTCGACCTGGGCGGCGAACGAAGGAGCGGGTCCGACGTGGAGCGACCGGCCGTAGCCGCGTCGGTCGTAGCGGAGCACGCGGAGGTCGTTGAGCTCGCGCTGCACCCGCACGAACGCCGCGCCTCGGTCGAGCGATCCGTGCACGAGCACCACCGCCGGCGCGTTGCCACCCGGATCGTGCTCGCTCACGAAGAGACCATCCATGGTGGCGCAGAGTAGAACCCGGCCATGGAGCTGCTCCTCATCCGCCATGCCCTCCCCGTGCGCATCGACGAGGGCGCCGTCGACGGGCCCGCCGACCCGGCCCTCGCCCCCCTCGGCCACGCCCAGGCGGCCGCCCTCGCGACGTGGCTGGCGCCCGAGAGGATCGACGCCATCTGGTCGAGCCCGATGCGCCGCGCCCGTGAGACCGCGGCCCCTCTCAGCGAGCGCCTCGGCCTCGAGGTGACCGTCGACGATGGCCTGGCCGAGTACGACAAGCACTCGTCGAGCTACATCCCGATCGAGGAGCTCAAGGCCGCCAACGACCCGCGCTGGAACCAGCTCCCCGAACGGCCGGAGGAGTTCGCGGCCGAGGTGGTGGAGGCGATCGAGCGCGTCATCGCCGCTCACGCCGGCCAGCGCGTGGCGGTCGTGTGCCATGGCGGCGTGGTGAACGCCTACGCCGGTCACGTGCTGCGCATCGCGGACCCGCTCTTCTTCCTGCCTGCGTACACCTCGATCAGTCGGATCCTGGCGTCAGGCGGCGGGGTGCGCAGCATCGGCAGCCTCAACGAAGCCGAGCACATCCGCGACCTGTCGTAGTCCACGAGAGCGCGATGAGGGGTCGGTCCCCCCCGAACCGACCCCTCATCCAACTGCCCCCAACAGCAGCGGTCTGCCATCGTTCTAGTTCAGGAGCGCGGCACCTGCGTCCAGGGCACGTCCTTGTCGTTGCGCACGTCGCCAGGGAGGCCGAGCACCCGCTCGCCGAGGATGTTCTTGGCGATCTCCGTGGTGCCGCCCTCGATGGAGTTGGCGCGCGCACGGAGGAAGGCCTGCTGAGGGTTGGCCCACTGCATGGCGTGCTTGGGTCGCCGCATCTGGTAGCCGCTCGGGAACAACATGCCCTCGGGGCCGAGCAGGCCCACGGTGAAGGAGCTGATGTCCTTGTTGAGGTCGGCGGACATCGCCTTGCCGATGGAGCCCTCCGGACCGGGGTTGCCCAGCGACCGGAGCTGGCTGGCCCGGATGTTGGTGAGGCGCAGCGCCTCGGCCCGCACCCACAGGCGCATGAGCTCGTCCTTCTCCGCACCGCTGTGCTCGCCCCGCTCCTTCCACACCTTCACGGCCTCACCGATGAAGCCGGCGCCCTTGGCGGGGATGCCACCACCGATGGCCACGCGCTCGTTCATCAGGGTGGTGAGCGTGACGCGCCAACCCTCACCCACGTCGCCGAGGCGCTCCTCGTCAGGGATCCGCACGTCGGTGAAGTACACCTCGTTGAACTCGGCCTCACCGGTGATCTGGTAGAGCGGGCGCACCTCGACGCCGGGTGCCTCCATGTCGACCACGAAGTAGGTCATGCCCTTGTGCTTTGGCTGGTCGGGGTCGGTGCGAGCGATGAGCATCCCCCACTTGGCCAGGTGGGCCAGCGTGGTCCACACCTTCTGGCCGTTGACCACCCACTCGTCGCCGTCTCGGACGGCGCGGGTGGACAGGCCAGCGACGTCGGAGCCGGCACCAGGTTCCGAGAAGAGCTGGCACCAGATCTCCTCACCGGTGAACAGCGGGCGCAGGTACCGCTTCTTCTGCGCGTCCGTGCCGTGGGTGACGATCGTGGGTGCGCCCATGCCGTGCCCGATCACGTTGCGGAACGCAGCGATCGGGGCGCCCGCACCCACCAGGGTCTCGTTGATGACCTTCTGGAGTCGGGGTGACAGGCCGAGGCCGCCGTTGCCCTCGGTGAAGTGCACCCAGGCGAGCCCGAGGTCGAACTGGCGACCGAGGAACACAACCGGGTCCGTGTCCTTCGGGGGCAGCTCGGCCAGCAGCTGGAGGCAGAGGTTGCGCACCTGGTCCTCTTCGGAGGCGGGGGCTGCGGTGGGAGCGTCGGTGACCGTCATGGGCGGCACAATATCTTGACCAGCGGGTCAAGACCCCCCCGCTGGTGGCGGCTCAGTTCAGGCGAGCCCGCAGGCGGGCGGCCGACTGCTGGTCACGATCGTGACCGGTTGCCTCCAGGACCTCGGCGGCGGCGTCGTAGCGACCGGCCGCGCCGAGGAGCAGCGCCAGCTCACGATGGTCGCGCTCGGTGGCGCCGGGGAGCCGCAACCGGAGGTCGATGACCCACGACAGCGCGCGGCGATCGCCCGAACGGCGGTAGGCGTTGGCCAGGTTGGCCAGCAGCCGGCTCACGATCGCGACCGGTGCGACGGGGTCGAGAAACCGGTCGTCCCACGCGGCACCGGCGTGGAGGCCCTCGAAGATGGTGCGGCAGCCCCTTGGGTCGAGGTCTGCACCGTCGTTGAAGAGATCGATGAAGCGGTTGGGGTCGTCCACCGGCGTGACTAGGAAGTGGCCGGGCATGCCCACCCCGAGGAGCGGCACGCCGCAGCGTCTGCCCACCTCCATGGCCACGACCGCGAGGCTGAGCGGGATCCCCTTGCGGCGGTCGAGCACTGCGGGCAGCAGAGAGTTCTGCGCGTCGTGGTAGCTGTCCGCATCGCCCGTGAACCCGAGGTCGTCGATCAGGTGCGCTCGCAGGGCCTCGAGCGACGGAGCGGCGACGCCACGCGCGATGTCGTCGAGCCGACCACGCTCCTCCTCCACGTCGACCCCAGGCAGCGCGTGGGCCGCGATGAGCAGCACGGCTTCATCGAGCGGGAGCCCATCGGAACCGTCCGCCACCAGCGCGGTGAACCGGTCGGTTGGGTCCTCGGTCACCGGGCCACGGTACCGGGCTACGGTCCGCCCCATGTTCCCGGGAACCTTTGCCGCCACCACGCCCGACAAGGCGGCCGTCATCATGGCCACCACCGGACAGGTCATCACCTACGCCGAGCTCGACGCCGAGGCCAACCAGCTGTCACGGGTGCTCCGGGCCGCCGGACTGCAGCCCGGAGACCACGTGGCCCTCTGCCTCGAGAACCATCCGAGGTTCCTGTCGATCATCTGGGGGGCGCACTACGCGGGGCTCTACTACACGGCGATGAGCTCCCGGCTCACCACCGAGGAGATGGCGTACATCATCGAGGACTGCGGGGCGCAGGCGTTCATCACGTCCGCCCACAAGGCCGACCAGGCCGGCGAGCTGGTCGACCAGATGCCCGCCGTGAAGGTGCGGCTCATGCTCGACGGCACCATCGACGGCTTCGATCCGTATGAGGCGACCATCGGCGCCCAGCCGCCCGCCCCCCTCGACGAGGAGCGGGTCGAGGGCCAGGACATGCTCTACAGCTCGGGCACCACCGGCCGGCCCAAGGGCGTGAAGGTGCCGCTGCCGGGTGCGCCGCTCGGGGAGGCGGCCGATTCCGTCACCGCACTCAGCCAGATGCTCTTCGGCGAGACCGACCAGACCGTGTACCTCTCCCCCGCGCCGCTCTACCACGCAGCACCCCTGCGCTTCTGCCGGGCTGCGCACCGCAGCGGCGCGACGGTCGTGGTGATGGAGCACTTCGACCCGGAGCAGTACCTCGCACTCATCGAGCGCTACAAGGTGACCTTCAGCCAGGTCGTGCCCACGATGTTCATCCGCCTCCTCAAGCTGCCGGAGGCGACGCGGGCCACCTACGACACGTCATCGCTCGAGGCCGTCGTCCATGCTGCGGCGCCCTGCCCGGTGGCGGTGAAGGCCCAGATGATCGAGTGGTGGGGGCCGATCATCCACGAGTACTACGCCGGCACCGAGGGCAACGGGTTCGTGTACACGAACAGCACGGATTGGCTGGCCCACCGCGGCTCCGTGGGCAAGGCGCTGATCGGCACGCTCCACATCGTCGGCGATGACGGCGAGGAGGTGCCCCAAGGCGAATCGGGCACCGTCTACTTCGAGGGCGAGGCCGCCTCCACGTTCGAGTACCACAACGATGCGGAGAAGACAAAGGACTCTCGCGATCCGAAGGGCCGCGGCTGGTCAACCCTCGGCGATGTCGGCTACCTCGACGAGGACGGCTTCCTCTACCTCACCGACCGCAAGGCCTACATGATCATCACGGGCGGCGTGAACGTGTACCCGCAGGAGGCGGAGAACGTCCTCGCCATGCACCCGCAGGTGAACGATGTGGCCGTGTTCGGTGTGCCCAACGAGGACTTCGGCGAAGAGGTCAAGGCGGTGGTCGAGCCGGCATCGATGGCCGACGCGGGCCCCGAGCTCGAACGGGCCCTCATCACGTACTGCAAGGAGCACCTGGCCGACGTGAAGTGCCCACGCTCGATCGACTTCCGCTCCGAGCTGCCCCGCCATCCCACCGGCAAGCTCTACAAGCGCCTGCTCAAGGACGAGTACTGGGCCGACGCCGGCCGCACGATCTGACCTCGATGGCTCCCAACGCCGCCTTCCCCTTCCTCGACTGGCCAGGCCCCATCCCGTTCGCTCATCGAGGCGGTGCCAGCGAGGCGCCGGAGAACACGATGCCAGCCTTCGAGCATGCCGTGGGCCTCGGCTACCGGTACGTCGAGACCGACGTGCACGTCACCGCCGACGGCGAGCTGATCGCCTTCCACGACGATCGCCTGGATCGGGTCACCGACGGCACAGGCGTCATCGGCGAGCTTCCGTGGGCGAGTGTGCGGTCCGCGCTGGTCGACGGCCGGGAGCCCATCCCCCGCTTCGAGGACCTCCTGGGCGCTTGGCCCGCCCTCCGGGTGAACGTCGACCCGAAGCACGATGCTGCGGTGGAGCCGCTCGCCGAGGTGCTCCTGCGCACAGGCGCAGTCGACCGCGTGTGCGTGGGCGCCTTCAGCGACAAGCGCATCGGCCGCCTGCAGACCCTCGTCGGGGGGGCGCTGTGCACCTCGATGGGGCCGCGTCAGGTGGCCCGGCTCGTGGCCGCGTCGAAGCACATGCCCGGGGGCGCCAACCTCACGGCGCCCTGCGCCCAGGTGCCCACCCACCAGGGTCGCCTGCCCCTCGTCACGGAGCGCTTCGTGAGCACCGCTCACCGACGCGGCGTCCAGGTGCACGTGTGGACGATCGACGATCACGTAGAGATGGCCCGCCTGCTCGACCTCGGCGTCGACGGGATCATGACGGATCGGCCGCAGGTGCTGAAGGAGCTCCTCATGGAGCGGGGCCAATGGCACGAGTGATCCGTCGCTGATGGAGCTGCCGCTCACGCCGCTCGACCTGCTCGCTCGGGCCCGGCGCCTCTTCGCCGAGCGCGAGGGCGTGCTCGACGGTGACCAGCGATGGACCTACGGCGAGTTCGGCCAGCGGTGCGACCGCCTCGCTCACGCCCTCCAACGAGATCTCGGCGTGCGGCCTGGCGACGTGGTGGCGTGGCTCTGCGGCAACACCCACGAGCTGCTCGAGGCGTACTACGGCGTGCTGCTCGCCGGCGCCGTGCTGCTGCCGCTCAACATCCGCCTGGCCCCCGCCGAGCTGCGCGCCATCCTCGACGACAGCGGTGCGGTCGTGCTCTTCCGTCATCCGGATCAGGTCGATCCCGTCCACCCGATCCGCACGGTCGTGCTCGGCGGCGAGCACGAGACGCTGCTGGCCGGCCAGCCGCCCGATCCGCCCAAGCCGCTGACGATCGACGAGCGCTCGCCGGCCGAGCTCTTCTACACCTCGGGTTCCACGGGCTCGCCCAAGGGCGCGCTCTTGAGCCACCGCGGCCTGTACCTGCACGCCATCCACAGCGCGCTGACGATGGGCCTGTCCGGGAACGACATCGTCCTCCACACGATCCCGCTCTTCCACGTCAACGGGTGGGGCACGCCGCACTACGTGACCGGACTGGGCGGCGTGCACGTACTGCTCCCCCGCTTCGACCCAGCCGAGGTGCTGCGGCTTGTCGAGACGTACCGCGTGACCCGCCTCTTCCTCGTGCCCGCCATGGCCCGGCTGGTGCTCGATCATCCGACCCTCGACGGGCGCGACCTCTCCAGCGTGGTCCAGATCTCGGTGGGCGGTGCCGCGTCCAGCCCTGCGCTGTTGGCCGAGCTCGAGGCCGCCTTCGGGTGCCCGTGCATCTGCGGGTACGGCATGACCGAATCGGGCCCCACGCTCACACGGAGCCTGCCCAAGCCCGGCACCACCTCGACGCCCGCCCAACGCGCCACCACAGGCCTGCCCATCCTGGGCGTCGACGCGCGGGTGCTCGGCGAGGGCGACGTGGAGGTGCCGTGGGACGGCACAACCGTCGGTGAGATCTGCGCGCGGTCCAACCACGTCATGATCGGTTACCTCCACGAGCAAGCGGCCACCGACAGCGTGCTGCGCGACGGATGGCTCCGCACCGGCGACCTCGCCGTGGTCGACGTCGACGGCTACATCACGATCGTGGATCGAGCCAAGGACCTCATCGTGTCCGGCGGCGAGAACATCGCCTCGGTGGAGGTCGAGCACGCGCTCGCGGCCCACCCGGCTGTGCGCGAGGCAGCAGTGATCGGCGTGCCCGACGAGCGCTGGGGCGAGGTGCCCCACGCCTTCGTGTCGCTCATGGACGGCGCGATGACGGGGGAGGCGGAGCTGATCGCGTGGGTGCGCGACCGGCTCGCTGGCTTCAAGGTCCCCAAGGCCATCACGATCCTCGCCGAGCTCCCCAAGGGCGGCACCGGCAAGATCCAGAAGCAGGCCCTGCGCCGCCGTCCGACCTGACCGCAGGTGGTCAGACGGCGGTGAGTGCCTGCTCGAGGACGTCGAGGCCGTGGTCGAGGTCGGCGGTGCTGATGGTGAGCGGCGGCATGAGGCGCAGGACGTTGCCGTCCGGACCACAGCTGAGCACGATCACACCCGCGGCCAAGCAGCGCTGCTGCACTCCTTCGGCCTGGGCCTTCGTGCGCAGCTCCACACCGATCATGGCGCCGATGCCGCGCACCTCGACGATGGCATCGGCCCCGAGCGCGCGCAGGCGATCCATCGTGTGCTCGCCGATCTCGAGCGCCCGCGCATAGAGATCCTCCCGCTCCAAGACCTCGATCGTGGCGACGGCCGCTGCGCACGACACGGGGTTGCCTCCGAAGGTGGACCCGTGCGCGCCGTTGGGCCAGCAGGCCATGACGTCGGCCCCCGCGATGATGCCCGCCAGCGGGAGGCCGGATGCCACCCCCTTCGCGAAGAGCACCACATCGGGGGCCACGCCGAACGTCTCAGCAGCGAAGGGCCGGCCGGTTCGGCCGAAGCCGCACTGCACCTCGTCGAACACCAACAGGATCCCGTGCTCGTCGCAGCGATCCCGCAACCCCTGGAGCCACGCCACCGGGGGCACCAGATAGCCCCCCTCGCCGAGCACCGGCTCCACCACCATCGCACCGATCGTCTCCGGCGCAGCCTCCCGGGCCAGCATGAGGTCGAGCTCAGCGAGCGCGACGTCGACGGCGGCCTCGGTGGTGGCATGCGGGTTCGTGGCACCCACGACGCAATAGGGCGCGATGTGCACCCCGGGCAGCAGCGGGGCGTAGCCATCCTGGTAGGAGGCCTTCGCGGTGGTCAGCGTCGTGGCGGCCAGGGTGCGACCGTGAAAGCCACGGCGGAAGGCGATGATGCCGGGCTTGCCGGTGGCCCAGCGGGCCAGCTTCAGCGACCCGTCGACGGCCTCCGCACCGCTGTTGCAGAGGAACACCTGCGGGCGGTCGAGGAAGGGCGCCAGGGCCGCGATGGCCTCCGCCGCCTCGATGTAGGGCTGGTGCTTGAGCACGACGGACGTGTGGATCAGTCGGTCGACCTGCGCATGGATGGCGGCGACCACGTGCGGGTGGCGGTGACCGGTGTTGGTGACCGCGATGCCCGATCCGAGGTCGAGGTAGCGACGGCCATCGACGTCCCACACCCACGAGCCTTCGGCGCGATCGGCGACGACATCGAAGTAGGAGGGCAGCACCGGCGCCACGACCTCGTCGTAGCGGCTGAGCCAGGAGGCGGTGTCGAGCACGTCGATGGCGGTCATGCGTCGCTCCTGTTGTCGATCTGGGCGCGCTGCAAGCGGCCCGAGTAGTCGACGTAGACGGTCTTGATCTGACTGAACTGCTCGATGCCCCGGGCCCCGGCCTCACGGAACCCGTTGCCGGTGTGCTTGGTGCCACCGAAGGGCAGCGGGATCTCCGCGCCGATGGTGGGCGCGTTGACGTAGGTGATCCCGGTATCGATGGCGTCGACCGCCGCCAGCGCGAGGTTGATGTCACGCGTGTAGATGGCGGCGGACAACCCGAACTCCACGCCGTTCACGACCTCGACGGCGTCGGCGAGGTCGTCGACCTCGATGACCGACAGCACGGGGCCGAACACCTCCTCGCGGGCCACGCGGTGTGTGCGGAGCACGCCAGTGAGGATGGTGGGCTCGACGAAGGTGCCTCCCGCGCAGCCGGTCACGTGGGAACGCATCGAACCTCCCGTGACCACGCTGGCGCCCTCCGCCAGCGCGATCTCGACCATCCCGATGATCCGGCTCCCTGAGGCGGCGCTGATCACCGGTCCGACGTCCGTGGCCGCATCAAGCGGATCACCCAAGCGAAGTGTGGCGGCGCGCTCGACGAGCGCCTCGACGACCGCGCCGGCAATGCCACGCTGCACGATGAGGCGCGACGTGGACGTGCACCGCTGGCCGGACGACCCGAACGCCCCGAAGAGCGCTCCGTCGACCACGAGCTCGAGATCCGCGTCGTCGAGGACCACCATGGCGTTCTTGCCGCCGAGCTCCAGGCTGACCAGCTTCGGGCCTACCGCCATCGCGGCCGACGCGACCTTGCGACCGGTGGGCACCGATCCCGTGAAGGACACCGCACCCACGCCGGGGTGCACTGCCAGTGCGGCGGCCGGCTCAGCGCCCCCGTGGACGACCTGCAGCAGGTCGGCCGGAATCCCTGCTTCGATGCAGGCGTCGACGAACGCCACGCCACACGCGGGTGCCAGCTCGGAAGGCTTCATCACTACGCCGTTGCCGGCCAGGAGCGCGGGGAAGATCTTCCAGGACGGGATGGCGACAGGGAAGTTCCACGGCGTGATCATCCCCACCACGCCCACCGGGATGCGCGTGGTCCAGGCCAGCTTGTGGTTGAGCTCGGAGGGCACGACCTCGCCCATTGCCGAACGGCCTTGGCCGGCCACGAAGGCCGCCATGTCGATGGCCTCTTGCACCTCACCCCCCGCCTCGATGCGGATCTTCCCCGCCTCACGGCTAACGAGGTCGGCCAGCTCCGCCTTCCGGGTAGCGAGGATCGCCCCGACAGCCACGACGGCCTCGGCGCGCTCGGGTACAGGACGGGCCGCCCAGGCGCACTGCGCGACCTCGGCGCGTGCTACGGCGAGATCGACGTCCGCGCTCGTGTGCGACGGCAGCTCGATCACGACCTCTGCCGGACGAGCGGGGTTGGTCGACGTGAAGGTGGGCATCGCGACTGCTCTCCCGATTGGGCGGCGGGCAACGTGGCGATCTGCAACAGATGTTGCAATTCGTGCTCATAGCGTACCATCCGTTGCATGAGCGATCTGGTGGACCGCATCGAGCGTCACGCCGCCCAGCTGCCCCGCGCTGAGCGACGGGTGGCAGAGGTCGTGCTCGCGGATCCCCGCGTAGCCGCCTTCGCCACCGTTGCCCAGCTCGGCCGCCAGGCCGGCACGAGCGGCGCCACCGTCGTGCGGCTCGCCGAGCGGCTGGGGTACGACGGATGGGTCGACCTGCAGGCCCAGGCGCGGGTGGGTCTGGGGCAGCAGCTGCGTCCCGCAACGGAACGCATCCGCGAGGCGAGCAAGGGCGATGTCCTCTCGCAGACGGCGGCCCGCGAAGCCGAGAACGTCCGCCGGACCCTCGCCGGGGTGGACCGGGATGCGTTTGCCATGGCGGTCGAGCACCTGGCCGAGAGCACGCGAGCTGTCCGCATCGTCGCGGGAGACGCGGAGGCGGGCATCGCCACGTTCCTGGTCGACGCCCTCGACCTGTTGCGTCCTCAGGTGCAGCGTGTGAGCGGCTCCCCCACCGCCGTGGCTCGACAGCTGGCCCATGCCCGACGCGGCGATGTCCTGGTGGCCGTCGACCTGCGCCGGTACGAGCGCTGGGTGCTCGACGCCGCCGCGCTCGCCCACGGCGTCGGCATGGTCGTGATCGCCATCACCGACTCGGTGCTCTCACCGCTGGCCCGACAAGCATCGGCCACCTTCGTCATCACCGCCGAGGGCGCGGGTCCCTTCGACAGCCACGTGGGCACGCTGGCGCTCGTCAACGCGCTCACCACCGGCGTCGCGCGCCGGCTGCGGCGCCCGGCATCGACCCGCCTCGACCGCGTGGAGCAGGCATGGCACGCGGTCGACGCCCTCACCGACCAGTGACCCAGCGCCCGAGGCGATAGGTCCCGTTGTCGAGCTCTCGAGGCAATAGGTCCCACATGCGGGACTCATTGCCTCGAGAGCGACCGGATGGGACCTATTGCCTCGGGTTGGGCTTCCTGCCTCAGGTGAAGCTGGGGGGCCGCTTCTCGAAGTAGGCCATCGTGGCCTCGACCTGGTTGGGGCTGCCGATGAGCGCCGCCATCGTGACCCGCTCGTCGTGGAACTGCTCTGCCACGGGCCGCGTGCCCGACAGGTTGAGCAGCCGCTTGCCCTCGCGCAGCGCGTCGGGGCTCTTGGTGACGAGATCGGCTGCCAGCTCCATCGCGGCGGCTCGGGGATCATCTGCGAGGCGCGTGGCCAGGCCGATTCGAACCGCCTCCTCGCCCGACACCATCCGACCGGTGAAGGTGAGGTCCTTGGCGACGTCGAGGCCCACGAGCATCGGGAGCATCGCCGTGCCGATCATGTCTGGGATCAGCCCCCACCGAGCCTCGAGCACCGAGAGCTTGGCGTCGGGGGCCACGACGCGCAGGTCGGCACCAAGGGCGATCTGGAGCCCGCCGCCGAGCGCCGGGCCGTGGATGGCGGCGATCACCGGCACGCCCAGCTCCTGCCACACCCAGGCCGCCTGCTGTCCGAGATGCGTGATCCGTCCCCCGGTGTCCCCGATCGCGCCAAGCGAGCGATCACCGTCGGTCGCGGCGGGCGCACGGTCACCCGCCATGGCCTGGAAGGCGCCGAAGTCGAGCCCGGCGCAGAAGCCTCGACCCTCACCGGAGAGCACCACCACGCGCACGGCGGGATCGGTCTTGAGGGACTCACCGGCGTCGACGATGGCCTGGAACATGGCCTGGTCGAGTGCGTTGAGCTTGTCGGGACGGTTCAGTCGGACGTCGGCGATGCCGTTGCTGATGGAGAGCGAGATGCGGTCGGACACGGGCCTCAGCATGCCAGGGGTTCACACCGGCACCCCAGCGGGGCACACTTGTCGCTCGCTCAGACCAGGGTGCTCCGGCACCCGCCCACCACAGCTTCCGATGCGACCAGCCCCCACCTCCGCCCCGCGCCGCCGCGCCGTGCTCGCCGTGTCCCTCGTGGCGCTCGTCACCGGCGCCTTCGCGTCGCCTGCGGCCGCCTCGCCCAAAGAGGGCCCTTCAGTCGATCGTCGGGCAGCCGCACCGACCGTCGCGACCGCTCTCGCCCAACCCAGCCCCGAACTGGCGGGCCTGCCGCCCATCTCTCGCGAGCTGTCGAGAGTCCCGGTGGACAGCCCTGCGTTTCGACGGGAGCGAGCGCGCTACGACGACCTGGCGCGGACCCTGGCTCAGGCGCAAGTGCGGCGCGTTGAGATCGACCACGCCCTCGCTGACATCGATGCCCGCGCCGCGCACCTGCGAGCGGCGCACGCGTCGGGCACGGCTCGGGCGGCCGGTCTGCGTTCGCGCCTCGACGACGTCGACGGCGCCATCGCCGATCTGGCCGTGGGCATCTACACGTCCGGCGGCGCCACGGCGCGCGTCGACGCCGCACTGGCCACCGAGCAGCCTTCGATCAACGATGCCGACCGCCGCGACGTGCTCGGCTCGGCGTCGCTCGACGTGCTCCTCGGCGAACGAGCCATCTACAAGGAGCGCCTGCGCGAGGCCCTCGCGCACCTGAGGAGCACGACGACCGACATCGCCGCCCTGGCCAGCCGACGCGAGCAGCTCGTCGCCACCCGACCGACAGCATCGGACGCTGAGGTGGCGGCCGCGCCCCCGGTCGCCACCGAGCGCGTGACCTACGAAGGGGCGCGGACGCTGGCCACGGTGAAGGGCGTGGAGTTCCCCCTCGTGGCCCTCGACGCCTACTACCGGGCCGCCGCCACCAGCGCCACGAACGACCCTCGATGCAGCGTGCGCTGGTGGGCCATCGCCGGCATCGCGCGCGTGGAGGGCCAGCACGGCACCTACGGCGGCGCGTCGCTCGACGAGCTCGGCAACGCAACGAAGCGGATCATCGGCATCCAGCTCAACGGCACGAACGAGACCCAGGTGGTGGCCGACTCCGACGGCGGGGCGCTGGACGGAGACCCCGCGTTCGACCGAGCCGTGGGCCCGATGCAGTTCATCCCGCAGACGTGGACGCGCTTCGCCGCCGACGGCAACGCCGACGGCATCGCCACGCCGTTCAACCTCTACGACGCCGCGCTCGCCGCCGCGGGGTACCTCTGCCGCGCCAGCGCGGCGCTGGACGCCGACCCGGGCCTGCGCACGGCCTACTTCTCGTACAACCACTCCGTGCCCTACGTCGAGCGCGTGCTGTCCTTCGCTCGGCTCTACCAGCGCGCGGTCGACTTGCCAGACCCGCGCGATTGACCCTCCCGATCTACGGGTCAGGCACTTCGCGGTGTTGCTCCGAATGCTCCAGAGTGAGCGCACAACAATTCTCGGCGAGGTTGTTGACAGGTTGACAACAGCACTCCTACGGTCGCCCTGACCGGTGTGACCGGCGTCACCGGGCAAGGCTTCCTGTCGGTCGCCACCCAGCAACAACGCCGAAACGGGGGACAACCGTGAGGGACAAGCACGTCCAGAGACCGTGGATTCGCGTGGTGGCAGTCGCCGTGGGCCTGGCCCTCCTGGCCGCCGCCTGCGGGAGCAGTGGCAAGAGCGGCAACAGCGGCGGAGACGCCAGCGGCAAGACCACCACCACCAAGGCGCCTGAGGCCACGCCGGTCAAGGGTGGCGAGCTCGTGTTCGGCGCTGAGTCCGACGTCTCGACCCTCGACGTCGGCGCTGCTGCCCAGCCCTCTGACAAGGTGATCACCCTCGGGCTCTACGACCCACTCATGTCCTACAAGGACGGCAAGATCGTCCCCTACCTCGCCGAGTCCCTCGACGCCGCTGGCGAAGACCTCGCCACGTGGACGATGAAGCTGCGGTCCGGTGTGACGTTCCACGATGGCACGCCCCTCAACGCCGACTCCATCGTCAAGCACTTCAAGCGCCTGCAGGACCCGGCGACCGGCTGCTCATGCCTGGATCTCGCGAAGATCGTCGCCTCGATGGACACGCCCGACGGCCCTGACGGACTGACCGTGGTGTTCCACCTGGCCACGCCCAGCGTCGCCTTCCCCGACACGCTCGCAGGCTCCACGGGCTACGTCGAGTCGCCTACCGCCACGGCGAAGTACGGCGCCGAGTACAAGAACCACCCCGTCGGCACGGGCCCGTTCACCCTCGCCGAGTACGTGCCCAACGACCGAGTCGTGCTGCAGGCTTACCCCGGCTACTGGCAGAAGGACGACAACGGCATCCAACTGCCCTACCTCGACAAGCTCACGATCAAGCCGATCCCCGACAGCGGCCAGCGCGTGGCCGCCCTCGAGGCCGGCAACATCGACATCTTCCAGACCGCCGACTCTGGCACCATCGCCGACGCGGAGGCCAAGGGGTTCACGGCCCAGAAGATCAGCGGCTCGAGCTCCACGATCCTGCTCATGAACAACGCCAAGCCGCCGTTCAACGACGTTCGGGCCCGTCAGGCCGTGGCCTACGCGATCAACAAGGACGCCATCAACGAGCGGGTGTACAAGGGGATCCGCAAGCCCAGCTACTCGGGCTTCGACACGGCCTCGGCGTCGGCGATGGTGCCGGAGTCGGCGGTCTGGAAGATGTCGATGTTGCCGGCCTCGAGGGCAGCGACGCGTTGGCCGCTGTCGGGGATGGGCTTGATCGTCAGCTTGTCGAGGTAGGGCAGCTGGATGCCGTTGTCGTCCTTCTGCCAGTAGCCGGGGTAGGCCTGCAGCACGACGCGGTCGTTGGGCACGTACTCG
>JBKJIE010000056.1:0-22042 GCA_046598715.1 Acidimicrobiales bacterium | reverse complement strand
AGGCGCTCGAGAAGGGAGCGCCCCGTCGGGCGGGCCTCGAGGTCGAGTGCGAGGGGCGTCGAGGCGTCACCACGAAGGGTGGCGGTCCCGCCTTGGACGGTGGGGGCGCTCCCGTGGGTCGTCAGCCGCCAGCCGCCCGGCACCCGCACGCGCACGCTGAATTGGTCGGGGGTGGCCGTGGCCTGACGAAGCAGCTGCAGCTCGTATCGGGTGCCCGGCTGCACCTGTTGGTGCACGTGGGCCCGCACCACCTTGACGCCCTGCGACGGGATCCGGACGTAGAGGTCCTGGGCCTGGTAGCCGAGATCCGGCACCGACCGGTTGAGCGTCACCGCTTGGCCGTCCTCGGTGATGTCCGCCAGTGGTGCGGCGCTGTAGATGGTCAGGTAGGTCAGGTTCTCCCCGTCGGCCACGGGGAGCTGGTTGGCCGAGAGGTCGCCGCCCCAGCCGATCACAGCGTGCGGCAGACCGCTGGAGGGCGCGAGGTTCTCGAGGCGCACCTCGACCGTGCCGTCGATCACCCCGGTGGCGGGGTCCCAGGTCACGTCGTAGGAGAGGGAGCGGCGCAGGAAGTAGTCGATCTTGTTGCCGTTGAAGTTCTGGCCGATCATGCCGATGCCATCAGGCGCCGAGCGCGCCACGGAGCCCTCGGCGCCGATCGACGCGAAGAAGCGCTCCGCCTTCGAGTGCGTGGAGTACAGCTGGATGTGCCGGCCGTCCACCATCGGTGCCAGCGCCGCGGAGATGGTCCGTGGCCCGGGGAGGTCGCCGCCGGTGAGCTGGTCGAACAGCGTGCGGGTGGCCGCCTCGAGGAACGCTTCGCGGTCGGCGTTGTCCGCGCCGAGGTACTGGTCGTGGAGCAGGACCTGCTCGGCGTTGTCGGTCGTCAGCTGGCCGTCGTAGCCCGTGACGGAGATCGGGCCGGTGAGCTCCAGAAGCGCGGCGAAGCCGGCGGGGTCGAGGGCGATCACGCCGTCCAGCGCCGAGCCACCCGACTGCGGGTACATCTGGGCGATGATCGACCCGACCGTGGGGAAATCCGGCGAGAACCCGATGAGCCCCCAGAACTGGGCCGGGGCCTGACCCCAGTGAGCCACGAACTCTGGGTGCCCCTCGATCCGCCGGCCGGCGGGGTCGGGCCCTCCCTGGGTGAGCTCGGTGACCCGCCCGGTGCGCACCAGGTCGAGGCGACCGTCGTCGATGACGAGCTCGCCCCAGCTGCCCATGAAGCCACCGATGCCGCGGAGCTCGGAGGGCGTGTGCATCACGACGAAGTAGCGCTTCGGGCCATGGGCGCCGAGAAGCTCCGGGGCGATGTCGAGGGCGGCCGACGCGGTCTCGGCGGTGGCGCGCGCGTCGGCGACCTTGCCCGCGAGGTCGGCCAGCCGGGTGGCCACGGGGGTGAGGAGCAGGGGGGATCGCACCGCGGCCAGCCGCCGGTCGGCGCTGCGCAGGCTCTTGAGGGCGCTGGAGAGGGCGGGCCGCACGCCCGCCACCAGCGCCGGGTCGATGCGACCGGCGACAGGGTGGAGCGTGTTGAGGTCGACGTCCTGGAGCGACACCGCAGCGGACCTCGCCAGCTTCCCCCCGGCGTCGGCCATCGTGGCGACGGCCCGCGACTGCTGTGCCACACCGGGCACGAGCAACGCGGGCCGCGCCCACCAAGCCCGCAAGGTCGCCTTGGCCGACTCGAACGATGCTGCCGCCTCGTCGAGCTTGGCGACCGCGGGCGCGGGGTCGTCGGCGTCGGCCTCGTCGAGTCCCGCCAGGGCGGCGTCAACGGCCCGATCGACGTCCTTGCGGGCCCCCAGCGCCGCCAGCCCGCCAACGGCGCCGCCGACGAAGATCAGGAGGACGACCACGCCTGCAGCGCGGGGAAGCCGTCGACGCACGCTCGGTGGCGCGACCCACACCCCGGCCAGCGCGACCGGAACGAGAGACGCCGCAGCGAGCAGCGACGAGGCTGCCGCCACCACGGGCCACGCGAGGTGCCCGAGCAGCCCCAGGATGGTGGCGGCGGCCGCCGCCTGCAGCACGGGCTGCCGCCCACCACCGATCACCGAGGCCACCGCGACGCCGACGCCGATCGCTCCTACGGTCCCCCAACCCCCGGCGTCGGCGACCACGAGCGCAACGGCCCCGACCGCGGCCAGCCACGCCGTCCAACCCGGCCCGAGGCGAGCAATTGCGAGGACGAGGACGCCTCCGAGCAGGGTCCGACCGACGAGGTCGAGCGGCTGCCAACCCGTGGGCGCGGCGTCGCTCGAGGCGAGCGCTGCTGCGCCGAGCACGGCTGCGACGCGCACCCCCGCTGACGGCAGGCGCTCCGCCCAACCCGGGCGCAGCGCGAACACTGCCGCGACCACCGCGAAGGCAGCCCCACCCGCGAGGAACGTCATCGTCGGTAGTCGACCACATCGGACGCGCCCGAGGGCGCCACTACGGTCTGGGCACCATGCGCGTGGCCATCACCGGCGGGGCCGGCTTCATCGGGGCGAACTTCGCCGTCCACCTCGTCACGGAGGGTCATCGGGTGGTCGTGCTCGACGACCTCTCCACCGGCAGCCGGGCCAACCTCGCCGGCGTGGAGGCCGTCTTCGTGGAGGGCTCGATCCTCGACCCCACGGCTCTCGACGCCGCGTTCGAGGGCGTCGACACCGTGGTGCACCTCGCTGCGCTGCCGTCGGTCCCGCGCTCGATCGCTGATCCGGTGGCGTCGCACCGCGTGAACGACCTCGGCACCGTGGAGGTCTTGGAGGCGGTCCGGCGTGCCTCGGGCCGGGCGCCGCAGGTGATCGTGGCGTCGTCATCCTCGGTCTACGGATCGAACCCGGCGCTACCGAAGCACGAGGACCTCGCCCCGCGGCCAGTGAGCCCGTATGCAGCCACGAAGCTGGCCACCGAGTCGTACGCCCTCGCGTGGGGCGCATCGTTCGATCTCGACGTGCTCGCCGTGCGGTTCTTCAACGTGTTCGGTCCGCTCCAGCCCGCCGGTCACGCCTACGCCGCGGTGGTGCCGGCGTTCGTCGACGCCGCGCTCGCGGGTCGGCCGATCCCGGTTCACGGCGATGGCAGCCAGAGCCGCGACTTCACGTTTGTGGGCTCGGTGTGCCGCGTGCTCGCCGACGCGGCCCGTCGCCGCGTCGCCCACCCCGAACCGGTGAACCTCGCCTTCGGGAGCCGCATCACGCTCCTCGAGCTGATCGCCGCGCTCGAGGGAGAGCTCGGACATTCCCTGCCGCGTGAGCACGCGCCGGTGCGGGCGGGCGACGTCCCCCACTCGCAGGCAGACACCACGCGGCTGCGCAGCCTCTTCCCCGATGTGGAACCGGTTGCCTTCGACGAGGGCCTGCGCGCCACCGTCGGTTGGTTCCGCTCGCAGCGCTGATCGTCAGCGCTCGAGCGGACGGGCCGGTGATCCGACGACGACTTCGCCCGCGGCGACGTCGTGGGTGACGACGGCTCCCGCTCCCACGATCGCGCCCGCGCCGATCGTGCGCCCCTGCAGCACGATGGCCCCGCTGCCCACGGTGGCCCCGCCGCCGAGGTGGACGGCGCCGGCCACGTTGGCACCCGGGAGCACTGTGGCTCCTTCGTCGAGCACGGTGTCGTGGCCGACCGTGGCGCCGTAGTGCACCTGGCTGTGCGGACCGAGCTGCACCGACGACGACACGTGAGCCAGGCCCATCACGAGCACGCCCGGCCCAACGATCGTCTCGGGGCCGACCACCGCGCTGGGATGGACCAGCGAGGTCGGTTGGCCGCCCAGTGCGTCGAGTCGAGCCGCCACGGCCAGGCGCGCCGTCGGCGCGCCAATCGCCACGAGGTAGGTGCTGCCCGGGCCCTCGTCGCCGATCGGGCGGACCACGAGGCCGCGGACGGGGCTGGGTGCCGGCGCGTCGTCGAGGAAGCCGACCACGACGACACCAGATGCGAGCGCGACGTCGAGAGCCTCGCGGCCGACACCTCCTGCTCCCACGATCCAGAGGTCCACCGTCCCATGGTGGCCTCCTCTCCTACGCTGCGCCGCGGATGGCATCGCTCCCCGAACCGGCGAACCTGTCGCAGCGCCGCCGGCGGGGGCGGGCGTTGGACCGCCTGGGCCTGCTGCTCGCGGCGCTGACCGCGGCATGGACGATCGTCGCGTCGACCCACCGAGCGGACGCGCGGCCGATGCCGCTCCTCGCTCTCCTGCTGGGCGCTGTGGCGCTCGCGGCGACTTCCCGCCGACTCGCGGCGCGGCAGCCGATGCTCGTACCTGGCGTGGTGGCGATCGCCGTCGCGGGAACGAACGTGCTCGGGTTCCCCAGCCTCTTGCACGCGGGCGGTGCGCCCACGGGTTACGCGAACTCGAACGCCTCCCTGGCCGCCCTCGGCGCAGTGGCGGCCTCCGCCGCGGCCGCTGTGAGCCCGACTACGCGTCTACGTCAGGTGTGGGTGGGGCTTGCACTGCTCCTCGCCGTCGCCGTCGGTGCAACGGGCTCGCTGGCGGCCTCACTCGCGCTCGCGCTCGTCGCGCTCCTCGCGCTGGGTTCGGTGGTGACGGGGCAGGTGGCGCTAGCCGTCGTCGGGGGCATGGTGGCGGTGTCCCTCGCGCTCGGAGTCACCGTGGCGATCGCCGCCGGAGGCGACCCCGTGGGCTTGGGCGAGCGGAGCGGACTGCGGGCCGAGCTGTGGGAACGTGCCATCGGGGTGGTCCACGACCAACCGGCTCGAGGGATCGGCCCCGGGTCGTACGTTCGCCACCTACCCGCGGGCCTCGACACCGACCTTCGCTGGGCCCACCACGGCTACCTCCAACAGGCTGCCGAACAGGGGCTCGTCGGGCTGGTCCTGCTCCTCGCTCTCGTGGGCTGGATCTACGGCCGCCTCTGGCACGGCCGCTCGAGGGGCCGCGCTCGCACTCTGGCCGGTGCCGCCGCCGTCACCATCGTCGCCCTTCAGATGTCGGTCGACCACGTGCTGCACGACGCAGCGGTCCCCCTCACGCTGGCGGTGCTGGTGGGTTGGGCGACGACGGATCGGCCGGCCCGGGAAAGTCAGGGTTCACCCCACCCTCGCCGGTGACGCCGTGGGGACGCAGGAGACGAGCCAGCGTGCGGCCAGCGATGCGCAGATCGAGGGCAAGGGAGCGGTGGTCGATGTACCAGATGTCGAGATCGATCCGCTCGGGCCACGACAGCGAGTTGCGACCGTTCACCTGCGCCCACCCGGTGAGCCCGGGGCGCACCTCGAGACGCCGTCGCTCGTGCGGCCCGTACCGCGCCACCTGCTCGGGCAGCGTGGGCCGCGGTCCGATCAGGCTCATGTCGCCGCGCAGCACGTTGAGGAGCTGCGGCAGCTCATCGAGGCTCGTGGCTCGCAGTCGGTGACCGAGCGGTGGCGTGCGTTCCGCGTCGGGCTCTCCGTCGTAGCGCGCATCTCGCATGGTGCGGAGCTTCACGATCGTGAACGGCTCGCCCCGCAGACCTGGGCGGACCTGACGGAACAGCACGGGCGAGCCGAGCCGCGCGCGCACGAGCAGCGCCGTGATCGCGAGGACGGGACTCAGCACCACCAGCAAGGTGCCGGCCACGACGACGTCGACCACGCGCCTCATCGCGCCCTCCGTTGTCGGCGATCGAGCACGGCCGCGTAGGTGTCGAGCGACGCCTGGGCCACGCGGCGTTGATCGAACTCGGTGCGGGCGCGAGCCTCAGCCGCCGCGCCCAACCGCTCGCGCAGGGCGCGGTCGCTGAGCAGGTCGGTCAGTGCCGCCGTGAGCGCCGCTGCGTCGCGCGGGGGCACGAGGAGGAGGTGCTCGCCATGGGTGCCGATCTCCCGGCACCCGCGGATGTCGGTGAGCACCATCGGCCGGCCACAGGCCGCGGCCTCCATTGCTGAGCGACTGAACCCCTCGCGGTGGGTCGGGAGGACGAACACATCGGCAGCCGAGTACACGGCCGGCATGTCTTGCTGCTCCCCCACCAGCTCGACGGGGGCGACCGTGGCGGGATCGATGCGATCGTGCTTGGCGTCATCGTCGGGACCGACCCACACCACGCGGGCCCGACCGCCGAGCGCGCTGGCTGCGTGAGCCAGCTCGGGCAACCCCTTCTCGGCGACTCGGCGGCCCACGCCCACCACGAGCAGCGCGTCAGGGCCGACGCCCCACTCGGCCCTGAGCCGCTCGCGGCCGGCAGCGTCGAACCGGAAGCGCTCGAGGTCCACGCCATTGCCCACCACTCGGGCGCGTCGAGCAGGCACCACCCCTCGGAGCGCTCGCCGGTCGGCGGCGTTCTGGTAGAGCTCCGCATGGGAGAGCTGCGCCGCAGCACCCTCGACGGCGAGCACCAGGGCCCGCTTGGCCCACGGGTCCTCCGGTCCGGCCCACAAGCCGTGACACGTGTTCACCACGACAGGGACGCGCGCCACGCGCCCGAGCAGCCGGCCGAGCACTCCGGTCTTGGGGTTGTGCGTGTGGAGCACATCGGGTCGCTCGCGCCGAAGGGCCTGCCACAGCTCGCGTGTGGCCCGCAGGTCCGATCGCAGATCCCACGAGCGAGTAAGCGACGGCAGAGCGACGTGCCGAACGCCCAGGCCCTCCACCTGCTCGACGTAGCGCCCCGGAGCGGACAGGCCGAGGACCTCGTGGCCCGCCTCGACGTCGACAGCCAGCTCAGTCGCCAGCAGCAGCGCGAGGCTCATGTCCACCGTGGTGAGGTGAGCGATCTTCACGGGGACTCACCCACGATCGGCGATCCGGCGCAGGGTCTTCGCAGCACCGACGATCGAGGCATAGGCACGCTCCGGGAACAACCGGCCGCGGAGCTTGGCTCGAAAGAACGGCAACGGATCGGTGCGCCGCACCGGCACACGGCGCAGAGCGTGGCGATCACCGTCCGGGCCGTTGCGACCGAGGTCTCCAGTCGCCGCCGATCGGAACCGCTCTCGTACCGCCGGCATCAGGTTCGGCACCTCGACGCCCCAGGTCCAGGCGAAGTGCTGGGGCCGCACACCGAGCCGGCGCTCGATCTCTTCTGAGCAGCGGTCGAGCTGCCCGACGTCGACGGTGTCGGGCCCAGCGTGGTCCCAGGTGTGGTTGGCCACGGTGCAGAGGCCGCTGGCGTGCATCTCGGCCAGCTGTTGCCACGTGAGCGCGGGAGAGCCCTGGCTGGCCGCGTCGGAGCCCTCCCAGCGCATCTGCCCGTCCACCAGCCCTGCGGCCAGGTAGACCGTGAACGGCAGCCGCCGGTCGCGCAGCAGCGGCCACGCGCTGCTGAAGACTTCGGCGAAGCCGTCGTCGAAGGTGAGGACCACCGACGGCGTGGGGTCGCCGGCGTCGAGCCGGTCCAGAGCCGCATCGAGGGAGAGCACATCGTGGCGCTCGGCCACGAGCAGATCGAGCTGCGCGGTCAGCTGGTCGACCGTGAGGTCGAGCTCATCGGTGGTGCCCCCACCTACCCGGTGGTAGGTGAGCAAGGTGGCGCCGGAAGCAGGGCCCCGGTCATGTGGTGCCGCCGCTGCGATGGCCCCCTTGAGCCGGTGCCGCGCGCTGGCACGGTTCGCACCTGCTCGAATCACCGACCCATCCTGCCTCGCCGGGGCACCGACGAGCTGGACGGACACCCACCGCCCGCGCCCGATGCGCCCACGGGGCAGCATGGTCCCGTGCGGGTGCTCTACGTGATCGACAGCTTGCAGCCGGGCGGAGCCGAGACATCGCTGGCCGCGCTCGCCGCACCCCTCATCCGAGGTGGCCTCGACCTCGAGGTCCTGCCCCTGACCGATCGTCCTGGCGTGGCGGACGAGCTCCGATCGGCCGGCGCCACGGTCCACCCCGCGCTCGGTGCCCGACGCCTACGGGGGCTGCGACCACTCCGCACCCGGATCCGGTCGTCCGACCCGGACCTCGTGCACACCACGCTGTTCGAGGCTGACGTGCTCGGGAGGACAGCCGCCAGGCTGGAGCGCGTGCGAAGCGTCACGAGCCTCGTCACGACCGGCTACCTGCTGTCGCAGCCAACCCTGCCGCACCACGTGAAGCAGGCCGGCGCGCTGCGTGCCGACCGTGTTACGGCGCGCTGGGCGACGCGGCTGCATGCCGTCTCGCATGCCGTCGCCGATGAATGGGCGCCCGTGCTCCACGTCGATCCGACGCGCATCGACGTGATCCATCGAGGACGGGATCCCGAGCGACTCGGTCGCCGTTCAGCGGCTCGATCAGCCGCGGTCCGGGCCCGGTTCGGCCTCGGTGATCGTCCCATCGTGGTCGCGGTCGCGCGCCAGGACCCAGCAAAGGGCCTCGACACGCTCCTGCGGGGGTGGCCCGAGGTGGTTCGTCACCACCCCGGCGCGGTGTTGCTCCTCGTTGGAGGCGCCGGTAGCGCCACGGGCCACTTGCATCAGCTCATGAGCGCGACGCCCGCCGGGACGGTGATGGACCTGGGCCACCGGGATGACACGGCTGACTTGATCGCCAGCGCCGACGCCCTCGTTGCCCCGTCTCGTCGCGAGGGCCTTCCAGGCGTTCTCATCGAAGCCATGTTCCTGGAGGTCCCGATCGTGGCCACCGACATCGCTCCGGTGCGCGAGGTGTTGGGACCCGCTCCCGCCGCAACCCTCGTTCCCGTGGACGACGTCCACGCCCTCGCACATGCCCTCGACGCAACCCTCTCCGGAGAGCTCCGGCCAGATGTCGTAGCCGGCAGGCAGCGAGCGCTGGGGCACTTCACGCTCGAGATGGCCGCCAGTCGCCTGCTCGACTTCTACGACCGAGCTTGCTCGGAGGTCCCGTGGTGACCCCGCGGCCCGGCGATCCACGCTCCGCAGCGAGCGCGTCGGGGTCCGTTCCGCTGATCGGTGACCATCCACACGGCATGTCGAATCGCAGCAACGTGCTCCCCTTCGTGCCTGACACAGCGTCCACCGTGCTCGATGTGGGATGCAGCCGCGGGAGGTTCTGTGCGCTCCTGAAGGCAACCCACCCCGAGATGACCGTCTGGGGCATCGAGCCCCACCCCGAGGCGGCGGCGGCCGCTCGGCTGGTCACGGACCGCGTGATCCTCGGCTCGTTCCCCGATGACATGACGGGCGACTGTCCCAAGTTCGACGTTGTGTTCTTCTGTGACGTCCTCGAGCATGTGACGGACCCGTGGACGACATTGCGTCGTGCTCGGGAGCTGCTCGCTCCTGGAGGCTGCGTCATCGCGTCGATCCCGAACGTGCGCCATTGGACGATTCTCCGGGAGCTGGTGGTGCGAGGGGACTTCACCTACACCGAGAGCGGGCTCCTCGACCGCACGCACCTTCGCTTCTTCACGCGCAAGACGATGCTCAGCCTGTTTGAGGGCGCCGGATACGAGGTCGCTTCTTGCGAACCGATCAGCATGACCGCCTCCCGCAAGGTCCGGCTCCCACTCAAGCTCCTGCCGACGCGAACCGCCGAGGAGATCCTCGCGAGGCAGTTCGTCGTCACGGGCCGGCCTTCGGGCTGAGCGGGCCGGACCAGATCGGGACGGTGGAGGCGCCCGTTGCCCTACCCTCGGCACCGGTGACGCTGATCTCCGTGCTCATGCCCGTCCACAACGCAGCGGCGCGGGTCCAGCGCTCGATCGAATCTGTGCTGAGCCAAACGGGCGTCGATCTCGAGCTGATCGTTGTGGATGATGGCTCGACCGACGGCTCCCTTGACGTCATCAGGTCGACCGTGGACGAACGGGTGCAGGTGCTGACACGCTCCCGGGCGTCCGGCGGTCCCGCTGTGCCTCGAAACATCGCTCTCTGCCAGGCTCGCGGTGACTGGATCGCCTTCATCGACGACGACGACTACTGGCTCCCAGGCAAGCTCGCCGGGCAGGCCGCCGCTGGAGACGGCGTCGCCGTCGTCTACTCGCGGTGCCTCGTCGACGATCTCCGCGGCGCCAACGATCTGATGGACTACCACACTCGATTCGCACTGGCGGATGACCACCTGCCATCAGGTGATGTCACGGCGCAGCTCATCCAGCGCAACTTCGTGCCGATGCTCACAGCGATGACGCGGCGCTCCTGCCTCGAGCGGGTCGGGGCGTTCAACGCCCGCCACTCGGGGATCGATGACTACGAGCTCTGGCTCCGGTTGGCTCTCTCCGGGTGCAGCTTCGCTGCGCTCGAGGAACCCACGGCCGTGTACACGTGGCACCCCGCGAGCCTCAGCCAGCGGATGGACCGTCACGGGATGCACATCGATCTGTTCCGAACCCTGGCAAGAGACCACCCGGAGCACCGCACGGCCCTCGCGGCGCGCGAGCGTCGATCACACCGTTCCGAGGCCCGTCGCCTCCTCGGCGCAACGGGCAGCCATCTGCGGGCGGCGTCGGCGTCGAGCCTCCGACCTGACGATCGGATCCGTCACCTTGCCGCCGCGACGCGGAGTGCACCGACTGCGGCGATCCAGTTCGCGGCCAGCATCTTCGTCAGGTAGCACTCCTGGCCCCGTACCATCCGGTCATGACCGATCCGGCGCCGTCGTCGGCCGTGCTGCATCGGCTCGTCGCTCGGATGGGCCGCCGAGCCGGTCGGGACGGCTTGCCACGGATCGTCGGGTCGATCGCATCGCTCGTCCCCAGCGTGCGCCCGAGGCTGGCGGTCCTTGGCCTCTTCGCCTTCTTCGGCGGGCTGATCGAGGCCGCCGTGCTCGTGCTCATCGCTCAGGTCGCCGTTGCGAGCGCAGACGCCCGGGCCGAGGTTTCGCTCGCTGGCATCGAGCTGTCGGTTGCGCAGACGCTCGAGTTCGCCGCTGTCTTGCTCGCCGGACGTGCGTTGCTCCTCGTCTTCTCGACCCGGTTCGCGGCGCGAGCGGCTGCACATTCGATCACGAGCGTCCGACGGCTGCTGGTGGGTGGCTTCCTCCGAGCTTCATGGCACACACGTTCCCGGGAGTCGCCGGGCGAGCTCCAGGACCTGCTGACCACGCACACCGACCGTGCCAGCCTGATCGTGATCTCGTTGTCGACGTTGGTCACAGCCATCTTGAACATCGTGGTGCTCACCCTGATCGCGTTGACCGTCGATCCCCTCGCCGCCCTGACGATCGTCGGCACCGCGGCGTTGCTCGGGCTGGCGATGCGGCCGTTGCTGCAGTCCACTCGGCGCAATGCTGTCGACCAGGCGGTCAAGAGCCGCTCGTTTGCCGCCACCGTCACGGAGGCAGCGCATGCGACGCGCGAGATCCAGACCTTCGCCGTGGGCGACCAAGTCCTCGCACAGGTCGACAGGGCGAGCCGCGCCTACGCCGCTCGCTACCAACGCGGTCGGCACCTGGCCTTGCTCACGCCGCAGCTGTTCCAGATCGGGGCGCTCGCCGTGCTGCTCGGCGGGCTTGCCATCGCGCGGTCATCGTCCAGCGCCAGTCTGTCCACGGCAGGCGCCGTCGTCCTGCTCCTGCTCCGATCGCTGGGCTACGGGCAACAGGCGCAGTCCGCCTACCAAGCGGCAAGCGACGCCCTCCCGTTCCTCGACGAGATCAGCCAGGCCGTGACGCGCTTCGAGTCGACGCCCGCGCGCAGGGGAGGTCGAGACCCCGGTCCGCTGGCCACGTTCGAGCTGCGAAGCGTCGACTACGAGTACCAAGTCGGTCGCCCCGTGCTGCGTGATGTCTCCTTCAGCTTCGGGTCGGCGGAGGCGATCGGCATCATCGGTCCTTCCGGGAGCGGGAAGACCACGCTGTTGGAGCTGCTCCTCGGGCTGCGTGAGCCCACGCGTGGCGCGCTGCTGATCGATGGGCTCGACCTGCGCAACCTGGACGCCGCACAGTGGTGGCGGCGGATCGCCTTCGTCCCACAGGACCCCATCCTCATCCGCGGAAGCATCGCCGCCAACATCGCCTTCCATCGCGATCTGCCCCAGGAGTCGATCCGGAAGGCAGCGGAGGATGCTCACATCCTCGAAGAGATCGAGCGACTTCCAGCCGGGTTCGACGAGATGCTGGGGGCGAGCGATGCGCGGCTGTCGGGGGGGCAACGCCAGCGGATCTGCATCGCTCGAGCGCTGGCCGGCGCGCCGGATCTGCTGATCCCCGACGAGCCGACCAGCGCGCTCGACCTGCGCTCCGAGGCGATGATCCAGCGCGCGCTCGGCTCTCTGCACGGCAAGAAGACCCTCGTCATCGTGGCCCATCGACTCTCGACGGTCGCCCGCTGCGACCGGGTTCTCGTGCTCGTTGACGGAAAGGTGCAGGCGTTCGACTCCCACGAGAACCTCCTGCGGACCTCGCCGTTCTACGCGGAGGTCCTCGCCCTCTCGATCACCTCAGGACAGAGCGGGGCAGACGACGGCGACTCGGTCACCCACTCCTAGGACCTCCCGTGGCCACCTGAACGAGCAGCTCCTCCCACGCGTCGGTCACCACGTCGAGCCCGAAGCGCTCGGCGCAGTGACGCCGGGCAGCCGCCCCCAACGACGCCGCCTCATCCGCCACCGTGGCCAGAGCCGTTCGGGCAGCGGCCACGTCTCCGACGGCGAACAGCGCACCCGTCACGCCATCGACGACGACCTCGGGCACCCCCCCAACGTCGGTCGCCACGACCGGCAAGGCGCACAAGCCAGCCTCGATGGCAACGCCAGGCATGCCCTCGGTGCGACTGGTGATCAACACGGCATCGATGGCGGCGTACACCGGGCCGAGGTCGCTCTGGGCCCCGAGCATGCGGATCCGGTCGGGACAGGCGTTGGCCGCCGCCTCGACGGCGGCTCCTAGCGGCCCCGATCCGACAACGAGCAGCCCGAGGGAGGGGTCGCCTGACACGACGGCCACGGCGTCGAGTGGGCGCTTCTCCTCGGTGAGCGACCCCACGAACCCGACCCAACGGAGATCCGCGCTGAGTCCGAACCGTCGTCGGGCGGTCAGGCGCTCGGAGGGGGAGACGGGCGCGAACCGGTACGCCGATGCCGCGTTGGGGATCGACGTGATGCGGGTTGGCGAGACTGCGTGGATGCGCTCCCAGGCGCGGCCGGCCGCGGGGTAGAGCGCCACGATCCGCGCTGCTCGCCGGGCAGGCAGGCCGATGCGGAGGGCACGCCAACGCACGTCGGCCCACGCCGCGGGATCACCGATGCTCCGATACACGAACGGACGTCGCGCGAGGAGGGACACGAGCGCTCCTGCGGCGAGGCTCGATGACCCGAATCCGACTACGACGTCGTAGCCCCTCGCTCGACGGGCCATGGCCAGCAGGTGGACGGGGTCCCACCGGCCGTGCCCCAGGTCGGCCACGGTGATGGCCGGTGCCGACCCAGCCTCGAGGGCCGCCAGATGACAGTCGTGGCCGCGACCCGCCAGCTCGCCGAATAGATCACTTGCGAACACCTCGGCGCCGCGCCGCGACGTCGAGCTGACGATCCCGAACACGCGCACCACCGACCGAGTATGGATCACGGACGGAACGCTGCGGGATGACTCGCCGTCTCACCCATCCCGTCGACTTGGCTCAGAGGAGCTCCACGTCGCCGAGGCTGAGCGTCCAGGCCCCGACCGGCGGGGCCGCACCCGTCTCGGCCGCGGCACGCCACGCGAGGATCGGGCCGAGTCGGTCACTCCTCATGCCTCCTCGCCACCCTCCATTCGAGGCCGACCCGAGCGCGATCGCATGGTCCGCTCCGGACTCGCGCAAGGCGCGGCGCACGAGGGAGCGTTCGGCCCCCGGGTGCGCGGCCGGCACCACGACGTCGACCACCGCGCACTCGAGCGCGGCGCCGCGCCGCCGCAGACGGAACAGCGCTACGCCGTCGGCCACCGTGCTGCCAGCGAGCACGGCTCGATAGCCGAGCGGCGCGAACCCTCCGTACCGCCAGCGCAGGAACTCGCCGCTCCGCTCTGTGCGGAGACCAGCGCTCGGTGGCTGGGAGGCCAGAAGTGCCTGGAGAGCAGCCGCGTCGTCGAACGCCTCCAGGGCCGAGACCCCGGCCTGACACGGCACCGACCACAGCTCGGCTGGTACCCGGCTGCGAGCGCTCCGGCTGAGGGCTGCCAGCGAGCGCGGCCGCAGCTGCACAGGCAGGCGTCCGACCTGCTCCCACCCGAGCTTCAGATACCCCGGCAAGCTCTGCTCGTTCGGCGTGTTGAAGACGAAGCCGACCCCGGCGGCCGTGACCTCCGCGAGGCCGTGTGCGGTCAAGCGAGAGAACACCCCGGCGCCGCGGTGGGTTGGCGCGGTGGCGGTGTCGACCGCGCGCACGGCCTCGACCGTGCCATCAGGGCGCTCGAAGCGCCACCGAAGGAAGGTGCGGAACCCGACGACCCCGGCGGCCGGGTCCTCCGCCACCCAGGCGAACGACCGGCCGAACGGGTTGGCCTCGTGCTTCCATGCGAAGAAGCCAGCGTGTCGGTCGTCGGCCTCCCAGCCCAGAGCGTCGGCGAGGAGGCGCAGGATCGCGGGGCGGTCGGCATCGGTCGCAGAGCGGATGGTCAGCTCGTCCACGACTCGTGCCATCCCGTGAAGCAGAGCACCGACCAGAGCGCGTAGTCCCACCGTCGGCTGCCGTCGAGGTGCTGGCGCCACCGCTGTCGGACCGGTGCCGGATCGATCCAGCCGGTGGCCGCCAGCCGGTCGGGGGCGAGCAGCTCCTCCGCCCACGGGCGCAGCGGGCCCCGCAACCAGGCACCGATCGGTGGGTCGAAGCCGAGCTTGGGCCGCCCGATGAGGTGGTCGGGCACATGGCGGGCCAGCACGTCCCGGAGCACCACCTTCCCTCGGCCCCGATCGACCCGGGCGCGCCGGGGTAGCTGCCAGGCCAGCTCCACGAGCCGATGGTCGAGAAGCGGCGTCCGCACCTCGAGGCCGCACGCCATGCTCGCTCGATCCACCTTGACGAGCATCCCGTCGGGAAGGCCTTGGACCGTGTCCAGGAACAGCAAGCGCTCGACGTCGTCCAGGCCCGAGGGCGGTGAACTGTCGAAGGCCGACGCTGCTTCAGCAGGGTCACGGCCGGGTGCGAGGACGTCAGCGGGATCCCAGATCGTCAACAGCCGACGCGTGGCATCGAGATCGTCGGTGGCCGCGAGGAGTGCGGCCAGCTTTCCCACCTTGTCGCCCGGGTTCGCCACACGTCCGCCGCCGGGCAACGCCTGACCGAGCGCATCCCAGCGGTCGGGTGGAACTCGTTGGAGGCCTGCCGCAAGACCCCGTCGGATCGACGGTGGCGCCCACGCCACCCGGCGCCACATGGCCGGACCGAGCAGGTGTCGGTTGTACCCGCCGAACACCTCATCGCCGCCGTCTCCCGTGAGCGCGACGGTGACCTCACCACGAGCCGCTGCGGCGACCAGGTGCGTTGGAAGGGCGGAGGGATCCGCAAACGGCTCGTCGTACATGGTGGGCAGCATGGGGACGACCGACAGCGCGTCGCTGACGCTCAGCTCGATCGTGGTGTGCTCGGCGCCGAGGTGGCGCGCGATGGCGGCAGCCGCCGCCGACTCGTCGAGCCCAGCCTCAGGCATGGCCACACAGAACGAGCGCACCTCCGACCCGACAGCCCGAAGAGCGGCGACGACCGACGACGAGTCGACCCCACCGGACAGGAACGCGCCCACCGGCACATCCGCCTGGCGACGAAGGTCGACGCTGTCACCGAGCAAGGCGGCCACCTCATCGGCGGCCGTGACGCGATCGAAGACCGCCGCTCGTCGGTCGGCTCCAGCGCGCGCGGCCTCGCGCAGGGACCACCAGGGGCGCGTCGTCGGCTCCCGGTGGGACGCAACGTCGTCGGGTGACACGCGGAGCAGCGTTCCCGGGGGCATCTGGCGCGCATCCCGAACGATCGTGGACGGGTGGGGGACGTACCCCAGCCGGAAGTACGCGGCCACCGCTGCTGGGTTCAGCTCCCCGTCGAAGGAGCGATGGGCGCGCAGGGCCTTGAGCTCCGAGCCGAACACGAGCGCCGACCCCGCCCATCCCCACGCGAGTGGCTTCTCGCCCAAGCGATCGCGGGCGAGCGTGAGCACCGCCTCTTGCCGGTCCCAGATGGCGAGACCGCACATGAGGTTGGCGCGCTGAAGCGCCCCCTCCACCCCCACCTCGTCCACCAAGCCCAGCAGCACCTCGGTGTCGGAGCTTCCTCGGAAGCGCACCCCGCCCTGCTCGAGCGCCGCTCGGTGGCGGCGGTGGTCGTACACCTCGCCGTTGAAGGCGATCACGTATCGACCGGAGGCCGAGACCATCGGCTGGTGACCGGTCGGGCCGAGATCGACGATGGCCAACCGTCGAAAGCCCAGCCCCGCCCCGTGAGAGGCGTCGCACCATGCCCCAGCGTCGTCGGGACCTCGATGGGTCATCGTCGACGCCATGCGCTCGACGATGCCCAGCAGCGTGACCTCATCCGCGGCGCCTCGGGGGTCGAGCAGACCAGCGATCCCACACATCAGCGGACTACCGGGAGATGGCGGTAGATCGACTCGGTGCGCTGCACGGCGCGCCCGATGTCAAACATCTCTCCGCGGGAGGCTGCTGCCACCGCCATCTGACATCGCATGTCGGCGTTCATGGCGACCGACACGAGCGCCTCGGCAAGCAGCGCTGGGATGCCGGGCGCCACCAGTCGGCCCTCCACGCCGTCGGTGATGGCTTCGGGCACACCGCCGACCGAGGTGGCGACCACAGGGACGCCCAGGGCAAGCGCCTCCATCAGCGCCACGGGCAGCCCCTCTTGCACCGAGGCCAGCACGAAGATGTCGCATGCGGACAGCACGCGCACCGCATCAGGGCGATGGCCGAGCAGGATGAACCGCTCGCCAAGATCCCGCCGGTCGTGCGCTGCGCGCACATCGCGCTCGAGGGGCCCTTGACCCACACCAACGAATCGAACGCCCGGCACCTCGTCGATGACGAGGCGAGCGGCCGCCAACAGGTCGGGCCACGCCTTGTGAACCCGGTAGTTCGCGATCGTGCCGATCACGATGCAATCGGGGTCGATGCTCAGTTCCTCGCGCACCCCAGCGCGATCCGCGGCTTGTCGAACGGCGGCGAGCCCGACCCCGTGCACCACCACCTCGACCGTGCCCCGATGCCTCTGAGGTGCCGATCGCACGGCCTCCTGTGACACCGCGAGGTGGACGTCGTCGAGGCCAAAGGTCAGGTCGTTGGCGAGCTTCGTGAGGGGGTGGTACGCCTCGGGCACGTTGTGCTCGGTGGAGACGAGCGCCGGTCGCCAGCTGCGCGGCGCTGTCCGGAGCATCACGCGGGCGACCGCGGCCATGAGCGGCGAGTGCGAGTGAACCACGTCGAAGCGCTCCGCACGGACGAGGCGCCGGAGGCGCCACGGCCAGAGGGCACCGGCGAGAGAGTGCACCGTGACCCCCGCTGCACGGAGCTCGGGAACGAGCTGACCCCGGTCCGACCGCACATAGGCGCATGCGTAGTCGAGATCAGCGGCATCGGAGGCCTCTGCAAAGGAGACGAGCAACCGCTCCGCGCCGCCGGGTCCGAGGCCCTTGATCAGCCAGAGGACCCGCCGGCGTGCACCCACCGACCGGATGGTACATCCGACCCTGTTCCCCACGGAGAGTGAGGGGTACGCTGCGTACAGCCTCCGGACGGGTGGGCGAGTTGAGGGTGCGGGCGATGAGATCGGTGGACGAGGAGCGGAGCGACGTGGGCGCGACCCGGTGGTCGCGCACCGCCGGATGGGTTGTCCGTTCCCGCGCTGATCTCGCCCTGGCCGCGCTCGACGCCGGGATGCTCGCCGCCTCGTACGCGGTGGTCCTCCTCCTGCGCTTCGACGGCCGAGTGCCCAGCGTCATCTGGGGCCGCTTCGCCGGGTGGCTCCCGTTCGCCATGGCTGTGGGCGTCCTCGTCACATCGACGTTCGGCCTCTACGGGCAGGTCTGGCGGCACGCCAGCGTGCAGGAGGCTCGACGACTGCTCGGCGCCACCCTTTCCACGCTGCTCATCCTGACCGGTCTCGAGCTCATCACTGGTCGGTCGGTCCCGTGGTCGGTGATCATCCTCGGCACCGGCCTCGGCGCCTTCGGCATGGGCGCCGTCCGGTTCCAGAGCCGACTGTTCTCGTTCCGCCGCCAAGAGGTAGAGCGCGGCGCATCACGGGTGATCGTCATCGGCGCCAAGGACGCGGGTGCGACGCTCATCGCCGAGATGCAGCGCTATCCCGGGGCTGGCCTGCGCCCGGTGGGCGTGGTCGATCCCGAACCTGAGCTTCACGGGCGCAACCTGCTCGGGCTGCGCGTGGCCGGTGGCCTCGACCAGCTCCCGGCCCTCGTCGCCGCCACCCACGCCGACCTGGCCATCCTCGCCATGACGTCCGTGTCGGCCGACACCGTCCGCCAGGCGGCCGGTGCTGTCGAACAAGCGGGGGTGGCGCTCAAGATCATGGGTGGCCTGGCTGGTCGGGTGAGCGCCGGCGGCGGGCTGCGCAACGTGCGCGACCTCGAGATCGACGACCTCATCGGCCGAGAGCAGGTGCAGACCGACCTCGACGCCGTGCGCGAGATGTTGGCTGGCCGTCGCGTCCTGATCACGGGAGCCGGCGGGTCGATCGGCGCCGAGATCACCCGCCAGGTCGCTCGCTGCGCGCCGGCTGTCCTCGTTGCGCTCGACCATGACGAGTCGCACCTGCACGACATGGCCGCGTCGATCCCCGATGGCGGCGTCATCCAGGTGCTCGCCGACATCCGCGACCCGATCGCCGTGGACCGAGTGTTTGCCCGTCATCGCCCGGAGCTCGTCTTCCACGCCGCCGCCCACAAGCACGTGCCTCTGCTGGAGGCCCATCCCGTCGAGGCGGTCCGAACCAACGTGCTGGGCACGGCGCACCTGCTCGCCGCCGCGGAACGGGTCGACGTCGAGCGGTTCGTGTTCATCTCCACAGACAAGGCCGTGGAGCCGAGCAGCGTGATGGGAGCATCGAAGCGCCTCGGCGAGCAGCTCGTCCTCGGCGACCCCACACCTGGCGCGACGCACGCCGCGGTGCGCTTCGGGAACGTGCTGGGCAGTCGCGGCAGCGTGGTGCCCACCTTCGCCCGCCAGATCGCCCAGGGCGGCCCGGTCACCGTCACCGACGCCCGCATGACGCGCTACTTCATGAGCATCGAGGAGGCTGTGCAGCTGGTGCTCCAGGCCGCCGCGCTGGCCCGCGGGGGCGACCTCTTCGTGCTCGACATGGGTGAGCCGGTGAAGATACTCGATCTCGCCGAACGGATGATCCGGTTGGCGGGGTTGCGTGTCGGAGCCGACATCGAGGTGCAGGTGATCGGCATGCGGCCGGGCGAGAAGCTCGAGGAGGAGCTGGTGGCCGACGACGAGCCCACCGACCCCACCGCACATCCCGCCATCTCCCGCGTCTCGCCCGCTCTGCCGCCTCGAGACGCTGTGCGGGCCACGGTGCAACGACTCGAGACCCTCGCCAACGAGCTGCGAGACGAAGATGTGCGCCACGTCCTGCTCGACGCCGCCCGCGTCCATGCCGCCGACTCCACCCGACACGTCGATCTCGACGTCGCCGATGGGGAGCGGGTCGATCCCGATCTACCATCCGCCGGTGGTGACCCCGCTGTCCCCTGACCCCACGGCTGGCCGCGGGCTCGCCGCTCACCTCCACCGTCGCATCGATGACCGCACCGTCCAGGTGGTCGTGGTCGGCCAGGGCTACGTCGGGCTGTCCGTCGCGGCGGCTGCCGCGCGCGCCGGGCTCGCCACAACGGGCCTCGACAGCGACACGAACCGCGTTGAGCGGCTCAACCAGGGAGAGCTCGTCGTCGCCGGGGTCGATGCCGCCCTGTTCAAGGCCGCCGTCGCCAGCGGGCACCTGTCGTTCTCGTCATCGCCCGAGGTCGTCGGCGCGGCCGACATCGTGCTCATCTGCGTCCCGACGCCGCTCATCGACCACCGCCCCGATCTGAGCGCGATCGAGCGGGCCGGCCGCGAGGTCGGCGCACACCTTCGTGCTGGCACGCTCGTGATCCTCGAGTCGACGACCTACCCGGGCACCACCGAGCAGGTGCTCACCCCGCTCCTGGAGTCAGGGGGCCTCAAGGCGGGCACCGACTTCCTGGTGGCGTACTCGCCGGAGCGCATCAACCCGGGCGACGACGCCCACGGGTTCGCGTCGGTGCCCCGTGTGGTGGGGGGTTCGACGCCACCAGCGACCGACGCCGCGGCGGCCTTCTACCGCGAGCTGGTCGACGTGGTGCACCCCGTGTCGAGCTGTCGGGCGGCCGAGATGGCCAAGCTGCTCGAGAACACCTACCGGCTGGTGAACATCGCGCTCGTGAACGAGCTGGCTCAGCTCTGTGCCGACCAGGACATCGACACGTGGGAGGTGATCGACGCCGCTGCCACCAAGCCCTTCGGCTTCCAGGCCTTCTATCCGGGCCCCGGTGTCGGCGGCCATTGCATCCCCCTCGATCCCGCGTACCTCACCTGGCAGTCGCGTCGTGACACGGGCCGGCCCTTTCGCCTCGTCGAGCTGGCCAAGGACATCAACGACCAGATGCCGAACTACGTCGCCCGACGCGTCATGGACGCGTTGAACGAGCGTGGCGTCGCGGTGCAGGGCGCCGGCGTGCTGGCGCTCGGCGTCACGTACAAGGCCGACGTGGGCGACATCCGCGAGTCGGCCGCGCTCCAGGTGCTCGCCCAGCTGCACCAGTGGGGCGCCAAGGTCTCCTTCCACGACCCGTTCGTGGCCCGGGTCGATGCGTACGGGCTCCACCTGCGGCGCAGCCGCCTGACGGAGAAGGCCGTGCGCGGCGCCGACGCCGTCCTGCTGCTCACGCCCCACACCAGCTACGACGTCACCGAGCTCGCGATGTGGTCGTCGTTCCTCTTCGACGCCCGCAACGCCACCGCCGGATCGACCCGTCCGAACGTGGAGGTCCTGTGACCTCGTCGTCGCTGCCGGCGATCCTCGGAGGCGCCCCCGCCTTCCCCGAGCGCCTCCCACTGGTGCGCCCCACCCTTGATGACGTGCCGGCTCTCGCGCGGCGCATCGAGTCGATCCTGGCGTCCGGGTCCCTCACCAACGGTTCCACCGTGCGCGAGCTCGAGGATCGGGTGTGCGAGCGCCTCGGTGTCGCCCACGCGGTGGCGGTGTCGAGCTGCACCGCCGGTCTGATGCTCACCTACCAGGCACTAGGGGTGGGCCCCGGGAAGCGGGTCGTCCTCCCCAGCTTCACGTTCGCGGCCAGCGCCCACGCCGTGGCCTGGACGGGGGCCGAGGTCGACTTCTGCGAGGTCACCGAGGAGCGCTGCTCGGTCGACGTCGGCGACTTGGCCGCGCGCCTGGATGCTCCGGGTGCAGTCGGCGCGATCAGCGCCACCCACGTCTACGGCCACCCGGCGGAGGTGGAGGCCATCGACGCGCTCGCCGCCCAGCGGGGGATCCCCGTCGTGTACGACGCCGCGCACGCGCTCGGGAGCAGCCGCGCCGGTCGCCCCATCGGCGGCTTCGGCACCGCGGAGGTGTTCAGCCTCAGCCCCACGAAGGTGGTGGTCGCCGGTGAGGGCGGCTTGGTGACCACGAACGACGGCGCACTGGCGGAGCGTCTGCGACTCGGGCGCGACTACGGCAATCCGGGCGACTACGACTGCCAGTTCCCCGGCCTCAACGCCCGCATGTCCGAGCTGCACGCCGCGGTGGCCCTCGCGTCGCTCGCGGACGTGGACGCCCACATGGACCGTCGCCAGGAGCTCGTCGCCCAGGTCGTGGCGGCCACGGCCGGGGCGCCGGGCCTGCGGATCATCCGGCCCGCGCCCCGCGACACCAGCACCTTCAAGGACCTCACGATCGACATCGACGCCGAGCGCTTCGGGCTCGACGCGCCAATGGTGCAGGCCGCACTGAACGCCGACGGCATCGACTCCCGCCGCTACTACTCGCCGCCGATCCACCGCCAGCGGGCATACGCCGATCGCTGGGCGACGCCGCGTTCGCTTCCCGTGACCGACAGGCTGGCGGCAGCGGTCATCTCTCCTCCCCTCTGGTCGCACATGGCCCTCGACGCGGCTCGGCGCGTCGGGGCCGCGCTCACCTCGTTGCACGACCACGCCCCTGCGGTCCGAACCGCGCTCGG
>JBKJIE010000143.1:0-2187 GCA_046598715.1 Acidimicrobiales bacterium | reverse complement strand
CGTCTGACCCTGGCATGCGCCGCGCTGAGATGGACTACTGGAGAACGCAACCGACAGGAGTTCCTGGAGGGAGCCACTCGGTGATCGCTGGTCCTGTGCCGTGTCAGCACGCGGATGGCCAGCCGTGGGTGGAGCCCCGCCGGGCGGGGCTCGACCGCCCACCGGCGGCTCAGCACCTCAGCCCGACTCGAGCTCGCTTCCAAGCGTGAGCCAGTGCTCCTCCACCTCAGAGCGACGCACCTGCAGGTCGCTGAGCGCCGCACCGAGCCGCACCAGCTCCTTGTGGTCGCTGGCGGCGGCGGCCGCCGTCACCTTGGTCTCGAGGTTCACGCGCTCGCGCTCGAGGCGGGCGAGGTCCTTGTCGGCCGCCTTCAGGAGGTGGCGCAGCGTGCTCGGCGATCGGCGCGGGCGCGCTTCGGCGGCCGTGCGGCCGGCCCCGCGTGCCGGCACCCGATGGGACGCGCCCCGGGTGGTGGCGGTCGACCCGACAGAGGTGACCGACGGGGCGCTGCGCCCTGCGGTGGCCACCCGAGCCCGTCGCTCGGCGTCCCACGTGGCGTAGCCACCGGGGCGGCGACCTGCGAACCCCTTCCCGTCGAGCACGAGCACGTCGGCCACGGTGCGCTCGAGGAAGGCCCGGTCGTGACTCACGACGATGAGGGCGCCCGGCCAGTCGTCGAGGAAGTCCTCCAGCGCGCGCAGCGTGTCGAGGTCGAGGTCGTTGGTGGGCTCGTCGAGCAGGAGGACGTTCGGCTTCTTGGCCAGCGCGAGGAGGAGCTGCACGCGGCGTCGCTCGCCGCCCGAGAGCAGGCTGATCGGCGCCCACTGCGCGTCGTCGTCAAACCAGAAGGCCTCCAGCAGCCGAGCGTCGGTCCAGTCGGGCTGCCGGTTCGGGCCGGCGATGGCCTCCCGCACCCGCTTGCTGGGGTCGAGCGACTCACCGCGCTGGTCGTACACGGCGAGCCGCACGGTCGACCCGGTGACGACGCGGCCCTCGCGTGGGGTCCGGCGTCCGGCCAGCACGTCGAGCAACGTGGTCTTGCCGGTGCCGTTCGGGCCGACGATCCCGAGCCGCTCTCGGGGGTCGAGGGCCAGGTCGACGCCACGGAACAACCAACGATCGCCGTACCCGTCGCCGACGCCGTGGAGCTCCACCACCTGATCGCCGAGACGCGGCGTCTCCACGTGCAGCGGCAGGTCGCCGCTGCGAGCGGCCGCCTCGGCCTTGGCCGACACCACCGCCGTCGCAGCCTGGATGCGTGCCTGGGGCTTGCGCGTGCGGGCCGGTGCCCCCCGTCGCAGCCAGGCCAGCTCGGCGCGCGCGAGGTTGCGTCGCTTCGACTCTGCTCCCGCGGCGCGCTCCTCGCGCTCGGCTCGAGCATCGAGCCAGCTCTGGTAGCCGCCGACGTGGACGTAGCCCTTGCCGCGATCCAGCTCGAGCACGGAAGTGGTCACGCGATCGAGCACGTGGCGATCGTGCGTGACGAGGATCAGGCCCCCCGAGAAGCGAGCCAGCCAATCCTCCAGCCAGGCGATGCCGTCGAGGTCGAGGTGGTTCGTCGGTTCGTCGAGGATCAGCAGGTCGGCCCCGTCGGCCTGGCCGCCCGAACCCCCGACCGCCACGAGGGCCCGCGCCAGCGCCACCCGCTTCACCTGGCCACCAGAGAGGGTGGCCACATCGGCCTCCATGGCACCGCCCATGCCGAGCCGGTCGAGCACGGCCGCGCCCTCCCAACCCTCCCCCACGACCGAGGCGACCGTGCCAGCGGGGAGCGGCGCATCCTGATCGAGCACCGATATGCGAGCGCCACGACCGCGGCGAACGGTGCCCGACTCCGGCTCCCGGTTGCCGGCCAGCACCTGGAGCAGCGTCGACTTCCCGCACCCGTTGATGCCCACCACCCCGAGCCGATCGCCAGTCGCGACGGTGACCGAGAGCGCGCTGAAGAGGGGTTTGCCGGGCCGACTGGCGTTGAGGTCAGTGGCGTCGACGAGGATCACGCAGGCATCCTCCCACCGGGTCCCCGACCGACCACAAGCCCATCGGTACCGTCACCACGTGGCCAACGACGGGATCCTCTCCGAGCCGATCGACCTCGACGGGCCCTCGTCGCGCCGACCCGCCTACCCCAACGTCGAGGCTCGTCGGGGTCTCGTGATCGAGCACCGGTCCAGCGGCATCGTGGG
>JBKJIE010000129.1:0-7421 GCA_046598715.1 Acidimicrobiales bacterium | reverse complement strand
GATGGCCTCGCACCGCGCGTCGAGCACGGCGGCCCGCTCGCCGATGAGCTCAGCCAGCCCCCACATGTTCCACTCGTCGGCGTGGCGAGCCACCAGCCCGAGCATGCGATCGCCCTTGCCGCCGATGAGCAGCGGGAGCCGCTCTTGCAGCGGCTTGGGCTCGGAGACGGCGTCGGCGAGGCGATAGTGCGCTCCCGTCATCGTGGTGCGCTCGTGGTGGAGCAGCCCCGCCAGCACGAGGCACGCCTCCTCGAGGCGGGCGATGCGCTCCCCGGGCGGTGGTAGCTCGATGCCGTACTGCTCGTGCTCGTTCGCCTGCCACCCGGCCCCGATGCCGAGCAGGAGCCTCCCGCCGCTGATGTGATCGACGGTGGCGGCCCAGCTGGCCAGCACGGCCGGGTGTCGGTAGGTGTTGCCGAGCACGAGGGTGCCGAGCCGCACGCGGTCGGTGCCCATGGCCAGCGCGGCGAGGGCGGCGGTGGCTTCGAGGTTCGGCGTGAGGTCAGGCCCGAACTCGCCACCGCTGCCCATGAAGTGGTCGGCCACGTAGACGCCGTCCCACCCGGTCGCCTCCGCGTGGGTGGCTACCTCGAGCACGTCGGCCCACGGCTGCGTGAGGGACGGCCAGATGGCGAAGCGCATGCGGCCGACCCTATCGATGCTCGCCGATGGCGTTGGTCAGCTCGAGCAGCTCAGGCAGCGCTTGTTGTGGGTGTGGCCGTCCTGCTCGTGAGGCGGATTGTTCTGCTCGTCGGTGGTGGTGACGGGGTTGGCCCGGCTGGGCGGCCCGGTGGGCCACTGCCCGGCCTTGTACCGTCGGCCGCCGTCGGCCCGGACCATCATCCCGGCCGCGGTGTCGGTGCGCTCGTCGGGCCCGACCTGGTTCGGGTCGTACCACACCTCCGACCAGTCCTTGATCTCGGTGGGGTACTGGCGGCTGACGAACACCATGGGTGACGCGGGCTTGCCGCCGGTGGGCGGGTAGGCGTAGATGCCCGCTGCGAACGTGCTGTTGTTGAGGTTGGGGCCCGCCATGTGGATGCCGCGGAAGAGCGTCTGCACCGAGGCTCGGTAGATGTTGATGAGCACCCCCTCGTCGCCCTTTGCCGTGCCCGGGAACGCGTGGTGGTACTCGCGGTAGCCGGCCGACACCTCGAGATGGGCCCAGGTGACCCACAGCGGCGAGATGCCGAACGCATGCTGCCACTGCTGCTGGTCGTAGAAGCGCCCGATGGTCGTGGTGTCGGACAGGCCCGTGCCGACGATGAACCACTCGGGGAAGTACGCCTGCTTGGTGGCCTCCTTGGTGATCAGGATCGGTTGGATCGGATCCACCACCGGGAGGATCGTGGTGCAGCCCTCGGACTTGAACTTGGCGATCATGTTCGTGATGTCGTTCTGGTTGCTGCCTGGGTCGTAGAGGTAGCTCAGCGCGATCTTGAACGAGAGCCCCCGCTTTGCGAACTCCCGGTTGAAGATCTGGTGGGCCCGCTCGCCTTCGGGGTCGACCTTGGTGCCGACGCCGTTGATGTAGAGGAGGCAGTACACGCGGGGCTTCGTGTTCGTGCCGACACCACCGAACGAGGCGGTGTTGTGCCCGAGTCGCTTGGCGGCGTACTCGGCGGAGTTGATGGCGTACTCGTTGATGGTGGGCAACGAGCTGAAGATGGTGGCGGGCAGCTCGTTGTAGAACTCGCTCGACAGCGACGTCGTGCAGATGCAGATCACACCGCGCTGCGCGAGCTCCCGCGCCAGCGTGGTGGGGATCGGCGCCAGCGCGTTGCCGGCGAACACGGCGAAGGCCTTCTTCTCGGTGGCGATCTTCACCGCGTCCGCGGTCATGGCTTCGTCGCTCTCGGACTTGCCGCTGGCGTTGAGCTCCTCGAACACCACCTCCCGCCCGTACGTCTGGTAGTGCTGGTTGCTGTACTTGAACAGCGCCTGGTAGGCCCGCTTCACCTTGGCCGGATCATCGTTGAGACGGGCTCTGGTGAGCGCAGAGCGGGTGGCCGGATCCTCCTGACCGAGCCAGCTGATCACCAGCACCTTGTCCTTCGTGACCCCGCGCGCCGTGGCGCCGCCGTTGTCGGTGCCCGTCCACTGCACGCAAGGGGGCATGTAGCCGGCGATGCCCTTCTGCCGGCCGTTGGCGTCGCAGTCGGGACCCTTGCCGAACGCCACCGTGCTGCCACCGCCGCCTGCGGCCGTGGCCCCAGCTGTACCGGCGCCTCCCGTGCCGCCTGCGGCACCTGTCCCCCCGCCCGTGGTGCCGCCGCCCGCGCCACCGCCGATCGCCGTGCCACTTCCGTCGGTCACGACCGCTCCGTCGGTGCCGGGCCCGGCAGCCGCCTGACCGGTGCCATCGTCGATCGCGCTGCCACTCGCGCCCCCGGCGCTGACGTTGCTGCGCTGCTCGGCGTTGCCCGGTAGCACGGCGATGAGCACCGCCAGCGCGAACACCACACCGAGCGAAACCCCATAGCGATCGAGAAATGCCTTGAACGTCACGTGTGTACCCCCCAGGTCGAGGGGAGCGTATACGGTGGTTTGTCCCAGTTGTGACGCACCCGCTGGGGAGGGGTTGGGGGAATGGACCGGGACGAGACAAAGCTTGCCGTGCTTGCTGCCATGGGCGCGCTGTCCTTCGGCGTGCTCGTGTTCATCATCTTCCCAGCGCCTCTCTCGATCCTCTTCCTGGGCGCAGTGCTCGGCTCGCTGTCCGCCCTGGTGGCGATGGGGATCGTGCTCGTGTACCGAGCGAACCGCATCGTGAACTTCGCGCAAGGCTCGCTGGGCGCGGTGGCGGCCGTCCTCGCGGCGTCGCTCATCGTCAGCAAGGGATGGAACTTCTGGTTGGCCATCGCGGCAGGCCTGTTGGCCGCAGTCGCGCTCGGCGGCATCGTGGAGGTTGCCTTCGTGCGACGGTTCGCGAAGGCGCCTCGCCTGGTGCTCACCGTCGCCACGATTGGCATCGCACAGCTCTGCGACGCCCTCTCGCTCCTCTTGCCGAAGCTCTTCAACCTCAAGGGCATCCCCCAGCCGCAGCCGTTCAAGTTCACGTTCGAGTGGTACCCCGTCGTGTTCAACGGGGGTCACGTGCTCATCCTGGTCACCGTGCCGATCGTCGTGATCGGTCTCACGTTGTTCTTCCGGAGATCGCGCGTGGGCGTGGCCGTGCGCGCGTCGTCGGAGTCGGCTGATCGTGCTGCCCTCCTGGGGATACCGGTGAAGCGCATCAACACGTTGGTGTGGATCATCGCGGCGGGCATGGCCGGTCTCGCCACCGTGCTGCGCCTCCCGATCCAAGGCGTGCCGATCGGATCGGTGCTCGGTCCGGTCCTCTTGTTCCGAGCACTGGCCGCGGCGGTCATCGGTCGCATGGAGAACCTCGCGGTCACCTTCACCGCGGCCGTGATCCTCGGGATGGTGCAGCAGGCTGCGCTCTTCGAGACCGGCAACTCGGCGGCGTCTGACGCCGTGCTGTTCGCCGTGATCATCGTGGCGCTGCTCGTGCAGCGGGGCGGTGGTTTGGAGCGGGCCCGGCTCACTGGAGCGTCGACCTGGGCTGCCATCAGGGAGGTGCGCCCGATCCCTCGCGAGCTCCGACGCTTGCCCGAGATCCGCCTCGGGGTGATCGGTCTGTCCGGGCTCGCGGTCCTCGCGCTCGTGGTAGTGCCGCTCACCTGGAACCCGAGTCGGATCAACCTGTTCACGGTCGGGGTGATCTCAGCGATCATCATGTGCTCGCTGCTGATCATCACCGGCTTCGCCGGCCAGATCTCGCTCGGGCACCTCGCGATCGTCGCCCTCAGCGGTGCCGTCGCCGGTTCGATGGCTCAAGACGGCAAGGAGTTCTTCTCCACGATGCTCGTCGCCGGGCTCGTCGGCGCTGGCGTGGCCATCGCCATCGGTGTGCCGGCCCTGAAGATCACCGGCCCCTTCTTCGCGGTCACATCGCTCGGCTTCGCCGTGGCCACCGGCACCTTCTTCTTGAACTCGCAGTACTTCGCCTGGCTGGTTCCCAAGCCCAACGTGCGCATCCTCCGGCCCGTGATCTTCAACAAGTTCGATCTCGAGTCCGAGTACGCCTACTACTACTTCGTGCTGGCCGTGTTCGCGCTGGTGGCCGTGTCGGTGTGGCGGATTCGCACCTCTCGCACGGGCAGGGTGATCGTCGCCAACCGCGACAACACGCGCGCTGCCCAGGCCTATGGCATCAGCTCGATGCGGGCTCAGCTCACGGCCTTCGCCCTCTCCGGCTTCATCGCGGGCCTGGCCGGCGCGCTGTACGTGTTCCACCAGCACCGGTTGTCCGACACGCTCCAGCAGGCCGACACGAGCATCCTGCTCCTCGCCATCGCCATCGTGGGCGGGTTGAGCTCGCTGCCCGGCGCCATGCTCGGCGCCGCCTACCTCACCTTCCTCAACTACTCCTCGTTCACCGCCCGCCAGGAGGCACAGCTGCTGGCATCGGGCGTCGGCGTCCTGTTCATCCTCATGGTGCTGCCCTCGGGATTGGGGGGCTTGTTCTACGACGCGCGCGATCGGCTTCTTCGCACCGTGGCCCGCGCACGAGGCGTGGTGGTGCCCAGCCTGCTGGCGGACGTCCGCGTGCTCGATGACGACGACGCCACGCTCGAGATGGAACGCCCTTCGCAGGTGTCGCAGCCGAGTGCCGATCCGCTGCTGCTCGTGCAGGGCCTCGAGGTGTCCTACGGCCGCACCCAGGTGCTCTTCGGCGTCGACTTCCACGTGGAGCGAGGCGAGATCGTCGCACTGCTCGGCACCAACGGCGCCGGCAAGTCCACGCTTCTGTCCGCCATCGCCGGGCTCGCGAGCACCGGCGCCGGCACGGTGACCTTCGACGGAGCGGACATCACGGGCGATCAGCCCACCGAGACCGTGGCCAAGGGTGTGGTGTTCATGCCAGGCGGCAAGGGCGTGTTCCCCACCCTCACCGTGGCCGAGAACCTCGACCTGGCCGCGTGGCTGTTCAGCGACGAGCCCGACTACGTGCGCGAGGTCACCGAGCAGGTGCTCGACATGTTCCCCATCCTGCGGGAGCGGCACGCCCAGAAGGCCGGGAACCTCTCCGGCGGCGAGCAGCAGATGCTCACGCTGGCTCAGGCGTTCATCCTCCGGCCCCGACTGCTCATGATCGACGAGCTCAGCCTCGGTCTGGCTCCCGTCATCGTCGAACAGCTGCTCGGCATCGTGCGGGCCATCCACGCCAACGGCACCACGGTGGTGCTCGTCGAGCAGTCGGTCAACGTGGCCATCACCCTGGCCGATCGGGCCGTGTTCCTCGAGAAGGGGGAGGTGCGCTTCGACGGTCCCACCTCCGAGCTGCTCGAGCGCCCGGAGATCCTCCGCTCCGTCTTCTTGGAGGGCGCGGCGTCCAAGTCCTCGCCAGGTGCCGTCGAGCCGGCGCGGAACGGCGCCTCGAAGGCCGTCTACGAACCGATGTGCGCCCACTGTGGTCGCGAGCACCCGGTAGCCCTCGATGTCGACGGGCTCTCGGTGAACTTCGGCGGCGTGATGGCTGTGCAGGACGTGAGCTTCGCCATCCGAGAAGGGCAGATCCTCGGCATCATCGGCCCGAACGGCGCCGGCAAGACCACCGTGCTCGACCTCATCTCGGGGTTCCTCGTGCCCACGGCGGGTCGGGTCTCGGTGATGGGCACCGACGTCACAGAGCTGGCTCCCGACGCCCGGGCCATGGCGGGCCTCGGCCGATCGTTCCAAGATGCGCGCCTGTTCTCCTCGATGACGGTCCGCCAGACGATCGCCACCGCCCTCGAGCGGCACATCGAGGTGCGCGACCCGCTCGCGGCGCTGTTGCTCTCGCCAGCCGTGGCGGCGTCGGAGAAGGTGGTCGACGAAGAGGTCACCCGCCTGATCGATCTCATGCGCCTCGGCGCCTACGCCGACAAGTTCGTGGGCGAGCTGTCCACGGGCACGCGGCGCGTCGTGGACCTTGCCTGCACGCTGGCCCATCGACCGTCGGTGCTGCTGCTCGACGAACCATCGTCGGGCATCGCACAGCGAGAGACCGAAGCACTCGGTCCCGTGCTGCTCGACATCCGCGACCAGACCGGTGCCGCCATGGTCGTGATCGAGCATGACATGCCGCTCATCTGCGGGATCTCCGACGAGCTCCTCGCCCTCGAGCTCGGGTCGGTGGTGGCCCGTGGCGTGCCCGATGTCGTGATCCACGACCCACGCGTGATCGAGGGGTACCTCGGCGGCGACCAAGCGGTCATCCACCGATCCGATGCCGAGCCCACCACCGCAGGGAACCGCTCCAACGGTTCCAACGGCACGAAGGCGCGCCGGCGCACCCCGCTGAAGGCGGGCGCTCGATGAGGCGCCTCGCGCTCGCCGTTGCGGTGCCTGTCTTGCTCGTCGCCGGGCCGTGGCGCGTGAGCGCGCAGGAATCGACCGGCGTGAACGTGTCGGAGGTGGGGTGGTGGTCGTCGCAGCCGACCGCCATGGCGCAGCCCGCGCAGGGGTTCGAGGTCGCGGCCGGTCCTCAGGGCGACACCCAGAGCGTGGCGGCCATCCGGTTGTCGATCGCTGCGACCCATGTCGACACGCTGCAGGTCCACCTCGTCGAGGCCAGCGGGGGCTCGATCGGCACGCAGTTCGGGGGGTTGCGGGTGTGCTCCACCACCGGGGCATGGGCGGCCGCGAACCCCGGCAAGCTGGCCGATGCCCCCAAGGAGGACTGCACCGTCTCGGCCAACCTCACCCGCACCACCGACGGGTCATGGCTTGGAGACATCAGTGCCTTGGCCCCCGATGGTGGCGAGGTGGCGCTCATGATCCTGCCCGTCTACCAACCACCGGCGCCGGTCGGCCCCGGGATGGTCGTGCCCATCGCGTCAGGCGAGTTCACTGCGACGGGTACCAATGCCCCGACCACCACCGAGACCATCCCCGACTCGAGTGGCTCGGGCGGCACGACCGACCAACCCCCCAGCGACTACTACGGCTCGTTCGGCGGCGGGAGCTCCGGCGGCGACTTCACCGGTGGGTCGTTCGACGTGCCGCCGGCCGTCGTGGGCGCCGACGGGTCAGCCACCACCGTGCCCGTGGCCACAACCCCTACGACACAGGGCGACGATCAGTTCGCGCTCGCGCCGGTCGCCAGCGACGGCGGCCGCGCCCGACCGTGGGTGCGGCTGGTCATCCTCCTGCCGCTGTGCGCCGGGTTTGGTGTAGGTGTGGTGCGCCTTCGGCGGCGTCTCGCGCTGGGCGGGTTGTTCGCCCCAGGCTGAGCCGGCCCGTCAGGCCAGCCCGGTCACCACGTGGTCGATGCAGCGGGTGAGCGCAGTCACGTCGTCGGGGTCGATCGCTGGGAACAGCGCCACGCGCAGCTGGTTGCGGCCGAGCTTGCGGTAGCTCTCGGTGTCGAGGAT
>JBKJIE010000089.1:0-11375 GCA_046598715.1 Acidimicrobiales bacterium | reverse complement strand
CCCACGGAAGCACGCCAGCAGGGTCCGGCCACGCCATCTGCACCATCCGGAACCCGCCGTCGACGTGGCCCGTCAGCCGCTGATGCTCCTCCAAGGAGGGGAACAGCCCCGCCGTGGCCGCCGCATCCACCGGCAGAAGGGCGCAGGGCTGATCGTCGTCGAGCAGGCCCACGAAGGGTGGCCCGATCGGGAGGTCGGTGCCACCGGCGAGCGCGTCAGCGAGTAGGTCGAACAGGCCTCGGCAGGCGACTGGGGACAGGCCCACGATGCACACCTCGGGGAACCCGAATCGGTCGTCGAAGCCGATGGTGTAGGCGTAGCGCGGGAAGGGCGGGTCGAGGTCGGTGCGAGCCGGCACGGCATCGAGTGCCCAGCCCTCCCGCTCGAGCATGAACACGACCTTGTCGCGGTGGCTCATGTCGCGGTCTGGGAAGACGTCCTCGTCGCTCACCGCCGCAGCCTCGCAGAAAAAGGATCGTGCGCTTGATTGTTGACCCAGTTGGTCGGGTATCGTGGCGCCCATGCAGGTCGTGGGGTTCCCCAAAGAGGTCAACGAGGTCAGCGCTCGGCTCGTGGCCACGGGTGTCGTGGCGCTCGCCACCATCACCATCGTGTTCGAGGTGCGCTGGCTCACGATCGTCCTTGCCTATGGGTTCCTGGCCCGGGTCGTCTCCGGCCCCAAGCTGAGCCCGCTCGGGCAGCTCGTCACCCGCGTGATCATGCCGGCTCTGCCGATCGCCCCCCGGATCGTCGCCGGCCCACCCAAGCGCTTCGCCCAGGGCATCGGGGCGGCGTTCACGGTCACCGCGGTGATCGCCACCTACGGGTTCGGCAGCTTCACCGTCGCCCAGGTGGTGCTCGGCATGCTCGTGGTGGCTGCCTCGCTCGAGGCGTTCGCCGGCATCTGCCTTGGTTGCAAGGCGTTTGCCGTCCTCATGCGGGCCGGCGTCATCCCCGAAGAGGTCTGCGAGGCGTGCAACGACATCTGGTCGCGCCGCCCCGAGCAGCCGGTCGGCGCCACCGCCGCCTGAACCTTCCGCTCCACAGATGCCGTGGGGTCACATGAGGGGGCGGTCGGTGGGGGCGATGATCGCGGGCAGGTCGGTGTCGCCCATCAGGTAGCGATCGACGGCCGCAGCCGCGCTCCTGCCCTCGGCGATGGCCCACACGATGAGGCTCTGGCCGCGGCCGATGTCACCAGCCACGAACACGCCGGGCACGCTGCTGGCGAAGCTGGCATCGCGGGCGACGTTGCTGCGGGGGTCGAGGTCGACGCCGAGCTCCTCGAGCAGGCCGTCCTTCTGTGGTCCGAGGAACCCCATGGCGAGCAGCACGAGCTGGCAGGGGATCTCGGTGTCGCTGCCCTCGATCTTCTCGAACCGTCCGTCGCGCAGCTCTACCTCGTGCATGCGCAACGCTCGGACGTGGTCGTCGTCGTCGCCGAGGAAGCACTCCGTGTTCACCGAGTAGACGCGCTCGCCACCTTCCTCGTGGGCCGAGGTCACCTTGTAGCTCATCGGGTAGGTGGGCCAGGGGTTGGCGTCGGGTCGGCCGTCAACTGGGCGCGGCAGGATCTCGAGCTGCGTGACGGAGCGGGCGCCGTGGCGGTGTGAGGTGCCGAGGCAGTCGGCGCCGGTGTCGCCCCCGCCGATGATCACCACGTCCTTGCCCTTGGCCGTGATGGGGAGGTCGTCGACGGCCAGATCGCCTTGCTGGGCCCGATTCGACCATGGGAGGAACTCCATGGCTTGGTGGATGCCATCGAGGTCGCGCCCGGGAACGGGCAGCTCGCGCGCGATCGTGGCGCCGCCGGCGAGCACCACCGCGTCGAAGTCGGTCTGGAGCTGGGGGACCGTGACATCGATGCCCACGTTCACGTTGACGCGGAACTCGGTGCCCTCGGCTTCCATCTGGGCAAGGCGACGGTCGAGATGGCGCTTCTCCATCTTGAACTCAGGGATCCCGTAGCGCAGCAAGCCGCCGACGCGGTCAGCCCGCTCGAACACCACCACGGCGTGCCCGGCGCGGGTGAGCTGCTGGGCGGCGGCCAGCCCGGCGGGACCGGAGCCGATCACGGCCACCTTCTTGCCCGTGAGCGTCGACGGCGGGAGCGGCACGACCCAGCCCTCCGCCCACGCCCGGTCGACGATCTCCACCTCGACCTGCTTGATCGCGACTGGGTCCTGGTTGATGCCGAGCACGCAGGCGCCCTCGCACGGGGCTGGGCACAGGCGGCCGGTGAACTCGGGGAAGTTGTTCGTGGCGTGCAGCCGATCGATGGCATCTCGCCAGCGGTCGCGGTACACGAGGTCGTTCCAGTCGGGGATCAGGTTCCCCAACGGGCAGCCGTTGTTGCAGAACGGGATGCCGCAGTCCATGCACCGTGACGCCTGCACCTGCAGGTGGTCTTCGGGGAACGCCTCGTAGACCTCCTTCCAGTCGAGCAGCCGCACGGGCACAGGCCGACGCGTCGGCGTCTCGCGTCCGTGCTTCAGGAACCCCTTCACATCACCCATGTCGTCCGTCCTATCCGTGGGCCGCGGCCATGATGGCTTCGTCCACATCGAGCCCGTTCTCTTCGGCCAGCTGTGCGGCCGCAAGCACCCGCTTGTAGTCGCGCGGCATCACCTTCTTGAACCGGCGCACCTCGCTGTGCCAGTGGTCGAGCAGCCCGGTCGCAACGGTGGAGCCGGTGGCGTGCGCATGGCTGCGGAGCGTGTCGCGCAGCCAGGTGCCATCGTCGGTGTCGAGCGGTTCGAGCTCGACCATCTCAGCGTTGAGCCGCCGGAAGAAGGTGTCGTCCGGGTCGTAGACGTAGGCGATGCCGCCCGACATGCCCGCGCCGAAGTTCCGTCCGGTGGCGCCGAGCACCACGGCCCGGCCGCCGGTCATGTACTCGCAGCCGTGGTCGCCCACGCCCTCCACCACGGCCGTCGCGCCGGAGTTCCGGACGCAGAAGCGCTCGCCGACGATGCCGCGGATGAAGGCCTCGCCGCTGGTGGCGCCGTAGAGCATCACGTTGCCAGCGATGACGTTCTTCTCCGCGACGAACGAGGGGTGCGAGTCGGTGGGCGGACGCACGATGATGCGACCCCCGGACAGGCCCTTGCCGACGTAGTCGTTGGCGTCGCCCTCGAGGCTCAGCGTGATGCCCTTGGGCACGAAGGCACCGAAGCTCTGACCGGCCGAGCCCGTGAAGCGCACGTGGATCGTATCGTCGGGCAGCCCTTCGCCGCGGTAGCGCTTGGTGAGCTCGTGGCCCAGCATCGTGCCGACGGTGCGGTTGACGTTGCGGATGGGCAGGTCGACCTGCACGCGCTCGCCCCGCTCGAGCGCCGGGGCGGCAAGGCGGATGAGCTCGTTGTCGAGAGCGTCCACGAGGCCATGGTCCTGCTCGCCGGTGCAGTGCAGGTCCTGCTCGAACGCGCTCTCGGGCTGGTGCAGGATGGGCGAGAGGTCGAGGCCGCTGGCCTTCCAGTGATCGACTGCGGTCTTCGTGTCGAGTGCCTCCACATGGCCGATCGCTTCCGCCATCGTGCGGAAGCCAAGGGAGGCAAGGTGCTCGCGCACCTCCTCAGCGATGTACTCGAAGAACGTCTCGACGAACTCGGGCTTGCCGTTGAAGCGCGCCCGGAGCTCCGGGTTCTGGGTGGCCACGCCCACCGGACACGTGTCGAGGTGGCAGACCCGCATCATGATGCAGCCAGACACGACCAGTGGCGCCGTGGCGAAGCCGAACTCCTCGGCGCCCAGCAGGGCCGCGATGATCACGTCGCGGCCGGTCTTCATCTGGCCGTCGGCCTGCACCACGATGCGATCGCGCAGGCCGTTGAGCAGCAGCGTCTGCTGCGTCTCGGCGAGGCCGAGCTCCCACGGAGCGCCGGCGTGCTTGAGGGAGTTGAGTGGGCTCGCCCCCGTGCCACCGTCGTGGCCGGAGATCAGCACGACGTCGGCCTTGGCCTTCGACACGCCTGCGGCGACGGTGCCCACGCCCACCTCGGCCACGAGCTTCACGTGGACGCGCGCGGCGGGGTTCGAGTTCTTCAGGTCGTGGATGAGCTGCTTGAGATCCTCGATCGAGTAGATGTCGTGGTGGGGCGGCGGGGAGATGAGGCCCACACCCGGAGTGGAGTGCCGCGTCCTGGCGATCCACGGGTACACCTTGTTGCCGGGCAGCTGGCCACCCTCACCAGGCTTGGCCCCCTGAGCCATCTTGATCTGCAGGTCGTCGGCGTTGGTGAGGTACTCCGAGGTCACGCCGAACCGGCCTGATGCCACCTGCTTGATCGCACTCCGACGCTCCGGGTCGTACAGGCGCTCGGCGTCCTCGCCGCCCTCGCCCGTGTTCGACTTGCCGCCGATCCGGTTCATGGCGAGGGCGAGCGTCTGGTGGGCCTCCATCGAGATGGAGCCGTAGCTCATGGCGCCGGTCGAGAAGCGCTTGATGATCGCACTGGCCGGCTCGACCTCATCGATGGGCACGGCCTGTCGCTCCGAGGTTCGCAGCTCGAAGAGCCCGCGCAGCGTCGCGAGCTTGCGCGACTGGTCGTCGACGCGGCTCGTGTACTCCTTGAAGATGTCGTAGCGCTTCGTGCGGGTGGCGTGCTGGAGCTTGAAGACCGTCTCCGGGTTGAAGAGGTGGTGCTCGCCCTCGCGGCGCCACTGGTACTCGCCGCCCAGCCACAGGTCGCGGTGGGCGGCCTCCTCGGGGCGTTCGAGGTGGGCGAAGCGGTGACGGGCGGCCACCTCCTCGGCCAGCACGTCGAGCCCCACGCCACTGATGCGGCTGGTGGTGCCGGCGAAGTACTCGTCGATCAGATCCTGGGACAGGCCGATGGCCTCGAAGACCTGCGCACCGGTGTACGACGCGACTGTGGAGATGCCCATCTTCGACATGATCTTCAGCACGCCCTTGGTGCTGGCCTTGACGAAGTTCTTGATGGCCTGGTGCTTCGTGATCCCTGTCAGCACGCCCTGGTCGATGAGGTCATCGATGGTCTCGAAGGCCAGGTACGGGTTGATGGCCGCCGCGCCGTAGCCGAGCAGCAGGGCCATGTGGTGCACCTCGCGGGCGTCGCCGCACTCCACCACGAGGCCCACGCGGGTGCGGGTCTTCTCTCGGATGAGGTGGTGGTGGACGGCCGCGGTGAGCAGCAGCGACGGGATGGGCGCCAGCTCGTCGGAGGAGTAGCGGTCGCTCAGTACGATGATCTTGGCGCCATCCGCGATCGCGGCACTGACCTTGGTTCGTACCTCGTCGAGAGCGCGCCGCAGCCCCGGACCACCCTCGGCCACCCGGTACAGGCCGTCGATGGCGAACGGCTTGAACCCTGGCATGTCGTTGTCGTCGTTGATGTAGAGGAGCTTGGCCAGCTCTGCGTTGGTGATGATCGGGTAGGGGAGCGCGACCTGGCGACAGGAGGCTGGTCCGGGCCGCAGGAGGTTGCCCTCCGGGCCGAGGCCGGATCCCATCGAGGTCACCAGCTCTTCGCGGATGGCATCGAGCGGCGGGTTGGTGACCTGTGCGAACAGCTGCTGGAAGTAGTCGAAGAGCAGACGTGGTCGGTCTGAGAGGACGGCCACTGGCGTGTCGGTGCCCATGGAGCCGATCGGCTCCGCTCCGGTCCGCGCCATCGGCCCGATGAGGATCTTGAGCTCCTCGGAGGTGTACCCGAAGATGCGCTGCAGCTTCACGACGGAGGCGTGCTGCGGGGTGAGGAAGTCGCGAGGGGGCAGGTCGTCCAGGTGCACGAGGCCGGCGTGGAGGAACTCGCTGTAGGGCTGCTGGCTGGCCAGCGCCTCCTTGATCTCGTCGTCGTCGACGATGCGTCCGGCGCTCGTGTCGACCAAGAACATGCGGCCCGGCTGCAGACGACCCTTCTGCACCACGGTCGACACGTCTATCGGCAGCACGCCCACCTCAGACGCCATGACCACCAGGCCGTCCTCGGTCACCCAGTAGCGCGAGGGGCGGAGGCCGTTGCGGTCGAGGACCGCGCCGATGAGGGTGCCGTCGGTGAAGGCGATCGACGCGGGGCCGTCCCAGGGCTCCATCACGCTGGCGTGGAACCGGTAGAAGTCGCGCTTCCAGTCGGGCATCGACTCATGGTGCTCCCAGGCTTCCGGGATCATCATGAGCACGGCATGGGGCAGCGAGTAGCCGCCGAGGTGCAGGAGCTCCAGCGCTTCGTCGAAGCGAGCCGTGTCGGAGCTGCCGGGGGTGCAGATCGGGAAGGCGCGCTCGAGGCCCTCGATGAGGTCGCTCTCGAGCAGCGCCTCGCGGGCCCGCATCCAGTTCTCGTTGCCCATCACCGTGTTGATCTCGCCGTTGTGGGCGACGAGTCGGTACGGGTGCGCCAGCGGCCACGACGGGAACGTGTTCGTCGAGAAGCGGGAGTGCACGAGGGCCAGCGAAGACTCCACGCGCTCGTCGGTGAGGTCGACGAAGAAGCTGCCGACCTGGTGCGAGATGAGCATGCCCTTGTACACGAGGGTGCGGGCCGACAGGCTCGGGAAGTAGACGCTGCCGGCCAGCTCGTGCTCGGCTCGCTTGCGCACCACGAAGCACCGCCGGTCGAGCTCGATGCCGGCGAGGGTGGGCTGGCCGTCAGCGGTCGTGAGGAACACCTGCTGGAAGCTCGGCTCGGCGTCGAGCGCCTGCTGGCCGACCATCGTGTTGTCCACCGGGACGTCGCGCCAGCCCAGCACCCGCAGGCCTTCGGCGGCAGCGATCTTCTCGACGCCGGCCATGGCGGCGGCGGTGGCGTCGGCCTCTCGCGGGAGGAACCCGATGCCCGTGGCGTACTGGCCGGCCGGAGGCAGCTCCACGCCGGCGACCGCGCGGAGGAAGGTGTCGGGGACCTGGATCAGGATGCCGGCGCCGTCACCGACGTTCGGCTCGGCGTTGGTGGCGCCGCGGTGATCGAGGTTGCACAGCGACTGCAGGCCGAGCTCCACCATTCGGTGGCTGCGGCGGCCGTGCATGTCGACCACGAAGGACACCCCGCAGGCGTCGTGCTCGAAGCGCGGGTCGTACAGGCCTTGCTTCTGCGGCGCGACGGTGAGGGCGCGACGGTCGGCGGGGAGACCCTGAGGGTCGGTCTGCTGAGGCATTGATCATCCATTCCCGTGGAGCGGTGGATCGTGGGCGTGGTCCAGAGCTCTGCGGTGGGACGTCATTGGCCCGCTGCAGGTCCGTCAATCGTAGCGGGGTGACGGAACTTGGGCCAACCGTTACCATTGCGCCTGTTCGGTGTGGAGCGGCCGAGCGGCGGAGGTGCGGGTGGGCCGTACAGCGAACCTGTCAGCAGCACACACCGCCGCAGCTGCCCCCGGTAGCAGAGGCTTGGAGGCACCATGAGCGACGATCCGGCCAGCACCAGCCCGGAGGCACGCGCCGACCGCGAGCTGCCCCCGATCTCGGCCGCCATGGCGCTCCTGGCCGAGGCCGAGGTGGTGGCGGGCACCACTCGCTCCCAGGCCGACCAGTACGCCCACCAGCGGGAGGCCGAGGCCGACCTGCTCGTCCAGAAGGCGCGCCGGCTCCTGGTCGCTGCCGAGGGCAAGGCCGAGGTGATCGTGGCCGCCGCCCGAGCCCGGGCGCAGTCAGCAGATCACGTGATCGATCTCGACGAGCTGGCCCGTGACGGGTCGCACGCCTCGGCGTCCCGCGGAGCCGGTGCCTCTGGCTCGGAGCTCGACAAGATGCTCGAGTCGGCGATCGTCCACGCCGTCACCGACGCGTTCCCCGCCGACGCCTCCACCTGAGGTCGTCTGGCCCGCTTCGCGGAGCCCTCACTACGCTGTCGGGACCACAACTCGACGTCTCTTGGGAGAGTCTCCATGGCTGGTTCCGTCATCCTGGCTGGTGCACGCACGCCGATCGGCAAGCTCTCTGGAGCCCTGGCAGGCTTCTCCGCCGCTGAGCTCGGCGGCTTCGCCATCAAGGCGGCCCTCGAGCGCGCTGGCCTCACGGGCGAGCAGGTCGACTACGTCTTCATGGGCCAGGTGCTCCAGGCCGGCGCCGGCCAGATCGCGGCCCGTCAGGCCGCGGTGAACGGCGGCATCCCGCTGACCGTCCCCGCCACCACCATCAACAAGGTCTGCCTGTCGGGGCTCAACGCCATCTACCTGGCCGACAAGATGATCCAGGACGGCGAGGCCGACATCGTCGTCGCCGGCGGCATGGAGTCGATGACCCAGGCGCCGTACCTCCTCCCCGGTGCTCGCGCCGGCTACCGGATCGGCGACCAGAAGGTCGTCGACTCGATGATGTACGACGGCTTGTTCTGCGCCTTCGACCAGGTGGCCATGGGGGCCGGCACCGAGAAGTACGCGGCATCGGCCGGACTCGCTCGCGAACCGCAGGACGAGCTGGCGGCCAAGTCGCACGAGCGGGCCGCCCGTGCCGCCAAGGACGGTCTGTTCGACAACGAGATCGTCAAGGTCGAGATCCCGCAGCGCAAGGGCGACCCGGTCATCTTCGACACCGACGAGGGCGTGCGTGCGGAGACCACCGTCGAGTCGCTCGGCGCGTTGCGTCCGGCCTTCGACAAGGCGGGCAACATCACCGCTGGCAACGCCTCGCAGATCTCCGACGGCGGGGCGGCGGTCATCGTCGCCTCGAAGGCCGCTGCGGAGCGCCTCGGCGTCACGCCCCTCGGCGAGGTCGTCGGCTACGGCCAGGTGGCCGGCCCCGACCCGTCGCTGCTCACGCAGCCGGCGCGTGCCATCAAGGCCGCCGCCGAGCGAGCGGGCAAGCAGGTCAGCGACATCTCCCTGTTCGAGCTCAACGAGGCCTTCGCCGCGGTCGGCCTAGCCTCGATGGCCGACCTGGGCATCACCGACGACATCACCAACGTGAACGGTGGCGCCATCGCCCTCGGCCACCCCGTCGGCATGTCGGGCACCCGCGTTGCCCTCACGCTCCTGCTCGAGCTGGCCCGGCGCGGTGGTGGCCTGGGTGCTGCTGCCCTGTGCGGCGGTGGCGGCCAGGGCGACGCCATCCTGCTCCAGACCCTGTAGCCCGATCGGCTCGGCTCGAGGTCCGGGCACGGTCTCAACGGTGCTCGCCAGGAAGATCTTCCCGTAGGGAACTTGGTCAGGCGTTTGACAACCGCCCTCGGCGTCAGGTCAATGTTGCGCCGATGCCCAAGTACCTCGTCATCGTCGAATCGCCGGCCAAGGCCCGCACCATCGGTGGGTTTCTCGGCCCGGACTTCATCGTCGATTCGTCGATGGGGCACATCCGTGACCTGCCGGCCAAGGGTCTCAACGTGGACACCGAGCACGACTTCGCCGTCGAGTACGAGGTGCACGCCAGCAAGAAGGAGACGATCAGTCGTCTGAAGAAGGCGCTGAAGGGCGTGGACGAGCTCCTGCTCGCCACCGATGAGGACCGCGAGGGCGAGGCCATCTCCTGGCACCTGCTGGAGGTACTGAAGCCGACGGTGCCGGTGAAGCGGATGGTCTTCCACGAGATCACCCAGTCAGCCATCGAGCATGCCATCGAGGCATCGCGTGACGTCGACTACGGGCTGGTCGATGCCCAGGAGAGCCGTCGGATCGTCGACCGGCTCTACGGCTACCCGGTGTCCGAGGTCGTCTGGCGCAAGATACGCACGGGGCTCTCGGCGGGGCGTGTCCAGTCGCCGTCGGTTCGCCTCGTGGTGGAGCGAGAGCGCGAGCGCATGGCCTTCGTGGCCGCCAGCTACTGGGACCTCGCCGCGGCGTTTCCCACCGAGCCAGCCTTCACCGCCGGGCTCGTGTCGATCGATGGCGCCCGGGTGGCCGGCAGCCGCGACTTCGACAGCACCGGCGCCACCAAGCGCGATGACATCGCCGTGCTCGACGAGGCTGCCGCCCTCGGCCTCAGGAGCCGACTCGAGGGTCAGCCGTTCACGGTCAGCTCGGTCGAGACGAAGTCCTACACGTCGCGGCCCAAGCCGCCGTTCATCACCTCCACGCTCCAACAGGTGGGTGGCTCCCGGCTGCGCATGAGCGCTCGTCAGGTCATGAGCATCGCCCAGGGCCTCTATGAGGATGGCTACATCCCCTACATGCGCACCGACAGCACCACGCTGTCGGACACCGCGATTCGCGCCGCCCGCCAGGCGATCGAGCGCCAGTTCGGACGCGAGTACCTCACCGACGCTCCGCGCACCTACGCCAAGAAGTCCAAGAACGCACAGGAGGCGCACGAGGCGATCCGTCCTGCCGGCGACGCGTGGCGCAGCCCCGATCAGCTGCGCAGCGAGCTGCGGGGCGACCAGCTCCGCCTCTACGAGCTCATCTGGCAGCGAACCCTGGCCAGCCAGATGCCCGACGCCCGTGGCAACACGGTCACCGCTCGGATCGGCGCGCGCACCACCGACGACGTCGCCACCGAGTGGACCGCATCCGGCCGCACCATCACCTTCGCGGGGTGGCAGGCCGTCTACGGCTACGGCGGCGACGACGCCGACGACGCCAGCGACGACAACGCCAAGCTCCCGGCCCTTGAGGAAGGCCTGGTCCTTCCCGCTCCGGCCGTCGATGCGTCGGGCCACACCACACAGGCGCCGCCGCGCTACACCGAGGCCACCCTCGTGAAGACCCTCGAGGAGAAGGGCATCGGCCGGCCTTCCACCTACGCCTCCATCATGAACACGATCCAAGACCGCGGCTACGTGTGGAAGCGCGGCCAAGCGCTGATCCCGACCACCGACGCCTTCGCCGTCGTGAGCCTCCTCGAGCAGCACTTCAGCCACCTCGTGGACTACGAGTTCACGGCGCGCATGGAAGACGACCTCGACGAGATCGCCGGGGGTCGCCAGCAGCGGGTGCCGTGGCTCCACAAGTTCTGGTTCGGCAACGGCGATCCAGGGCTCCTCGCCATGAAGGAGCAGGCGCTCGAGCAGGCCAACGCGGAGGCGATCAACACGATCCCGCTCGGCGTCGACGCGGACGGCGTGCCGATCGTGGTGCGCAACGGGCGCTACGGGCCCTACCTGAAGCGAGGGGACGACACCGCGTCGCTCCCCGAGGACCTTCCCCTCGACGAGCTCACCATCGACCGGGCCGTGGAGATCCTCTCGGCGCCCAAGGGCGGCGAGCCGCTCGGCGCCGACCCAGAGACTGGGCTGCCGGTCTACGCGAAGAGCGGGCGCTTCGGGCCCTACGTGCAGCTCGGTGACGCTGACACGCTGCCGCCCGACACCAAGCCGAAGATGTCGTCGCTGTTCCAGACGATGGCGCTGTCGACCATCACCCTCGAGCAGGCGCCTCAGGTGCTGCAGCTGCCGCGCGTCGTCGGCGCCCACCCCACCGACAGCGGCGAGATCATCGCCGCCAACGGCCGCTACGGGCCGTTCGTGAAGTGGGGCGACGAGACGCGC
>JBKJIE010000117.1:0-26833 GCA_046598715.1 Acidimicrobiales bacterium | reverse complement strand
GAGGTGCTGGCTCAGCTCCAGGGGGCGCCACTGGTGGCATCGGTGCTCGATCGCGATGTGCTGGCGGCGCGCCTCCCCGACCACCAGCCAGCCGACCTCGACGCGCTGTGCACGTCGGGCGAGGTCGTGTGGGTGGGCGCCGGCGCCATCGGGTCCACCGACGGGCGCATCCGCCTCGCCTTCCGCGACCAGGCCGGCCTGCTCCTCCCCGCCGGTGACGACGCCTTCGTGCCGGAGCCGCTGCACGCCGCGCTGCTCGCCCACCTCGAGGCCCGCGGCGCGTCGTTCTGGACCGACCTCACGGGAGCGGCTCAAGACGCGGGGCAGCCCTACGACGACCCCACCGTGCTGGCCGCCCTCTGGGACCTCGTGTGGGCCGGCCTCGTCACCAACGACTCGCTGGCTCCGCTGCGCGCCTTCGTGGGCGGCACCGGTCGTCGCTCGGCCGCCCGTCAGGCCGGTCGGGGTGCGCGGGGTCGCCCTCGCCCGGGTCGGCTCGCTCGGCTCGGGCCACCGGCCGCCGCGGGGCGCTGGTCGCTCGTTGCCCCGCTCCTGTGTCCGGTCCCCACCGCCACCGAGGCGGCCCACGCGCGGGCCCTGCAGCTGCTCGAGCGCTACGGCGTGCTCACCCGCGAGGCGGCGTTGGGCGAGGGCGCCGAGGGCGGGTTCGCGGGGGTGTACCCGGTGCTGAAGGCTCTGGAGGAACGGGGCCAGGTGCGCCGGGGGTACTTCGTGGCCGGTCTCGGCGCGGCCCAGTTCGCCGTGCCCGGTGCCGTCGACCGCCTGCGGGCCGAGCGGGAGGCGCCTGACGAAGCGCCGTTCGCGCTGGCCGCCACCGACCCCGCCCAGCCCTTCGGCGCGGCCATCCCGTGGCCGTCCACCGACGGACGCCCCGCCCGCGCCGCCGGTGCCCTCGTGGTGCTGGCCGCCGGCGAGGCGCTGGCCTACCTCGAACGGGGCGGGCACCGCCTGGTGCGGTTCCCCGCCGCTGCCGACGACCATCGCTGGGTCGGCGCCCTGGCGGGGCTCGTCGAGCGCGGCCGCTTCCGGTCTCTGGAGCTGCGCACGATCGACGGCGTGTCGGTCAACGAGAGCCCGCCCGACGTGCGGGCCGCGTTGGAGCATGCTGGCTTCCAACAGGCCTACAAGGGCTGGACCCGCCGCCCCCGCACCCGTTGAGGCGCCTGGTCTGGATGCGGGCCACGTCGGGCAAGTGCAGCGGGAGCGGCGACAGCACGGCGACCTCGAGGAGATCCGGCAGCCCATGACGACCGAGCACTTCGACGAGCTGATCGCGGCCATGGACTCGGCCATGGTCGTCGTCACGGTGTCCGTCGAGGACGAGCGTGACGGCTGCCTGGTGGGCTTCCACGGCCAGTGCAGCATCGAGCCCCGCCGCTACGCCGTGTGGTTGTCGGTGGCCAACCGCACGTACGAGCTGGCCGAGCGGGCCACGCACGTCGCGGTGCACCTACTCGGCGACGACGACACCGACCTGGCGGAGCTGTTCGGTGGCCAGACCGGTGACGACGTCGACAAGCTGGGCCGCTGCGACTGGGAGCCGGGGCCCGGTGGCGTGCCGCTCCTCGCTCGCTGTCCGGCGCGCTTCGTCGGTCGGATCATCGAGCGGGGCTCGGGGTTCGGCGACCACGACCTCTTCGTGCTCGCTGTCGCCGATGGGCGCGCTGGCGAGGTGCCGGCCGCGCCGCTGCGACTGTCCGCGGTGACCGGCATCGATCCCGGTCACCAGGCCACGGAGCGCCGCTGAGGCATCCCGCTGGCCGGCTGGCAGACTGACCGCCGTTCGCGACAGGGGGTCTGCACGATGAGGTATCGCTCGCTCGGCTCGACCGGGGTGAAGGTCAGTCCACTGTGCCTCGGCGCCATGATGTTCGGGGCCATGGGCAACCGTGACCACGACGACTGCGTGACGATCATCCACAAGGCGTTGGATGCCGGCATCAACTTCGTAGACACGGCCGACGTCTACTCGGCCGGTGAGTCGGAGGAGATCGTCGGCAAGGCGCTGGTCGGGCGTCGAGACGACGTGGTGCTGGCCACCAAGTTCCACGGCGGCATGGGCACCGACCCGAACCACCAGGGCAACTCGCGCCGGTGGATCATCACGGAGGTGGAGAACAGCCTCCGCCGCCTCCAGACCGATCACATCGACCTCTACCAGGTGCACCGCCCCGAGCCGGGCACCGACATCGACGACACGCTCTCCGCGCTGTCGGATCTCGTGCACCAGGGCAAGGTGCGCTACCTCGGGTCGTCCACCTTCCCGGCCGAGGCCATCGTCGAGGCGCAGTGGACGGCTGAGACGCGCGGTCACGAGCGCTTCCGCGTGGAGCAGCCGCCGTACTCGATCTTCGCACGCGGCATCGAGACGTCGGTGCTGCCCACCTGCGAGAAGTACGGCATGGGCGTGATCCCGTGGAGCCCGCTCAACGGCGGCTTCCTCACCGGTCGCTACCGGCCCGGTGCCGACGCGCCCACCAGTGGCCGTGCCGCTCGTCTCCCGGAGCGGTTCGACCCGGAGCGCCCGGCGGTGGCCGCCAAGCTGGCGCTCGTTCCCGAGCTCGAGAAGGTGGCCGCCGAGGCGGGCATGCCGCTCACCCACATGGCGCTGGCCTTCACGCTGGCCCATCCCGCCATCAGCAGCGCCATCATCGGCCCCCGCACCAAGGAGCAGCTCGAGGGCTGCATCGGTGCCGCCGAGGTGTCCCTCGAAGACGCCACCCTCGACGCCATCGATGCCCTCGTCCCGCCCGGCACCAACATCAACCGCGACGACGCTGGTTGGCAGTCGCTCGCCGTCACCAGCGCCTGGCGCCGCCGCCGCCCCGCCGCCCGCCGCTGACGACTGGGCCCGGCTGGCTACGCGGGTTGTGCCTCGGGGCTGCCCGCGGTGACCACCCAGGTGGCGCCGGTGGCGATGGCACTGGCGGGGTCAGCGACGTCGGCCAGCACCCGGAAGCGCACGGTGACGTGCTCCGGCGTGACGGCGACGGTGAGGTAGCCGTGCTCGTTTGAGCTGCTGGCGCAGCTGGGGCGTGCGGGCGCTCACGTCGTCAGCGAAGAGCGGTGACGAGATCGGCGGAGCCATGAACTCGGGCGCCACCAGTGGGCTGTCCTCGAAGGGGCGTTCGTGGACGTCGAGGACCATGCCGGCGTGGTAGTCGCCGGTGAGCACGACCGGGTTGTCGATCGTGGCGAGCTGCGAGATGAACCGATGGCGCGCCGACGGGAAGCCATCCCACGTGTCGAGGTAGTACTTCGAGCCGTCCACGGTGCTGCCCGCGTCGACACCGGCCAGCACCACCGGGTTGCCGATCAGGTTCCAGGTGGCCGTGCTGGCCGACGACGACTTCGCGAACCACGCCTCCTGCTCGGCGCCGAGGCGGGTGCGGTCGGCGTCGTCGTTGCGGGCGGGGCAGTTGCCGAAGTCGCTGGCGACGCCGGCCACGTCTCGGCACGGCGGGACGTCGCTGTACTGGCGCTGGTCGAGCAGGTAGATGCGGGCCAGGTCGCCGACGTCGAGCGCCTGGTAGACGGCGAGCGCGGAGCCATCGGGCGGATCGAGCCGCACGGGCAGGTGCTCCCACCAGGCTTGATAGGCCGCGGCCTTACGATCCTTGCCCACCTGCGTGTCGGTCTCGCCGACCAGCACGTCACCCATGTAGTTGTTGGCCACCTCGTGGTCGTCCCAGGTGAGCATGAAGGGGAACCGGGCGTGGGCGTTCCGCAGGTCGGCGTCGAGCCGGTACGACGCGTACCGCAGGCGGTAGTCGGTGAGGCTCACGAGGGCGTGGTCGGGGGCGACGGTGCGGGGACCCGCAGTGGCTCCCGCGTACTCGTAGATGTAGTCGCCGAGGTGCAGCACGAGGTCGACAGGCTCGTCGAGCAGATGGCGGTAAGCGGCGTAGGCCCCGGTCTCGAACCACTGGCAGTTCACGACGCCAACTGCGAACCGCTCGGGGGACCCGTCGGGCAGGGTGCGCGTCTGCCCGACGGGGCTCGTGTGCTCGCCCACGACGAAGCGGTAGTGGTAGTCGGTGGCGGGGTCGAGTCCCGTGGCGTCGACGTGGACGGCGTGGGCGTGACGAGGGTCGGCTGTGGCGACACCGTCGGTGACGATCTTGGCGAAGGATGCGTCGGTCGCCACCTGCCACCGCACATCGACGGGCTGGTCGGGCATGCCACCGAGGCCGTCGGCGGCGACCGCATCCGGAGCCAGCCGGGTCCAGAGGATCACGCGGTCGGTGCGCGGGTCGCCGGAGGCGACGCCCAGGGTGAACGGGTCGGACGCGAGGGCTGGCGGCCGGCGCGTCGTGGTGGTCCTGCCCGCCGTGGTCGGCGTCGCACCGTTCTTGCTGTCGCTGCTGCACCCGACCACGAGACCGGCCACGGCGGCGGCACCGCCGAGCAGCAGCCGGCGCCGCGAGGGATCGGCAGGACCGTCGAACACATCGCCCACGGTCGGAGCCTCCCACGTCGATCAGCGAGGCGCGGGTGCGTGCGCCGCTTGTGCCGATTTGCCCGACCCCGGTGGTTCAGCTGAGCCAGAGGCGCACGAGGTCGCGCAGGCGGTCGATCCCGACGTTCTTGTTGGCGCTCACCCACACCACATCGGAGGGCTCGAGGCCGCAGCCGGCGGCCAGCTCCTTCTTGCGCTTCTCACGCACCTTGGTCTTGACCTTGTCGTGCTTCGTGGCGATCACGGTGTGCGGGAGCGTCTCCTCGCGCAGCCACTCCAGGATCGACTGGTCGAGCGGGGTCGGCCCGATCTCGCCGTCGACGAGCACCAGCACCATCTGCAGCTGCTCCCGCCCCACGAGGTAGCGCTCGATCATCGACGCCATCGATGCGCGCTGCACCTTCGAGACCTTGGCGTAGCCGTAGCCGGGACAGTCGACCACGGTGGTGCCGTCGGGCAGCTCGAAGCAGTTGAGCAGCTGGGTGCGTCCCGGTGTCTTCGACGTGTTGGCAAGTCCGTTGCGGTTGGCCAGCGCGTTGATCAGCGACGACTTCCCCACGTTCGACCGACCCACCACCGCCACCTCAGCGGGGCTCTCGGGGAGCGCGGTGAGCCGATCAGCCGACAGGACGAATCGGAGCTCGAGCGGTGCAGACACGCAGGAACCTTCGCACGTGCCCACCCGTTCTGTGTGCGCCCAGCATCGGCATGCGGTGCTGACGGCGCACAGAACCGGTCAGTGCGCGCGCCAGCGGTCGATCTCGCGCCGTTCGCGCTTGGTGGGCCGACCGGCGCCGCGCTCGCGCTCGGCCACGCGGGTACGGTCGACCTCGGGAACGGGCGGCGTGTGGTCGACATAGCACTCCGCGGCCAGCGCCGCCCCCACGCGCTTGTCGATCACCTGGGTCACCTCGACGATGCGGTCGGCGGCGTGCACGCGTGCCTCCACGCGATCGCCGATCCTCACCGGGGTGGCCGGCTTGGCCGGCTTCCCGTTGACACGCACGTGGCCGCCGCGGCAGCCGTCGGTGGCCTCGGCGCGGGTCTTGTACAAGCGGATGGCCCACACCCACCGGTCGACGCGGGTCGTCTCCACCTCAGGTCGACCGATCGCCGTCGTGGAGATGCACCCTGGGATCCTGCCCGCTCGGAGTGCTCCGCGTCGCGGCACACTGAGGTCGTGCCCGAAGGCGACACCCTCTTCAAGACGGCGGCGCGCCTCAAGCCTGCGCTGCAGGGTCATCGCCTGACCCGATTCGAGGCGCCGCACCTCCGAGGTGATGCGCCGGCGCTGGACACTGCGATCGAGCTCGTCGAGGCGAGGGGCAAGCACCTGCTCATCCACTTCGAGGGCGGCCTCACGCTGCGCACGCACCTTCGGATGACGGGCGCCTGGCACATCTATCGCGAGCGCGAGCGATGGCAGAAGCCCGCCTACCTGGCGCGCGCCGTGGTCGGCGCCGACAGCGGGTGGGTGGCGGTGTGCTTCCAGGCTCCGGTCGTGGAGACGTATCACCGCGCCGGGGCCGAGCCCGATGCCCTGGCGGCGCTCGGCCCCGACCTCTGCCTCGCCGAGTCACTGACCGATGCCGTGCTCGACGTCGTCCTGCGTCGGATCGCACCGCGCACGGAGCCCACCACCACGCTGGGGGAGGCGCTCCTGGATCAGCGGATCGCGGCGGGGATCGGCAACGTCTACAAGTCAGAGGCCTGCTTCGCCGTCGGGCTCGACCCCGCCACCCCCGTCGCCGAGGTGGACGACGCCGCCCGCCGAGCGGTGTGGTCCACGGCGGCTCGCCAGCTCCAGGCCAACCTCGGTCAGGCCCAGCAGCGGACGCACCCCGCCGGCCTCGCCGTCTACGGCCGCCGGGGCCAGCCGTGCCATCGGTGCGGCACGCCGATCCGGATGACGCGCCACGGCGACCTGGCGAGGAGCACCTACTGGTGCCCCAGCTGCCAGCACCGCTGACCCCGTGCCCACCCCCACGCCTTCTGTGCGCCCGCAGCCACGCATGGCGTGGTTCCGGGCACATAGAAGCGGGGGGAGGCTTCTCGTGAAGATCTTCACAAGCCTGGGTAGGCTGCGACCATGGCCGTGGTGCCCAAGGTCGTGGTGGTCGGTGCCGGGTTCGGTGGCATCGAGGTGGCTCGCCACCTCCGCGCGCTGCCGGTCGAGGTCACCCTCGTCGACCAGCGGAACTTCCACACGTTCCAGCCGCTGCTCTACCAAGTGGCCACCGCGGGGTTGAACGCCGCCGACGTGGCCCACGCGGTGCGGGGCCTGTTCCACGGCCAGCGCAACTTGCAGTTTCGGCAGGCGACGGTGACCGGGGTCGACTGGCAGGCGCGCCGGGTGCACCTCGCCGACCAGCCCGACCTCCCGTTCGACCACCTCGTGCTCGCCGGCGGTGCCACCGTCAGCCACTTCGGCACGCCCGGCGCGGCCGAGCACGGCTTCCCCCTCTACACGCTCGAAGACGCGGTCACGCTCCGCAACCACATCGTGGAGCGATTCGAGGCGGCCGACACCGATCCGTCGGTGCTCGATCGAGGCGGGCTGACCTTCGTGGTCGTCGGCGGCGGGCCCACTGGTGTCGAGATGGCCGGCGCGCTCGCCGAGCTGTTCGCCATGGTGTTCCGGAAGGACTACCCCGCCCTCGACCTGAGCCGCGCCCGGGTGGTGCTCGTCGAGATGCAGGACCACCTGCTCGACCCGTTCACCGCGGCGAGCCGGCGACATGCGCTCGACACGCTGCGCGCTCGCGGCGTGGAGGTGCGCCTCGGGGTGCGGGTCTCATCCGTCAACGCCGACGAGGTGACCTTCGCCGACGGCGACGTCCTCCCGTGTCAGACGCTCGTCTGGGCGGCGGGTGTGCAGGCCAACCCGCTGGCGGCCGTCCTCGGCGTCACCCAGGAGCGAGGCGGACGGGTGACCGTCGAGCCCGACCTGCGCATCCCCGATCACCGTGGGGGCTGGGCCGTCGGCGACATCGCCGCCGCCAGCGATCGCGCCGGCCAGGTGCTGCCGCAGCTGGCACCCGTGGCGATGCAGGGCGGCCGCCACGTGGCCCGGCAGATCGGCCGACTGCTCGAAGGCCGACCTACCGAGCCGTTCCGATACCGCGACAAGGGCACGATGGCCACGATCGGTCGGCGGGCTGCGGTGGCCGAGCTGCCAGGCAGGATCCGCCTGCGTGGTGGGCTGGCTTGGCTGGCGTGGTTGGGTCTGCACCTCGTGTTCCTCGTGGGCAAGCGCAACCGCCTGTCGGTGCTCCTCAACTGGGCCTGGAACTACCTCACCTGGGACCGCGGGCCACGGTTGATCCTGCGACCAGAGGCTCGGCAGGCGCCCGCGGGTAGGGTCCGCGGCCATGACTGCTGACGCCGCCTCCATCCGCTCCGCCGTCGAGGCCTACTGCGCCGCCTTCACGACGGGCGACCGCGCCGCCTATGTGGGCGTGTTCGCGGAGGACGCCTGGATCGAGGACCCTGTCGGCTCCCCGCGCCGCGAGGGCCGGGAGGCCATCGGTGGGTTCTTCGACGAGTCCAGCGGCATGGCCGACTCGATCGAGCTCCGTCAGACCGGCCCCGTGCGGGTCGCCGCCGGCGAGTGCGCCTTCCCGATGCAGGCCCGCCCCAACATCGGCGGCACCACCTTCGTGGTCGACATCATCGATGTCATGACCTTCGACGACGACGGTCGCATCACCACGATGCGCGCCTTCTGGGACCCGGCGGAGATGCGCCCGGCGAACGACGCATGACGGCGATCCCGGCCCGCCTCAGCCTCGTCACCTTCGGGGTGCGCGACATGCCCAGGATGCAGGCGTTCTACAAGGGCCTGGGCTGGCCGCCCCTGCCATCGGCCAGTGACCAGTTCTGCGCCTTCCTGCTCGGTGGCGTGGTGCTCGCGCTGTACGGCACCGACGACCTGGCCGCCGAAGCTGCTCCGGGGGAGCCCCTCGTGAAGCACGGATGGGGCGGGCACACGTTCGCCCTCAACGTCGACTCGGCGGCTCAGGTCGACGAGGTGGTCGGCGCCATGACGTCAGCCGGGGCTCGCAAGGTGGGCCAGGTCGAGGACCGGCCGTGGGGTGGTCGCACGGGGTACGTGGCCGACCCGGAGGGGAACCGCTGGGAGATCGCCTGGAACCCCGACATCACCTTCGACGAGCGCGGCGCGGTCGTCGGCTTCGGCCCCGCCTGACGCGCCGTCCTTACCGCTCCCTCAGGGGGTGCGGCCGATGAAGGCCAGCAGCTTGGTCTGCGCGTCTGCATCGTCGGGCACCTCGACGCGGGGGCCGTACTGACCGCTCTGGCGCAGCATCTCGTCCATCGGCAGCATGCCCTCGAACATCTCGGCGCACCTGTCCGCGTCGAGCGTCTCGTCCTGGCCGGTGGCCCGGGCCAGGTCCCATCGATGGAGGAACACGTCGTTGGTGTAGATCATCGCGATGGCCTGCTCGAGCGCCATCGTGCCGATGTGCGGGAGGTCGTGCACGTGCTCGGCCGTGGCCGGGTCGTCGAGCAGGGCCTGCACGGCGTCGGTCTGGGTGCGCCAGGCGCCGACCGGGTCGTCGTCGACCGACGGGCCCGCCGACAGCGTGATGCCGGTGGCCCCCTGGAGGAACGCGGGGAGCCACTCGACGAGGTGGCGGACGACGTCGCGCGCCACCCAGCCCTCGACGGGCGCCGGGTTGTGCCATGCCTCTGGTGCGACACCCTCGACCGTGGCCGTGAAGGCACCGGCGATGTGGCGGTGGTCGTCGGCGGGGCTGCCCATCAGAGCTCACCCACGAGGACGTCGAGCTTGGCGTAGCCCTCGTCGAGGCCCGTCTCCATGCCGCTGGCCAGCCACTGGTCGCGGCCCTCGAAGCTGTCGACGAGCGACTGGGCGTGGAGCCGCGTGCGGCCGTCCCCGAGGTCCTCGAACCACAGCGTCTCGAGGGCGACGCCGTCGGGGTCGCCCTCGAAGGTGAAGGTCTGCACGATGCGGTCCTCGCGGATGTCGTGGAAGCAGCCGTGGAAGCCGTACTCCTGGCCGTCGCGGATGGCGACGTAGCGCCAGCGGCCGCCCGTGGTGGCGTCCCAGTCGAGGATCCTGTTCTCCATCCGGTTCGGTCCGACCCAGCGCGCGAACAGCTCAGGATCGGTGTGGGCCCGCATGAGCTGGGCCGGGGTGGCGTCGAAGTCGCGGGTGATCCGGAGGATCGGGAGTGCGGGGTCGGCCTCGATCGAGACCTGATGACGGTTGCTGGTGGTGGTCATGACGCTGCTCCTTGCTGTGGGTGCGGGTGTCGGCGATGCCGGGCGGGCTCGTCGGCGTGGATCTCGTCGGCCTGGATCTCGGCGAGCACGGCATCGAGGCGTTCGTAGCGCTCTTGGGCCTGCTGGCGGTAGCGCTCGATCCACTTGGTCATCAGGTCGAACACCTCCGCCTCGAGGTGGCACGGCCGCCGCTGGGCGTCCTTGCGCTGGCTCACCAGGCCGGCGTCGGTGAGCACCTTGATGTGCTTGGACACCGCCTGGACCGACACGGCGTAGGGATCCGCCAGCTCGCCGACGGTGGCGTCGCCCACGGCGAGACGGGCCACCATGTCGCGCCTCGTCGGGTCGGCGAGGGCGGCGAAGATTCGGGACAGCTGCTCCTCATCCACCGGCACGGCTCCTTGCGCAACTGATCGGTTGAGGACGACGGTAGGCCGAGTCGACCGCCTTTGTCAACCAGTTGGTTGAGGACAACCCTTGGTCGATGAGGGCGTTCGCATGGCCCACAGGGCGGCCGCCCCCCGCGAGGAGACACCGATCTTCGTGTCGACGTGCTCGATGTGGCGGTCGGCGGTCTTGGCCGAGATGTAGAGTCGCTCGGCGATGGCACTGGCCCGATACCTCGAGCGCTAGCACTGGGCCCTACATCTCGCGAATCGCACAGTCGCCATGGACGCCGGCCGTGCGAGCATGGACATCATGCCGTTCGCCGCGTACCCCAGCCCCCACCTGGCCCCGGCGCTCGTTGCCGAGGTCCTCGACCCGATCCTCGTGCCGCTCGGGTTCGCGGCCGGCCAGGCGGGAGCGTCTGACGGGCATGGCCAGGTGATCTTCTGCCGCGGCGTCGCCCACAGCACCGACGGTGGGTGCGTCGACCTGGTCGTCGACCTCGAGGCGGAGCCTGACTGGCGGATCACCGACGTTCGCTACTGGGGCTACACGAGCGACCGCTGGCACCTGGCCCTCGACCATGACGGCGACCTGCCCGCGCAGCTCTCCGGCCTGGCGCGCACGCTCCCCGACGAGCTGTCGTGACGGCGCTGCTGCTGGGCTACGAGGACATCGACTGAGCGCGCACGTTCTTCGTGGAGGCACTCGGCTTCGTCAGGCGTCGTAGGTCGCCAGCTCCTCGTGGGTCGGCGACTGGTAGATCTCCACCCACTCGTCGAGGTCCTCTCGGGTGATCGGTCGGGCGCCCCAGCGGCCCTCGCGGTCTCGCTGCTCGATTCGTCGCCAGAGCTCATCAACCTCGGCGGACACATAGCGGAGCTCGACCGGGGCGCCGATCGCCCGCGCGGCGTCGCGCAGCGCGTCCCGCTCCTCCCGCGCCCACACCCCCCACTCGATGACGACGTGCTGGCCGGCGCGCAACAGGTCGAGGGTCAACGCCAGCTGGAACGACTCGATCCTGGCGCGGGCCGCCTGGTCCCAGAGGTCGATGCCGGAGGCCATCATCCAGTCGTCCGGGCACATGCGACACGCTGGCAGCGTGGCGGCGAGCTCGGTCGCCGAGGCGGTCTTGCCGCTGCCGGGCAAGCCCGTGATGACGACCAGTCGGCCGGGTGATCGAGTCGTCTCGGCGCCCACCCGCGCATGCTCCCACTCCACATCGGTTCCGTGGCTGTCATTTCGCCTCACCATTCCCGTCGGGATGGGGAGGTTGGGGGCACCACGGCGCGCTGGGCGCGCGCTCATGCCCCGAACCTCGCCCGGGTAGGGTCGGCCGCATGGGGCGAGAGGTGGTGACGGGGTACTGCTGGCCGCAATCAGCGGGCGCGGGGGAGCAGGTCGGGCTGCACCTGTCGTCGTCGGGTGGGCGGCCGGTGCGCGTCGAGGTGGCGCGGATCGGCGGTCGGCGCGAGGTCTTCTTCAGCGACCACGCGGTGGCGGCCGAGGAGCACGCCACACCGAAGGACGCGTCGTCAAAGGGCTGCGGTTGGCCGGTCGCGCTCACGCTGGACGTCGGCCCGTCGTGGCGGTCGGGCTACTACGAGGTGGTCCTCGAGATCGACGTTGACGGCAAGGTGCGGCGCGACTACGCCTTCTTCGTGGTGCGTCCAGCCGCTGGCGCGCGCATCGTGCTCGCCCTCGCGACCAACACCTGGCACGCCTACAACGACTTCGGTGGGCCGAACCTCTACACGGGTGGCACCCACGTGTCGATGCAGCGGCCGATGGCGGCCGGCTACCTCTACAAGCCGCTGGGCAAGGGCCGGCGGGTGACGGGCACGGGCGCGCCCGATCCGCAGAACGCCGCCCACGTCGGCTACATCCAGCTCAACCACCTCTCCGGCTACGCGGGCTCGGCGGGGTGGCCCGACTGGGAGCAGCCGTTCATCGCGTGGGCGGAGCGCGAGGGCTTCGAGATCGGCGTGTGCACGAACGCCGACCTCGAGGAGCACCCCGAGGTGCTCGACGGCGCGGCGCTGTACCTGTCCGTCGGCCACGACGAGTACTGGTCGCGCGGCATGCGCGACACCGTCGAGGACTTCATCGCCCGCGGCGGCAACGCGGCCTTCCTCTCGGGCAACACGTCGCTGTGGCAGGTCCGCATCGAGGGCGACGACCACGACGTGATGGTGGGGTACAAGGGCTTCTTCAAGAGCGACCCGCTGATGGACACCGACCGCGAGCCGGAGGTCACGACCTTCTGGTCCGACGTAGTCGTCGGTCGCCCCGAGAACCACATGACCGGCGTGTCGTTCACGCGCGGCGGCTACCACCGCATCGGTCGCAACGTCACCGCCGGCCTCGGCGGCTACACCGTGCACCGGGCCGGCCACTGGATCTTCGACGGCACCGGGCTCGGCTACGGCGACGTGCTCGGTGCTGGCGCCACCGTCGTGGGCTACGAGTGCGACGGCTGCGTGTTCACCTACCGCGATGGTCTGCCGTACCCCACGGGCGAGGACGGCACGCCGACGACCTTCGAGATCCTCGGCACCTGCCCCACGCAGCACTTCACCCGCGAGACGGCGCCGCGTCCGCCCAAGCCGGGCGAGCCGAGCGAGCTCGAGTACATCGCGTCGCGCCTGTTCGGCACGCGGGAGCCCGAGGCGATGGAGCGCATCCGCCACGGCCACGCGGTGCTGGGCGCCTACACGAACAAGGCGGGCGCCACCGTGCTGACATCAGGCTCCACCGACTGGGCCCACGGCCTCGCCGGCCGAGACCCACAGATCGAGCAGATCACCCGCAACGTGCTGACGCGCCTGGGGTAGCCCCGGCGACGCGGGAGCAGCGGTCGATCCGGGCGGGGCAGGGACCCTCGTCTGGCGATTGACGAAAGGACGTGCGCAAGGCACTATTCATCTAGTCACATAGATGAATAGGGTGGTCTGATGATCGAGTTCCGCATCGACCTGAAGTCGGGGGTCTCGCCCTACCGGCAGATCGTCAACCAGGTTCGGCAGGCGCTGCGATTGGGCGTGCTCCGCGAGGGTGATCAGCTTCCGACCGTGAAAGAGGTGGTGGCCGCTGTGGCCATCAACCCGAACACGGTGCTCAAGGCGTACCGAGAGCTGGAGCACGAGGGGCTCGCGGAGGGTCGACCCGGCGTCGGGACCTTCATCACCAGGTCGCTGGCGGGCTCCTCGCTCGCCGCCCATCGGTCCCTTCGCAAGGACCTCGACCGCTGGCTCACGAAGGCCCGGCGTGCGGGGCTCGACGACGACAGCATCGCAGCGCTGTTCGAGGACACCTTCCGCGGGATGCTCGCCGACGAGGGCGCGGCCTGATGAGTGCGATCGAAGCCACGGATGTGGGCAAGCGCTACGGCGGGCGCTGGGCACTGCGGCACACCTCCGTAAGCGTGCCGACGGGCAGGGTCGTTGGGCTCGTCGGCGGCAACGGCGCGGGCAAGTCGACGCTCCTCCACCTTGCCGTGGGGTTGCTCGAGCCGAGCGAGGGGGATCTCCGCGTGCTCGGGGGACGCCCAGGCCGTAGCCCTGGTCAGCTGGGCAGGGTTGGCTTTCTCGCGCAGGACGCCCCGATCTACGGATCGTTCACCGTGAGCGACCACCTCGAGCTGGGTGCACGCCTCAACCCGTCGTGGGACATGGCGGTAGCTCGGGAGCGCGTTGCCAAGGTCGGCTTGGATCGCCATCAGAAGGCGGTCGATCTGTCGGGCGGCCAGCGCGCTCAGCTCGCCCTGACGCTGGCGATCGGCAAGCGCCCTGAGCTCCTGCTGCTCGATGAACCAGTCGCGAGCCTGGACCCGCTGGCCCGCCGTGCGTTCCTCCAAGACCTCATGGAGCTGGCCGCGGACGGTCTGACCATCGTCATGTCGTCGCACCTGATCAGCGACCTCGAGCGCGTGTGCGATCACCTCGTCGTCCTGGCCCACGGACACGCCCAGCTCGCGGGCGACGTCGACGACATCCTTCGCGATCACCGCCTCATCACCGCGCCAAGGCTTCCACCGGGCCAGCCGAGCGGTCACGAGGTCATCGAGCGCTCCGACAGCCCCCGCCAGACGACGCTTCTCGTCCGCGGCACCCGGCCTCTGCTCGACCCGGCGTGGACCGTTGCCAGCGTGGGCCTCGAGGAGCTGGTGCTTGCCTACATGGGGCAGCCGGAGGCGGGCCGCTCCGGTGGCGGCCGCGTCTGCGGTGTCGCATGACCTGGCTCGCGTGGCGCCAGCTGCGAGCACAGGCAGCGGTTGTCGTGGTGGCACTCCTCGTCGTGGTGGTGGCGTTGGTCGCCACCCGCCCGCACCTGGTGGACGCGTACGCCCACGTCGGCCGCCCCGAGCTCACGGGCGTGTATGTATGGCTCCGCTTGCTCGGTACGGTTCTCATCGGCCTGCCCGCTGCCATCGGCGCGTTTTGGGGAGCGCCGATGATCGCCGGCGAGCTCGAGGCGCACACGCACCGACTCGCCTGGACGCAGAGCATCACTCGTGACCGCTGGCTCGCCGTGAAGCTAGCGCTCACCGCAGCGGTGTCGGTGGCCATCGTGGGGCTCCTCGCCGCCGTGTTCACCTGGTGGTCCGCGCCCATCGACGCAACGGCTGCGAGTCGCATCAGCCCCGCCAACTTCGCCCAACGTGGCTTCATTCCGATCGGGTACACGATCTTCGCGCTGGCGCTCGGCGTCCTCATCGGTGCCATCGCCCGGCGCACCCTGCCCGCCATGGCCGCCACCCTCCTGGCCTTCCTCGTTGTCCGACTGGCCATCCAGAAGCTGGTTCGAGCCCACCTCGTGTCGGTGACCATCATCAGCACCGACCCCTTCGGACCTGGTCCGCGTGCCGCCTGGGCGCTCTCGACGCGCACGGTCGATGCGGCCGGTCACCCCGTGTCGGGTCAGGACCTCGAGAGCCATCTCGTCGCGGTTTGCCACATCACCCGGGCCACCGCGGCCGTCGACAGGGCGCTCGCCTCGTGCGCCCACGGGATCGGGGTCCACAACCTGACACAGGCGATTCCCTCCAGCTCCTTCTGGCAGCTCCAGGCCAGCGAGCTGGTCATCTTCCTCGCGGTTGCTGCTGCCGTCGTCGCAGCCACGTTCTGGTGGATCCGACACCGCACTGGGTGACGCAGCGGGAGAACCGGTCTGCGGGGCACGTGCAGGTGGCTTCGAGCGACGACGACCGGTAGCCAGCGGGTCAGCCGGCGGCGCGGGATCGCCCGGGCCGCAGCTCCTTGCGTAAGCAGAGGCGCAGCCCCGACCACGTGTCGTCGATGGCGCAGACCTTCACGTCGACCAGCCCGGTGGGCAGGGCCACCTCGCGCACCACGTCCTCGGTGATGTCGGTGGCCACGCCGGAGGCACGCTTGGGCCAGGCCACCCACAGCCCGCCGTCCACGTGCAGGGCGCGCATCAGCGTGGGCAGCCGCTTGGCCAGGTCGGCCCGCGCCGTGTGGAACGACACGATCACATCGAGTGGCCCGCGGGCGGTGGTGCGCACCTCCACGGCACTGGGCAGGGGGTCGATGGCGAACCCAGCGGGCGCCCCGAGCAGGCCCAGCGACGACCCCGGCTCGATCCCGAGCTTCTGCGCCAGCGGCGTCCCCGAGTATCCGGCCACGTCGGTCGACGCTACCCCCCGGGCTTCTGTGTGCACGGAGCCACGATCGGCGTGGCTCCGTGCACACAGAAGCGGGTGGAAGCGGGTGGAAGCAGTTGGGATGGGTGGGTCAGTTGCCGCCGCGCTCGCGGAACATCACGCTGATGCGGGGACCGGCATGGGCCCGCTTGGGCACGCAGTGCTCGAAGGTGCGCTGACAGGTGCCGCCTTGCACGAGCAGGTCGCCGGCGTGGAGCGCGTAGCCGGTGGACGGGCCGCCGCCATCGGGGCGCAGCAGCAGCGAGCGGGTGGCGCCGAGCGACAGGATCGCCACGACCGTGTCGGCGCGGTGCCGGCCGATCCGGTCGCCGTGCCAGGCCACAGAGTCGCTGCCGTCGCGGTAGAGGTTGGCCGAGATCGAGGGCAGGCGCACGCCGTAGCGGACACCGAGGCAGCGGGCCATCTGGTCGAGGATCTTCGGACGGCCGGTGTGCCAGGCGCGCGTCTCGAGTCGGGGCACCCCCACGACCCGGTCGTACATCGGGCGCTCGAAGGCGTGCCAGGGCACTTGCTCGAGGATCTCGTGGAACAGCGCGTCACCCCCGGTGACCCAGCCCGGCACGAGGTCCACCCACGCGCCGGCACCCAGGAACCGCCGCTGCGCTCGGTCGAGCTGGGCGTCGAAGGCAGGCTCGTCGGCCCCGAGCAGCGAGGGCTGCCAGGTGACGGTGCGGTCGGCCGCGACCTCGGTGAACACAGGGTCATCCTACACGAACAGACGTTCGTGACAACGGCGTGAGCGAGGGCGCTACTCGTAGGCGATGGCGTCGAGGATGGCGAGCCGGGCGGCGCGACGGGCCGGGAGGATCGATGCTGCCGTGCCCAGAAGGGCCGCGGCGATCGTGATGACCACGAGCGAGCCGATCGGCACTGCGAACTCGGTGAGCCCCTGGCTCCCGAGCGCCTGGATGAGCGCCCAGCCCAGCCCCACACCGAGCCCGACGCCCACGAGCGTGCCCAACAACGAGATCAGGACGGCCTCCCAACGCACCGTGGAGCGCACCTGGCCGCGGTTCATGCCCACGGCGCGGAGCAGGCCGAGCTCGCGCGTGCGCTCGTTGATCGACAGGGACAGCGTGTTGGCGATGCCGATCAAGGCGATGATGATCGACAGGATGAGCAGGCCGTAGATGAAGGTCACGAACGATGTGATCTGGCTGGCCAGGTTGCCGATGAAGGCCTTGCGGTCGAGCACCTCGAGCGACGGCGTGCCCGCGATGGCGGTAGACACCCGTGCGATCACCGCGTCGACGTTGGCCCCCTTGCGGACGCTCCCATAGACCTGCACGTCGAGCAGCTCGGGCACGACGCTGGCATAGGTGGTGCGCGTGATCGTGAACCAGCCGAGGAGGTTCTGGTCGTCGCTGATGGCCTGCACCACGAGGTCGAGCGAGCTGCCGCCGGGAACGGTGACGCCGATGTGGTCGCCGAGCTTGACGTGGTGCGTCTTGGCCAAGGCCTGGTCGACGATGATGCCGTCGTCGCGCAGGTCTGCAACCGCGCCCTGCGTCATCCGCGGCGTGAGCACCTCGGACAGGCGCGCCGGTTCGATGGAGGTGACGAACTGGGTGGCCTTCTTGCCGTCGGGGTAGGTGAACTCGCCGCGGCCGAACCCGAGCGGCACGACCACGTCGACCCCGTCGACCGTCTTGGCTGCGTCGGCCACGGCGGCGGGGAACCCCGACGGGGGGCCGAAGCTGCCGGCTGAGCTCTGGATCACGAAGTCGCCGGTGAAGCCGCGCTCCACGACGGCGGTGACGGAGCGCTTGGCCGACGCCGCGAACACGGTGATGAAGCCCACGAGCGCGACGCCGATGATGAGCGCCGACGCGGTGGCCGCGGTGCGCTTGGGGCTCCGGGCGGCGTTCTCGGTGGCCAGCTTGCCGGTGACGCCCTTGATCGCCGGAAGGGGAGCGCCCAAGGCGCGCACGCCCGGCCCCGCGGTGATGGGTCCGATGATGATCGTGCCCACCACGATGAGGAGGGCACCGAGGCCGACCCTGGGGATCGACTCGGATGAGCCGTCGGTCCAGGCGGCCGACAGGTTGACGGCACCGGCGAGGAGCACGACCAGCCCGAGGACGACGCGTCCCTTCGAGGCCCCGGAGCGATCGATGGCGATGTCGCGCAGGGCGGCCAAGGGGCGCACCCGGGTGGCCCGGATCGCGGGCACGAGGGCGGCCGTGAGCGTGACCACGAGGCCGAGCACCACAGCGAGGACGACGGTGGTCGGACGGATCTGGAGGGTGGTGGTGGGGAGGTCGGCGCCGGCGGCGTCGAGGAGCGCGGTGACACCTTTGGCCAGGCCGACCCCGGCGCCGAGCCCGAGCACCGCCGCCACGAGGCCGACGAGGCTTGCCTCGGCCAGCACCGAGCGCAGCACCTGGGCACGGCTGGCGCCCACGGCCCGCAGCAGGGCCAGCTCACGGGTGCGCTGCGCCACGAGGATCGAGAACGTGTTCGAGATGACGAACACGCCCACGAGCAGCGCGATGGCGCCGAACACCGACAGGATGATCTTGAAGAAGCTGAATCCGGACTGCACGCTCGCGGAGAGCTGGGCGGCGGCCGCGGTGCCGGTGATCGCCTCGGCACCTGCAGGGAGCACCTTGGCGATGCGACGGGTCAGCTCCTCCTCCGAGATGCCGGGCTTGGCCCGGGCATTGACCTGCTGGATCTTGCCGTCGGTGCCGGCGAGCTTCTGGGCCTCCGCCAGCGTGAACTCCGCCGACACCGCTCCCGCTGAGCTCTTGGCTGTGCCGAAGGTGACCGCGCCGACCAGCGTGTACTGCTGCTTGCCGAACTGGTTGACGACCGTGACGGGGTCGCCGAGCGCGAACCCGCCCTCGTCGATGGCCGCCACGTTCAGGGCGATCTCGTTGTCCGCGGTGGGCCCGCGGCCCGCCTGGAGCTCGTAGGCGGTGAGCTTGGGCTCGGGCACCCAGCTCTCGATGAGCGTCGGAGGCCCCTGCGAGGCCCCGATCGGCTTCCCGCTCGGGGCGAGGATCCGGTTCGTGCTCCCGAAGCCGATCGTGATGACGTAGGCATCCACGACGTCGACGCCCTCGACGGCGGCGACCGTGTCGACGAGACTCGGGTCGAGCAGCCCCCGCTGGTCGCCGCCGAAGGTGTCGCTGAACAGCACCGTGCCCTGGACCTGGGTGCTGACCTCCTTGTTCGACGTGGCGAAGAGGTCGTCGAACACCTTGTCGAGGGTGTCGGTGAGCACGAACGTGCCGGTCATGAAGGCCACGCCGAGCACGATCGCCACGATCGTGGAGATCAGGCGTCGCTTGTGCTCCCAGAAGGAGCGCAGCGTCACTCGGAGCATCAGCCGTCCCCGAGCCGCTTGAGGCGGTCGAGCACGAGCTCGCTCGTGGGGTCGGTCATCTCGTCGACGATGTGACCGTCGGCCAAGAACACCACGCGGCTGGCGTGCGCTGCGGCCACGGGATCGTGGGTGACCATCACGATCGTCTGGCCAAGCTCGGTGACGGCCTGCTGCATGAACCCGAGGATCTCGCTACCCGATCGTGAGTCGAGGTTGCCGGTGGGCTCGTCGGCGAAGATGATCTTCGGCTGCGCGGCGAGGGCGCGGGCAACGGCCACCCGCTGCTGCTGGCCACCCGACAGCTCGCTGGGACGGTGACCAAGGCGATCGCCGAGGTGCACCGCGGCCACCACCGAGTCGAGCCAGGTCTTGTCGGGCTTGCGACCGGCGAGGTCCATCGGGAGGGTGATGTTCTCCAAGGCCGACAGCGTGGGGATGAGGTTGAACGACTGGAACACGAAGCCCACCTGGTCGCGCCGCACCTGGGTGAGGGCCTTGTCGTCGAGCGAGGTCAGGTCGGTGCCAGCGATGAACACCTGGCCCGAGGTGAGCGAGTCGAGCCCGGCCACGCAGTGCATCAACGTTGACTTGCCCGAGCCCGACGGGCCCATGATCGCGGTGAAGCGGGCCGCCTCGAAGTCGACGGTGACGCCGTCGAGGGCCCGTACCTCGGTGTCGCCGGAGCCATAGACCTTCGTGGCATCGACCGCCCGCGCCGCGATCGAGGTGGCCGGACCGGCGGTGGGGGAGGTCGTCGTCATGGCGCCAGACACTAGGGGCGGCTGGGCTGGCCGCGCCGCGCGCAATGGATGCGGAGGTTATGTCCCATCCCGGTAGATTCAGGCACGGTGACCTGCCCCAGCTGCCGGAGCGACGTTCCGGCCGGCGCGCGCTTCTGTCCCGATTGCGGACAGGACCTGCGGCTACGTGGTGATGAGCGGCGCGTGGTCACGGTGGTCTTCGCCGACCTCGTCGGCTACACGGCGATGTCAGAGACCCGCGATCCGGAGCAGGTGAAGAACTTCGTCGACTCGTGCTTCGAGCGGCTGGTGGCCGACATCGACGCCTTCGGTGGTCGGGTCGACAAGATCATCGGCGACGCAATCGTCGCGCTCTTCGGGGCCCCAGTGGCCCACGAGGACGACGCTGAGCGAGCGGTCCGCGCTGCCCTCCGCATGCAGGAGACCCTCGAGCAGGCGTCGAGCGAGCTGGGCATCTCGGTGCGCATGCGCGTGGGGGTGAACACGGGCGAGGTGCTCGTCGGCGCGCTGCGCTCCGGTGGCGACTACACCGCCATGGGCGACGTCGTGAACACGGCCAGCCGCCTGCAGACCGCCGCCGCACCGGGCACGGTGCTCGTCGGCGCCGCCACCTACGCGGCGACACGGCGCGTCGTGCGCTACGACACCCTCGAGCCGATCGATGTGAAGGGTCGCGAGGAGCTCGTGCCGGTGTTCCAGGCCCTCGATGCCCTGGCCCCGCCCGGGTACCGCCCGGAACGAAACCGGGCCACGCTCGTCGGGCGCGACGCCGAGCTGGGGCTCCTCACCCACAGCGTCGACAACGTCGTGCGCAACGCCCGGGCGTCGCTCCTGCTCGTGCTCGGTGAGGCTGGCGTCGGCAAGTCCCGATTGGCCGAGGAGCTGGCCTCTGGGGCCGAGTGCACGCACCACGCCCTGGTCCTCGAGGGTCGCTGTGTGCCCTACGGCGAGGCCAACGTGTGGTGGCCGGTGGCCGACGCGCTGCGCCACGGCTGCGGGATCCGATCGAGCGATCCAGCGGGCCGCGCCATCGAGCTGGCGCTGGTCTCGGTGCGCATCGCGCTCGGTGAGGACGCCTCAGAGACCGAGGTCGAGCGGGTGCACCAGGGCCTGCTCTACCTGATGGGCTACGACTCTGCCCTCCGCGGGATCGACGCCGCCCGCGCCCGCGAGGAGGCCACCGCCGCGGTGGTCACGTACGCGGAGCGGGTCTCGCTGCACCGGCCCGTCGTGGTCGTGCTCTCCGACCTCCACTGGGCCGACGACCTCGTGCTGGAGCTCGTCGACACGTTGCTGGATCGGCTGGCCAGCCGCCGCTTCGTGATCCTGGCCACCGCGCGCCAGGTGATCGAGGAGCGCTGGCACCCGCCGCACGGTCGCCACAACCTGGTGGTCCTCACCCTTGATCCGCTCACGGCTGACAGCGCCTCGCAGCTGCTCGCCGAGCTGGCCGGCGACGATCTCGGTGCTGAGCTGGTCGACGCCCTGCTGGCTCGCAGCGGCGGCAACCCGTTCTTCCTCGAGGAGCTCGTCACCCTCCTGGCCGACGCCGGGATGGTGGGCGCCGAGGCGTCGAGCCGACCCGGAACCGCTGATCTCGTGGAGCTGCCCGACACGCTGCGTGGGCTCGTGGCCGCGCGCCTCGACGGCCTCACCGCCGACGAGCGTCGGGTGCTCGACGACTGCGCCGTCCTCGGCCGTCGGGGCGCGCTGCACGCCATCGTGGTCATGTCGCAGAAGCACCTCGGCCTCGCCGACGTGCACCCGGTGCTGGAGTCGCTGGAGGCCAAGGAGCTCCTCATCCTGAGCGGTTCGGGGGAGAGCGCCAAGTGGACGTTCCGCTCCGACCTCGTTCGGGAGGTGGCCTACAGCACGCTCACCAAGGCCGACCGAGCCCGCTCCCACCAAGGCATCGCCATGTGGATGGAGGAGCACGAGGACACCACGCGCGACGCGGTCCTCGACCGCATCACGCACAACTACGTCCGGGCCGCCGAGCTGGCCAACGAGCTGGGTCCGGTCGATGGCCTCGTGCCCGACATCCAAGAGCGAGCCCTCCTGTGGCTGGAGCGCGCCGCGGCCCGGGCTACCCAGGCGGAGATCCCGGTGGTGGCCGACCGGCTCTACAGCGAAGGGCTGCGGCTCCTCGCCGGCCACCACGGATCTCGGCACCGCGCCTTCCTCACCGGTCGGGCCAAGGCACTGGCGGGCCAGCGAGAGCTTGCGCCGGCCCGATCCGACGCCCAGGCGGCTGTGCTCGAGTCTCGCCAAGCGGGGGCCGACGGTCAGGCCGATCTCGGACACGCGCTGCTCGTGCTGGCCGACATCGAGCAGAAGGAGTCGCGGTGGGACGCGGCGGACGACGCCCTGGTCGAGGCGCGTGAGGTGTTCATCGCCACAGGCGACGCCTCGGGTGAGGCCGAGGTGCTCCGCCTCCGCGGCTTCGGCGCCCTGTTCCGCCATGAGTACGAGCAGGCCACCGAGCTGCTCGAGGAGGCGCTGGCCCGGTTCGAGGCCCTCGACGACCGCCGCGGTGTGGCGTGGGCCATGCAGAACCTGGCCTGGTGCGCGTTCTACTCCGGACACGCGGAGGAGGCGGAGGTCCGGCTCCGACGAGCGGCCGCCACCTTCGAGGAGCTCGGCGACCGTGGCGCGCTCGGCTGGGCCATCGGGCTGCTCGCCTGGACCCGCTTCCAGCAGGGCTACACGGTCGAGGCGGGGGAGATGGCCGAGGGGATCCTCGACGAAGCGCGCGGCGGGTGGGATCGCTGGGGCCTGGGCATGATGCTCGTGCTGGCCGGATCGGTGCGCCTCTGGACCGGTCGCACCCTGAGCGCCATCGATCGCCTCACCGAGGCCAGGGAGCTGTTCGAGGAGATCGGGGATGTGTTCGGTCGGGGCCAGTCCTCGGCCGTGCTGGGCCGGGCACTGGTGCTGGCGGGCCGCATCGAGGAGGGCCTGGCCATGGTCGCCTCGGTCACCAGGCTGGGCACCCTCCCTGGCACCGACCGGGAGCACCTCGTCGCTGTCATGGCGGGGCTGAGCGCCACCGTGCAGGTGGGCGATGTGGCTCGCAGCGAGGAGCTCCTGGCCTCCGTGCCGGGCCTCATCGACGGCGACGACTCTGATGAGCTCATCGTGGGCGACAGCGAGCGGGTCGCGGCCGTGGGGCTGCACCGGCTGCAGTCCGGCGACGTCGCCGGCGCGGTCGAGGTGCTCACCGCGCTCGAGCGCCGCATGGCGCCCGAGATCGACCCCAACCTCCATTCGGCGCTCGCGCTGTCCCAAGCGGCATGTGGCGCACTCGACCAGGCCATCGCAGCCGCGGATGAGGTGGATGCCCACCAGCGAGCCAGCTACATGGACCGGCTCGTGGCCGGCATGGCCCGGGGACTCGCGCACACCCGGCGCGGCGACCACACCGCTGCGATCGCCGCCTTCGACCAGGTGCGCGCCGCGGCCGATGCCACCGAGGACCGAGTGTCGCAAGCGCTCGCGCGGCTGGCTGACGCGACGGCGGCGTCGGCCCGTGGTGAGGCCGACGCCGCGGTGCGTGCGTCAGGAGCGGATCGGCGCCTCGCCGATCTCGGGATGTCGGAGACCGGTTGGCGTCAGGCGTTCAGCCTCGCCGTGGGCCTCAGCGCCGCTGCCTGATCAGCCGGGCTGCTTGGTGAGGCGCAGATACGGCTTCTTGGCGTCCCAGCCGTTCGGGAAGGCCTCCTTGGCCTCCTCGTCGGACACCGAGTTCACGATGATCACGTCCTCGCCCTGCTTCCAGTCGGACGGCGTGGCCACCTTGTGGTTGGCCGTGAGCTGGAGGGAGTCGATGACGCGGAGGATCTCGTCGAAGTTGCGGCCCGTCGACGCCGGGTAGGTGAGGGTGAGCTTCACCTTGTTGTCGGCCCCGACGATGAACACCGACCGCACGGTGAGCGTGTCGTTGGCGTTGGGGTGGATCATGTCGTAGAGGTCGGCCACCTTGTGATCAGGGTCGGCCAGGAGCGGAAAGTTCAGCGTGGAGCCCGTGACGTCTTCGATGTCCTGGCTCCACTCCTTGTGCTCGGCCACGCCGTCGACGGAGAGGCCCACGACCTTCACGTTGCGCTTGTCCCACTCCGGCTTGAGGGCCGCCACGCGGCCGAGCTCTGTGGTGCACACGGGCGTGAAGTCCTTCGGGTGCGAGAAGAGCACCGCCCAGCTGTCGCCCTTCCAGTCGTGGAAGCTGATCGGGCCCTCGGTGCTGTCGGCGGTGAAATCGGGAGCTTCGTCTCCCAGGCGTACGGCCATGGTGCCTCCTGTGGCAATCGGGATCGGTGGTGCGGGCCTGACCCTAGCGCCGCCTCGCGCTAAAGCCGACAAGGTTGGTCGGCTTTTCTCGACATGACCTCGCGCTCCTGTCGGATGCCGACCGGACTAGTCCGGTCGGCATCTTGTAATGGCACGTCCGGGTCATGCAGCGGCAGCACGCGTGAGTCGACGTATCACGCAGCGCTACCACCCGGTGCGCCATCACAACGACCAACGAACTTGAGGTGCGGGCGATGCAGAAGATCTTCGGCGGTACATCTCGCAAGGTGCTGCTCTCATTGGCGGCATTGGGAGCGGCGGCAAGCATCGCGGGCATGGGGACGTTCGCGACGTTCACCTCGACCACGTCTGCCTCGCAGTCAATTGCGTCGGGCACCGTGACCATCGCGCTCGGCGCGACCGGCGCGTCAACGAACCGCCTGACCGTCAACGCATCAGCCCTCGTGCCGGGCGACACCGTGCAGCGATCGTTCGACTTGTCCAACACGGGCAATGAGAACCTCGCTTCCGTCGCGCTGACCACCACCGCGTCGCCGAGCTCGCTGCTCGACACCGATGCCACCAATGGTCTGCAGATGGTCATCGACAAGTGCTCGGTGGCCTGGGTCGAGGCGGGCACGTCCCCGGCGTTCACCTACACCTGTGCTGGCACGACGACCACCATCGTCGCCTCCCGCGCCGTCATCGGCTCGAGCCTGAGCATGGCGGGCCTGGCGTCGCTCACCAGCGGCGGCACCGACCGACTGCGCCTGACCCTGACCCTCCCCTCGGCAGCCGGCAACACCTTCCAGGGGCTCACCTCCACGGTCACCTACAGCTTCGTCGGCACGCAGCGCGCCGCCACCAACCAGTAGGCGGGATGGCACGACGGCGGTTGGCACTGGGAGCCCGGCTCGTAGGACGCACCGTCCTGCGAGCCGGGCTCGCGCTCGCAGTTCTGTTCCTGTTGGCGGTCGGCGTTGGACCTCGAACCGGCACCTACCGCACGGCCACGGTCCTCACCGGCAGCATGCGGCCGGCGATGCCACCGGGCTCGATCGCGGTGCTCGTGCCGGTCGATCCGGCCGAGCTCAAGGTGGGCGATGTGGTCACCTTCGAGGCGCCGGTCGACGGGCACCCGGTGGTGACGCACCGGATCATCCACCTGGTGGAGCGGGGTGAGCATCCGGTCATCCAGACGCAGGGAGACGCCAACGCGTCCGCCGATCCGTGGATGGCGCGCATCTCCTCGGCACCCGCGTGGCGACGGGCTGCGGTCGTGCCGGCGGCGGGCTGGCTGATCCAGGGTCTGCGCTCGCCTCTCCTCCGGCTGGCGACGCTGTACCTGGTGCCCGGCCTGCTGCTGGTGAGCTGGCTCATCAGCATCTGGTCGCGCCCCGTCATCAGTGAGGTCCGTCAGGCGTGATGCGGCGGGTCCTCGGGCGGGCCATCGCGGCCGCAGTGGTGCTGGTGCTGAGTGCGACGTCGGTCGCACTGGCTGCGTACACCTCGAGCTCGACGGCCGCCGGCACCTACGCCACGGGCACCATCAGCCCTCCGACCAGCCTGGCCGCCGCCGCCGGTCCTTGCACCGTGGCCGTCTCGGCGTCGATCAAGCTGACGTGGACCGCGTCGGCCTCAACCTGGGCCGACGGCTACGAGGTGCTGCGCTCGCTGGTGTCGGGCGGCCCGTACACCTCGGTGGCCACGGTCTCGGGTGCGGGCACCACGACCTACACCGACGGCCCGCTCATCTTCTCCACCACCTACTACTACGTCGTGCGAGCGACCAAGGCGGCATGGCGCAGCGTCGACTCCAACCAGGCATCGCGGACCACCCTGTCGCTGTTGTGCCTGTGATCCGTGGTGTGAGCCCCAGGTCACGTTGCATATCAAGCAGATGCTAGCTATAGTTAGCAGCGTCCCCCCCGCCAAGGAGCGCATCACATGACCACCATCCTCGACACCGTCGTGAGCTACGAAGACCAGCTGGTCGACCTCGTCAAGAAGGCCCAGGCCCCCGTTGTGGAGTACGTCGCCAAGGGCGTCGAGCTCGTCGGTGCCCGCCTCCCCGAGGTCACCTACCCCAAGACCCTCCCGACCCCCATCGAGGTCGTCGAGAGCCAGGTCGCCTTCGCCAAGAAGCTGATCGACGCCAACACCGCGATCGTCACCTCGGTCCTCGAGACCGTCGCCCCGATCGCCGGCTTCGCCAAGCCCAAGAAGGTCGTCAAGGCTGCCAAGGCTGCCTGACCCAAGCTTGCAGGGCTCTGCCCTGTGACGCCGGATCCCTCGTGGATCTGCTGCGACGAGCGGCGCCCTCCCCCCGGGGCGCCGCTCAGTCGCGTCAGGGCTTGGGTGCGCGCGGGCGAGCGGTCGCCCGTCTCGGTGGTTCGGGATCGTCGACGAAGCTCCGGTACACGGACAACAGTGCCGCACGCTGGTCCGCGCTGAGGGCGAGATCGGCGGCGACGGCATCCTCCACGGTCGCCACGCTCGGTGCCTCGTCCTCATTCTGGGAGTCCAGGATCCCCGCCTGCTGGAGCAGAGACTCCGCCGAAAGGTTCAGGGCGCCAGCGATGGCCTTGAGCACCCGCACCGACGGTTCGTGCAGCCCCCGCTCGATCTGGCTGAGG